>JBCDGW010000017.1:0-40722 GCA_038750765.1 Pseudomonadota bacterium | reverse complement strand
TGCCGATTGCCAAACCAAGTGTGCACAAGCGTCGTATCCCTCCCATCTGATTTCTTCCCCGCGGTTCACTTCTTAAATATGCACCACTCAGATTTCGCGATGTCACAATCGAAAATGTTGAATGGGTTCACGTTAGTCAGTTCTCGCAATTAGCTGCGAGATGGAGGGGTAAGCGGAAGACTTTAAACCCCTGGAGGAGGTAGAAATTTGGCGGAATGGAGCTCAAGCGGCTTTCAAGCCTATGTCCTAGATAGTGGGACAACCCACGATATCCTCAGCTTTTACAACAATGATCCATTTGTGTTTGATGATCTAGAGATGGACACAACGTTCGAATTGGGCGACGTCGTGTTCAACCAGGGCAATGAATTTCTTGGATCAGTAAATTTTGGTTTGGCGGCAGGCGGCACAGTCAGGCTTCCAGTGATCGACTCTGTTTTGCCAAACGAGATTTTGGTTTTGGTACCGGCTTCGCTTACTGAGACTGACGTTGTATTTCCGCCTTCGCTTGATACGAACACTTTGGATACATCACCGTTCCCTGTCTGTTTTGCCGCTGGCACCTGGATTGCGTCTCCAACTGGAGAAAAACTGGTTGAGAATCTGTTGGTCGGCGACTTGATACACACCGCGGCGGGCGAGGTAGTCGCGGTTAAATGGATCGGGCGTCAAACGATCATGCCTGCGTTTTCCGGTCCGCGCGCACAGCCAGTGAAGGTCAAGGCTGGCGCTTTAGGAGACGGATTGCCCCACCACGACCTAACTCTGACTGCGGACCATGCACTAATCCTTGACAGCATGGCTGTTAATGCCTCGGCATTGGTGAATGGCGATACCATTCATTGGGTTCCATTGACCGAAATGGGAGAAAGCTTCACGGTCTATCACATTGAGACCGACGGGCACCAAGTGATCCTGGCGAACGGCGCGCCTACGGAAACCTTTGTGGATGTTGGTACACGCCGGAAGTTCGATAATTATTTGGAATACATTCATTTATATGGTGAAGAGAGGCTCATTGCAGAGATGCCCATGCCGAGAGTCACGTCGTCGCGTCTATTACCAGATGCAATCAAACAGCGGCTCGGCTTGAACGGGCCCAGGCTGCAAGTTTGCGAGGTTTGATGAGTGAATGCCTCACGTTAACTCGTGTCCGTCCGGAAAGCCCAGACCACGCTTTCGCTGCCTAATCTTTCGCTGCCTAATAACGTCACGGATGGAGCTGAGCGATTTGGATGACCATGTGATCGGCGATGCGATCTAGGGACCCATTTCTATTTTTAGGCGCGATGGCCGCTTTGCTTGGGCTGCGACGGCGTCGTTGCCGCTAGGCATGTGCGCAGCAGAGTTGGACTCAGTTTTCAAGTGCGACAGGTTCAATCTTGATGAATAGGAGCCTTGTGTGGATGCTCTCGGCCGAGCGCGCGATTTGGCAGCGGCGACGTAGACTAACGAAGGATTTCTCGACATATCAGACGACATGCCCTCGGGTTCCGCCAAATCGCGTCCGGTTGTCCTAATCGTTGTCTTCCCTGAAGTTATGCTTTTGGATGTCGCTGGCCCCATGCATGTTTTTGCGCATGCGCGGCGGATCGGCGGCGAAAACTACGAAATTGTGCTCGCGTCTGCGAATGGTGGTAGGCAGATGACCGATAGGGCATGGACCTTGAAACGGAGCCAATGGAACAATGGCGGGATAGGCCTATCCATACGCTCTTGATTGCCGGTGGCTTCGGCGCCTTGACAGCTGCGCGAGGTTCGAAGTTTTTGGAGAACGTTGTCGCTCTAGCCGCAAATGCGGGTCGGGTTGGCTCGGTCTGCACGGGCGCGCTTGTGCTTGCCGCAAGCGGCCTGCTGAACGGTCACCGCGCCGTTACACATTGGTATTCCTGTGACGCGTTGGCCGATCAACATTCCGATGTTCAGGTCGAACCCGACCGAATTTTTATCAATGATGGAGGGGTTTGGACGTCGGCGGGGTTACGCCGGGTATCGATATGGCGCTGGCCATGGTGGCAGAAGATTCAGGGCGCAACTTTGCAATCCGGCTGGCAAAGGTTTTGGTCGTGTATATGGTCCGGCCCGGCAGCCAATCTCACTTCAGTCCCACGCTTTTGAGCCAATCTAAGGACGCAAGCGGCAAGTTCGATACTCTCCATACTTGGATATAAGACAATTTGCATCGAGACTTGCGCGTTGAGCACTTGGCAGGACAGGTGGGAATGAGCGTACGCAACTTCGCAAGAGTGTATCGGGAGGTCACGGGTTACACGCCGGCAAAGGCGGTCGAGCGAATTCGCGTGGCTGCGGCGCGGAACCTGCTTGAGGGAACGACGCTTCCCGTTTCAGAAGTAGCGCAAGAGACCGGCTTCGAAGACGACGAACGATTGCGGCGAGCGATGCAAAGAGCGGTGGGAATTTCACCCACGCAATACCGAGAACGGTTTGGTTTTGGGGAATTTTGAAACCCTAGAAGAGCTCGGAATCCCGTTTCCCTATGACAGTCTTCTAGGGATTTGTTCAGCCCCGCGATTTCAAGTTTTGACTGCGAGCAACCCGCAGTTGAGGTGAAGCGCTATGGCTTACCAATGCCCACGGTCGCTTCTGTCTCGCATATCAGACGCATGGGTATCGTTACGCCGTCATCCTAAAGCGCCGAGGTTATTGCGCTGACGGCGGGGGAACGCGTGTTGGCGCTACCCGGCGGGGACGGCGCATGGGCGGTTGCGGGGTTATCTGGGAGTTGAGGCGCCTGGCCTTCTTTGTCGTGGGAAGCTCTCAAGCTCGTGCCCTCCCGCGCCTGAACTCGCGCGTAGATCCAGGCATCCGGGCCTTCAACAGAAGAGGCAGATGGGGGGCTGTGAGCCCGAAGGAACAGATGCTCCGCAGAGACCTAATGCCTGATTTTCATATGGACAGGCGTCACGCGTTGGATGCGTAGCACACAGCTTGGAGCTTGTTCCCATCCGGGTCACGCACGTAGGCAGCATAGTAATTCTCGCCATAATGCGGGCGTGGACCCGGCGCGCCTTCGGTGCTGCCGCCCAGACGGAGGGCCGCGTCGTGGAAGTCCCTCACGCTTTGCTGTGTGTCCGCAACAAAAGCCACATGGGTGCCGTTTCCCCACGTTGCTGGGCGGCCATCTTCAGGTGTGTAAATGTAGATCGTCGGCATGCCGCCTTTCTCGTAGGCCGCTGGCTTGCCCGGCGGTTTCGGTAACCGGTGGAAGCCAAGCACGCCAAGAACCGCGTCGTAAAACTGCCCGGATCGTTCTGGGTCATTTGTTCCAAGTGTGATGTGGCTGATGACTGACATGCGAATGGCGCTCCTCATCTGAGATGAGAATAAAACAAGAACATTTTCCTGGCAATGCGTGGTGACGTCAATTTCGGACCGCGGCAAACGGCGGGGTGTGGCCGCGCGCGGCTGGCGGGTGTTCTGGCACGCTAGGCTTCGCAGCACGAGCCCCCTGGCCAGCTTGTCCCGTCATGCTCGAAGGATCGCGCCAAGAATCCGTGCACCTTGGAAAGAAGCGGCGGATGATGGCTTTGAGCCCACCCCTCTCATTCGTCAGGGTGCGGCGAACGGCCGTTTTCAGTCATCTTTCGCCGCGGGGCCCGGCATCGGTGCGGGCGTGTGAACTGCCACGCCGATCATGACGAGGACCACGCCCAGGACATCCACGGCGCTCGGAATCTGGCGCAGGACGATGACGCCGACGATTGTGGCGGTCGCAGGAAGGAGAGCGAGCAGGAAGGCGAAGCTGGCGCGCGGCAGACGGGCCATTGCGAGTTGATCGCAGACATAGGGGATGACGGAGGAACAGATACCGACGCCAATCCCGGCCAATACCAGCAAAGGCGCACCGAAGGCGTCGAGAGCTTGCAGGAAGCCAATTGGCATCACGAAGATGAAGGCCGCTGTCATGGCAGCACCCAGACGCTCCACACCGCCTGATGCGCCCCCTTCCGAAATCTTGTGGCCGAGGACGATGTAGAGAACGAACAGAGACCCGTTTAGCACGGCCCAGAACAGGCCCAGAAGGTCAGACGTGAGGGCAGGTCCATCCGCAGCCAAAAGCGACGGCACATCGATCAGGAGGGCCACGCCGATGATGGCGAAGGCGAAGGCCAGATAGTTGCGCCCAGTACGGAGGCCCCAGAGGGCAATCCCGATGGTGCCGACGAACTCGATGGCGGCGACCAGCGAGATCGGCAGCCGGTCGAGCGCCAGATAGAACGCGCTGTTCATCACCGCGAGACACCCGCCAAGCGCAAGCAGAAGCAGACGCTCGCGGGGAGACGATTTCTTGAACGTGCGCCAGGGTTTCGTGATCGGTGCTAAAACCAGTGCGGCTGACGCGATGCGGAACCAGGCAACGCCAAGCACGCCGACGACAGGGAACAGCAAGACCGCGAAAGCCGGGCCGAGATAGTGGAACACGGCCGAGACACCGAACCACGCGTGCGGGGGAACGGCCTCGGACAGGCGCGACATGGCCCCCGACGTATTGCTACGGGCGTTGGCGACGGCTGGGTTTGCGCGGGCTTGATCAATCATGCATCTATAATACAAGGTGGAAATAAAATTCGATATGGAGATTGGGTATGTCAGTAGCTGAATCAAATGCAAGAAAGAAGGGAGCATCATCAGAAAACCTTCGATCCGAAGAAACCGGTCTAGACAGCATCGACGCCGCGATTTTGCGCGAGCTTTGTGCGGATGCCCGCATTCCCCGTGCCGAGCTGTCGCGCCGCGTAGGCCTTTCCGCCCCAAGCGTGGCGGACCGTGTGCGGCGACTTGAGGATGTGGGCATCATCACAGGCTATGGCGCGCGCATCGACCCGGCTCGCCTTGGCTACGGATTGACGATCCTTATCCGCGCGCGCCCGCTACCCGGTGAGATGAAGAACATGATCGAGGCGATCCAGGAAACGCCGCAGATCGTCGCTTGTGATCGGGTGTCCGACGAGGATTGCTTCGTAGCGCGGGCGCATGTCCGCGACGTGGCCGAGATGGAGGCGGTAATCGACCGGATCCTGCCCTTCGGCGCGACCAACTCGTCTATCGTTCAGTCGTCACCTGTCGAAGAGCGGTTGGTCGAACTCTAGGTCCGGGACTGAAAGCTGACTTTCAAGAAATGGCGGCCTTGTCCCGCACACCAAACGATTTCGACCAGCGGCTTTGTCGCCCTCAAGCACGGCGTATGTTCGCGCAGGGGCGTATCCTTGGGCGGCGGCACGCAGCTCCGGTATGCGACATTTCTTGACAGGGCGCGGCGATCCGACCGACACTTCGGCTAACGAACTGGGGGGTCACCAATGTCGAAGATCGATGAAATTCTGCAAAACGCCGTTGCTGCCAGCGATGTGCCCTTTGTTGTCGCGATGGCCGCCAACAGCTCTGAGATCGTCTATTCGGGCGCGTTCGGGCACGCGGCCGAGGGGCGTGCGGCGCAGTTGGATACGGCGTTTCGGGTTTTCTCAATGACCAAGGCGGTGGGCTCTGTCGCGGCGATGATCTTGATCGACCGCGGCGCGTTGTCGATGGATACGCCGGTGGCCGATATCTTGCCGGAATGGAACGACTTGCAGGTTCTCGACGGCTGGGACGGCGACACACCGAAGCTCCGCGCCCCCAAAACCCAAGCCACGGTCCGTAATCTGGCCACCCATACCAGCGGGCTGGAATACGAGTTTTGGAACGCGGATATGGCCAAGTACCTGGAAGTGACCGAGGCCACGCCGATCCTGTCGGGGCTGAAGGCAGGGCTGAAATACCCGCTGATGAGCGATCCGGGCACGCGGTGGGGCTACGGGCCGAGCATCGATTGGCTGGGTCAGATCGTGGAGCAGGTCGATGGCCGCCGGATCGACGCGTTTTGTCACGACGAGATCTTCGGCCCCCTCGGCATGACCAGCACCGCGTTTGAGCCCGATGCGTTGGCCGACCGTCTGGCGGCGGTGTCCATTCGCGGTGAGGACGGCAAATTCGGGCCGTTTGAGATCGCGCCGCCACCGACGCCGGAAGTCTATGGAATGGGGCACGCCCTCTACTCGACCGCGCCCGACTACCTGACATTCCTGCGCATGGTGTTGAACAAGGGGGAATTGAACGGCGCGCGGGTTCTGTCGGAAGCGGCTGTGGCTGAGATGACCGCCGATCAGATGCAAGGGCTGACATTTCAGCGGATGGTGAGCGTTGCCCCGCCGCTGACAGCAGATGTGGCTCTGCCCGCAGGCACTACCCACAGCTTTGCCTTCGTGCGCTCGGAAGCGGACGTTCCCGGCGCGCGGCACAAGGGCTCGCAAAGCTGGGCGGGCGTGTGCAACACCCATTACTGGATCGACCCCGCCGCCGACTTGGCCGCGGTGATTATGACCCAATCGCTGCCCTTCGTGGAAGAGCCGCTGATGCGGACTTATCAAGCCTATGAGGAAGGGCTTTACGCCGCGGCTTAGGTCTTACTGATCCCGAACCCACCAGCGAGCATAGCTGTAGTTCGCGCCACCCCTGGGTGATCATTTTACATTCCATCAAGTGTTCACGCGCTGACCGGCGCGGCGTGTTCGGCTGGGGTACTGCCGCCCTCTTCAAATTGACATTGCACTTGTCATTATGACATGTATGTTGTCATCATGCGATCGGAAAACCTTCACCGCCTCATCTGGATGTCGCGCCCGCTGATGCAGGCGGCGGAGGCCTGCGTTGAGGCAGGTTTGCAGGGCACCAACCTGACCGTCCGCATGCGCGCGGTTCTGGAGATACTCTTTAGGCACGGGGATCAGACCGTGCCCGAGATCGCGGCCCGGCTCGAAATTCAGCGGCAATATGTGCAGGTGATGTGCAACGAGACCTTGGCGGCTGGCTTCGTCGCGCAACGAGCGAACCCACGTCACAAACGCTCACCGATCCTGGTGCTTACGGGCCAAGGCCACGCGTTGATCGAGGAGATCATCGCCAAAGAGCTAGCGCTGATGCGCGCGGTGGGTGCCGGTTTGAGCGACGACGACATTGCCACTGCGCTGGAGGTGGTCCTCGACGTCACCAAAAGCCTGAAAGACTTGTCGGGAGAACAAGAATGACACTCGTCTATCTGCTTGGTTTCGCTTGTATTCTTGTGGTGGTCTGGCTCGGTTACGGGGTGAAGCGCATCGGTGCTGTCAGTCAGGGAGAGCCGATTGAGGCGCGCGGCGGCACGGCCCTACTCCTGATCGACCTTCAATCGGTGTTCTGGGACCATGGCCCTTACAGCGATGCTGCAAAACACGCCGCCCATGCGGCGATCCACCGCGAGGTGGAGGCTGCGCGGGCGCAAGGCCACCCGGTGATTGCGCTGCGTCAGGAATGGTCGATCCCCGCGACGAAAGTGGTCGCGCGGCTAACGATGAAAGGCCAGGCAGTGGCAGGGAGCGCTGGAACAGAGCTTGCCCATGACTTCGCCGCGCTCGCGGACCATGTGATCGTGAAGTGGGTGCAGGACGGGTTTGAAACGGGCGCGCTTGACGTTCTGTTGGGAGAGTTGGGGGTGGGCACGCTGCGCCTTGCGGGGCTGGACTTTAACTATTGCGTGCAGAAGACCGCGCTGGCGGCGCGAAACCGCGGCTACAGCGTAACCGTGGTGGAAGACGCCACGCTCGCTGCCGCGCCTACGCAAGAAGCGCAAAAACGGATGAGCGGGCGCGGTGTTGCTTTTGCCTAGCTTGTGAGGCCAACCGCCCTGCCCCAATCGCGCTGTGCGCCTGAAGGGCATGGCGCCGCAACGCACCCTGCGGTAGAGCATGCGCATCGCACACCCCTATCGCACAAACCCTGCATGAGGCACCTCTATGACGCTGAGAACCGCGCTCGTGATCGCCAGTTTAGCAACCGCTGCGGAGGCGGATCACCATTCGCTGCAGATCGATGATTGCGGCGAGCGCGCGGTTGCCAACGCCCATGCGGCGTATCTGGTAGAGCCCTGGGAAAAGAATACGCGCTATCAGCCGGAACATAACCTGCGTTTCATTGTGTTGGGTAATGGCGAGGGGGCGCCGCCGGCTTATTACCTCATGCTGTTGGCCAACCCGCCTGCAAGCCCGAGCGATCCAGGCCCGCGCACATGCCGCATCGTCACGATTGAGGGGGCAACTGGGTTTGCCGAGATCGAGATGGCTGCGGCCACGTTTGAGGATGAGTTGCGGCGCGGACGGGTGTTGACGGTTTTCACCGTGCCTGTCGACATCACCTCAGCGAGCGGCAGCACACGGCGCCAGGCCCTCTCGGTGCGTTATCTGCACGAGAACGGCAATACCACGGCCTCGCTCGACGACCTCTAGCAGCGCGCGGTGCTATTTCGGCGCTGATATCGATTAAAACTCAATTAAACCAGTTAGATATAATTCAAAGTTAAAGTACTTGAGGCGCATGAGGGCGCGCTTCTCGATCAGGTCGCGCCGGATGTGCCCGGCGATGATTGATGGGGTTACATGCCTCAAGCGCGGATCTTGGTGCGCCCCATCAGCGGAAGGTGGAACGCGCGTTTCGCCCAGCCGATCATGCTGCTTGATCGTGAGCCTGGACCGGGCGGTACCGCCCATCATGGGCTAAGGAATGGAGGCGTTGACATTGCGGGTGTTCATACTCGGCGGGACGGGAACAATTGGGCGCGCAGTCGTCGCTGATCTGGCGGCGCGCTCCCATGACGTGGTCGGTTTAAGCCGGTCCGTCGCGTCCGACGCGGTGTTGCGCGCGCTGGGAGCCGCACCATGTCGGGGCGATCTTCTAGAGCCAGAGCCATGGGTCGACCATGCTGTGGGCCATGACGCGGTTGTTCAACTGGCCGCGACTTTCGAGGACGATATGGGCGCGGTGGATGCGCGCGTCATGTCCGCGTTGGTCCGTGCCGCGCAAGTGCGATCCGAACCGCTTCGGGTGGTCTATACCGGGGGGTGCTGGCTATACGGCGAGACCGGCGATCGCATGGCCAGCGAGGAGACGCCCTTTAACCCGCTGCCTGCCTTCGCTTGGATGGTTGCTCAGGCGGACATGCTGCTGAGCGCACCTGCGATGCGCGCGGCGATTATCCACCCGGCAATCGTTTACGACGCAGGCGATGGCGGTGCGTTCCACCGCTTTGTCGCTGCCGCGAAGGCCGGTCAGCCGATTGAGATTTGGGGCAGCCAGGATACCCGTTGGCCGTTGATCGAAAGCAGCGATCTGGCGCGTGCATATGGCGATCTGGTAGAACGGCGCGATCTCGTGGGGCATTTCAACGCGGTCGCGGAAGAGGGCGTGCCGGTTGGTGACCTAGCGCGCACCATAGCCCGGGCGTATGGCGGCCCGCGCGAGCCTGTCGTTTTGGATATGGATGCGGCCATCGCCGCCCACGGTGCCTCGGCGAAGGGCCCGATGCTCGACCAGCGAATGTCGGGCGAGAAGCTTCGGGCGGCGACGGGATGGGCGCCTCAGGTCACCGATTTTAGGCAATCGTGTCTCATTAAGGCGGCCAGCGACGCACGCCGTGGGCGATAGCGCTAGCGCGTCCGCGCGGTACGGCAGCTTAGCGTTTAAGCCCAGCTATTCGTCGTAGAGGCGGTACTTTAGGTTATCTTCGGTCAGCCGCTCCACCTCTTCGACCGGGGTTTCCAGCGCGCCGTGATCTTTGAGCGCGCGCCCATAGGTGGGCAAGCCTTCCACCGACGCCGCCTGCTCGGGCTTCCAAAGCCCCGACCGGACCATCGCCTTACCACAATGATAAAAGGCCTCTTCGACTTTTACCACGATCGCGAAATCCGGCACTTTGCCGTCGACCGCCATGCTCTCGCGCAGATCCAGGTCACGCACCACTTGGGCGGTACCGCTGACGCGGACGACTTCCAGCCGGTTTGGCACCAGAAACATCAGCCCGATGCGACCGGTTTCGAAGATATTGAGAAAGCTGTCAAAGCGGTGATTTCCAGGCCGATCCGGGATCGCCAGCGTCGCCCTATCGAGGACCTTCACAAAGCCCGCCGGATCGCCTTTGGGCGACACGTCGACCGCGCCTGAGGACGAATAGGTGGCCATGGTCACGAATGGCGAGCGCTCGATCCAAACCCGGATATGGTCATCGATATGGTCAATCACCTTGCGCACCGCCCGGTCAAACGTGCCGGGGATCACCGCGCGGACTTCGGCCTCGGTGGTGACTACATCGCTTGGTTCAAACATGATACCTGGCCCCTTTTCCCTGCCCGCGTTGTGGTGGTGGGTTGAAGCCTAGTGTGCCGCTGCCCGCGTTGTCTACCGCGCGGTGTAAGGTGCGTTAGCGCTCAAGAAACGCGCGGCTCGACACCTGCACTGAGTTTCCGGCGGGGTCTTTGGCGTTGGCGAAGGCATATCCGTCCACCTAATGCACCTTGCCGAACGCCAATCCGTCAGTTTTCGCGGCCTGGCAAAACGCGGCTACATCTTCGACATCGAACACTAGTTTGACGAGCGCCTGCCCTTCCTTTTGCCCGCGCGCAGCAGGATGCAGCAAAATCGCGGCGCCCGCCCCCGGCGGGATGAGCTCAACGATACGGTCCCCTGCGCGGCGCAACGGGCGAAAGCCAAAGTGACGGGTGTAGAAGGCGACCATTTCGTCAATTTTCTTGGTGTAGATGACGAGGCGTCCGAGGGGTGGGGTCATCGCGCGGCCTGAGACTGGTTTCGCGCCCCGGTTTGCCGCAAATCGACCACAGCCGCTACGCCTTAGGTGCCGAAGCGGCCTTCGAACAGGGCCAAAACCCCGGTGAGGCGCTCATCCAATCGGCCGCGTGCTTCTCGGTCAATAGCCGCTGGGATCGGGTAGAACGCGCCCGCCACAGAACCGGCCATGCAAGCGATGGTGTCGCTGTCGCCGCCGATGGAGATGGCGCCGCGCAGCACATCTTCAAAATCCTCCCCCTCTCGAAACGCCACCAGCGCCTGCGGTACCGAGCCTTGGCAGGTGGCGTCAAAGAAGTAGCCGTCGCGGATATCGGCGAGCGAAAAGCCCAAATCGTAGCCGGTATAATCCGCCACGCTTGTCATCACCTCCGCTTTCGATGCGCCGCTGCGCGCCAGGAATGTGGCCAGAGCGATAGCCTCGGCGCCTTTAATGCCCTCGGAGTGGTTATGGGTCACCGCGGCGCTGTCGCGGGCCAGTTGCAACACCGCCTCGCGGCTGCGCGCCACATAAGCCGCCGCCGAGACCCGCATCGCTGCGCCATTGCCGAAGCTGTTATAGGGCGGCGCGGCGGGGTCGGCGGCCCAGGATTTGAACAGCGCCCCGTAGCCTGCGCGCGGATACCACGCGCAAAACCGGCGAAAGCACGCGGCGACATCACGCTCGTGCAGGTAGGCGTCGGCCAGCGCGAGGGTGAGCACCGTGTCATCGGTAAACCGCGACGCACGCTGAAACAGCGGGAAGTCCTTGGTTTTGATATTGGCCTCTTCGTAGACCGAGCCCACGATATCACCGATGATTGCGCCGATCATGACGGAGCCCTCGCTGCGGGAGGGGTTTGAAAAGGTGTGTGGGTCATTGGCGCCCGGCGCGCACCTGACCAAGACCAACCATAGACCGCGCTTTTACTTGATTTAGGGTCGCGGCGGGGTCTGGACGAGCCGCCCCGCCGCGGATGGGCTTGTTGTTAGCGCAGATCGTCGGCGATGCGATCACGCAGCCGTCCAGCGTCGGAACTGTCGAGGCTTGAGGCGATGACTAGGATTTGATCGCCCAGGCATATCGTCTCAACGCCGATATAGCCGCGCCACCCTTCGACATCGTTGCTGTCGACATCAAGCTCGCGCACGCCCGCGTCCGACATCGCGCGGAAGACATCGCCGAGGCATTCGTTCATGGACGCGTTGGTGTCCAAGATCCGGGTACGGATTGTCGGTGCCCATTCTTTCATCCCCGAAATCGGCGTGACCGTGCGGCTGGAATTGCCTTCAATGGTGCGCACCAAGAGATCGCGGAGCTGACCGCCATCATGGGCGCTCCAACCCGAGACGATGACCACCACGCGGTGATCTTCGAGGCAGATGATCTCGGCGCTGAAGTTTTTGTAGCGGCCTTCCACATCATTGCTGTCGATATCAAGCTCGCGGAAACCCGCTTGCAGCGCGGCCTCCCGCATGCTGTCGAGGCAGAAATCAAACGAGCCGTGGAAGTCCAAAATAGCGGTGCGCACGGTGGGTGTGTAGGATGCATGTGCGGTTGACGCCCCCAGTGTCGTGCCAACCAATGCTGTTGCGATAAGCAGATACTTCTTCAACATGATTGTAATCCTATGCTGCTACGAAAAGTGAATTTGCTTAGCGAAGTAACGCATGAATTGCGTGGCTGCGGACATTGGTGACAGCGGGCTGATATTCAATATCAATCGTTATGGTTGTTTTGGTTATCCAATTGCAGATGCGGCTAAGCGGTTGAATGCGCGTTGAATTGCAGCGCCAAGACGCGCTCGGGACCGATTAAGTGGATCTCTGGCAGGGTCGCGCCGATATCCGCGCGGGCGGCCTTATCTGGCGCAAAGCGCGGTTGCCGCTGGTGCTTGCGGACGATCTAAGGCACGCAAGGACATCGCCGTGCGGTGGTGATTGGAGCATGACAAGCGACTTCGACGTCTTTGTGACAGCTGATGAGGCCTGGCCCGCATTCGAGCGCGCCGTGTTGAATGCTGAGCGTTCGGTGCGCGCGGGTTTTCGGATTTTCGACATGCGCACGGCGTTGCGCAGCCCCGAGGCGCGCGCTATGGGTAAAACCTGGTTCCATTTGCTGGCGCATAAGTTGGGCCAGGGGCTGCGGTTTTCGCTGGTGGTAAGCGATTTTGACCCGGTGATGGCGCCGGGGCTGCACGCGATGGCCTTGCGGACGTTGCGCCAAGGCGCGGCTTTGGCTGAGACCGCCGAGGCGGGGCCGGATCAGCTTCGGGTTCATGCCCATATGCATCCCGCGCGGGTGGGCCACCTGCCCTGGCTGGCTTTTTTGCCCACGGTGGTGGCGCGACGCAAGAAGACGCTGCGCCGGATGAACAGAGCCCGGGTCAAGCGCGAGGCTTTCGGGCTTGCATCGGTTGTGCTGCCGCCGTTGCACCCTGCCACCCATCATCAAAAGCTGGCAGTGATCGATGATACGCTGCTCTATATCGGTGGCCTCGACCTCAACGAGCGCCGCTATGACACGCCCGAGCATGACCGCCCCGCCAAGGATACGTGGTCGGATTGCCAAGTGCTGATCCGCGGGCCCCAGGCGAAAGCCGCAAGCGCGCATCTGGACACGTTCGAAGCAGCCTGCGCGGGCCAGATCGCGCCGCCGCCCTGCCCCGGCCTCAAGCGCACTTTGTCGACGCCGCGCCGCCTGCAACTGCCTTTCGTCTCGCCGCAGACCCGGCTGAGCGAGATTGAGGCCGCCCATGTCACCGCGTTCCAGAAGGCGCAGCACCTGATCTATATCGAGACACAGTTTTTACGCTCATCGGTGGTGGCGGGTGCCTTGGCCGAGGCCGGGGCCCGCAAGGCTGGGCTCAGCGTCATCGTGATCCTGCCAAACCTGCCCGAGGAGTTGGCGTTTGAGGGGGCAACGGGGCTCGACATCCGCTTTGGTCTGGCGCGCCGCCGCGATGCGATTGCCACGGTGGTCGAGGCGTTTGGGCCGCGCGCATGCTTTGCCTCGCCGGTGCAACCCTATCTCGACGCACGCGAAACCGCCGCCACGCTGGCCGGATCGCCCGTGATCCATGTGCACAACAAAGTGCTGATCACAGATGCCGCTTACGGGCTGATCGGCTCGGCCAATCTCAACGGGCGGTCGATGCGGTGGGACACGGAAGTGGCGCTTGAGCTGACCACGCCGGCGCATCTGGCCTGCGCGCGGGCGCGGCTACTGCAGCATTGGTGGCATGAGCCGCTGCCCGAAACGGCCACAGATCCGGCGCAGATGTATCCGTGGTGGTCGCGCGAGATCACCCGCAACGGGCTTGTGCTACCCGAGAACCGGCGCGGCTTTCTGGTGCCGTTCGACGCGCGCAAAGACGCAAATTTGGCACAGCCCTTGCCCGGCGTGACAGAAGACATCGTCTAAAGCTGCGGGCAGCGCCCGGGGTCAGAGCCCCGCCACCAACACCATCAGGATCGCCATCACCGCCACGGCGCCGAGGATCGCGAGCCCGCCATATTCGGGCCGGGAAATCGCGGCGCTGCGCTGCGGCGGTGCCAATGGCCGGGGTGAACGCGAGGGCCAGGGTAACGACAGTGTCGGCCCCTCCCCTTGAGCGCGGCCCAACAGCCCCAGGGCTTGGCCGGGCGCGAGCGGGTTCATCCGCAGGCGCGCGAAATGGAACCCGAGCCCGACGATGAGCGCCAGCGCGCCCGCGATTGCAAACGGGGCGTAGTCAGCCAAGGTCGGCGCTTTCATCGAGATCTCCGCCCCGGGCATCATCCATAGGCCGACGCCCGCCAAGCCAAACGACGCCGCGAACGGGGCGGCGACGCTGGGGCTAACATCCTTGGACGGCGCCCGCGCCAGCAGCACCAGCGCGCGGATCATCAACAGCGTCGTGCCCAGCGTGCCCAGCAGCAAGGCAGGCGCAATCACCTGTGCCCAGTCTCCCAGACCCATGGCGGCGCCTGCGAGACCGGTATCGATCGCGGTTTTGGCGACGAACCCGCTGGTCCAGGGCAGACCGGCCAGGGCGACGGCAGGCAAGACCATCGCGGCAAGGACCAAAAAGCGGCTGACGCGGCCCGACGTCGCCCAGACCGACGGCACACCCAAAAACATCGCTGCCTTGGCAAATCCGTGATGCACGACCAAGAGCAACACGGCTGGCAGCAGCGCCGCCCACGCCTCAGGCACGACAAGCGCAACAGCCAAACACAAGGTCATCAGGCTGGTCTGGCCGATACTGGAATAGGCCAACACCGCCTTCGGGTCGCCCTGTAACAGGCCCAAAAGCGGCGCCACCAGCAAGCCTAGAACGGACAGCACCGCCAGCGCGACGCCGTATTCCGGCAAGGCGGTGGTGCCGAGCGGCAGGATTGTGATCAGACCGAACAGCCCCGCTTTGAGCATCGCCCCGGACAGCACCGCGCTTGCAGGCGCGGGCGCTGCGCTGTGGGCCAGCGGCAGCCAGACATGGACAGGCACGGTGCCCACCTTGATCAGGAACCCTACCGAGGCCAGGATAATCGCCGCCATAGGCACTGCGGGGTTGCTCATCGCCGAGAGCGCCATATCGCTGGTCGCGAACGCGCCGATTGCGAGACCTGCAAACAGCGCCAATTCGCCCAGCACCGCAAAGCCGATATAGATCTTGCCCGCGAGGCGCTGCGCATTGCCGCCGCCATGGAGGACGAGCCCCCACGAAGACAGGCTCATGGCGGCGAAGAAGCTGTAGAAACTGGCCATATCCTGCGCGATCAGGAGGCCCAGATTGCCGGTCATCGCCGCCAGAAAGCAGGCGGCAAACCGGTCGCGATGCGGGTCGTCGCGCGTTAATTGCACCGCCTGCCAGCCCGCGACCATCCACAACAGCGCGGTGAAAAACAAGAACACCTGGGCGGTTTCAGTCACCGCAAATTCAGTGCCCAAGAGGAGCCAATCGAGCGTTTGCGGGCCGGGCGGCACGGCGGCGGTGGCAGCGAGGAGCGCAGGCAGCGGGGCCAGCGGCAGCGCGACACGCACCACAGGGCGCAACGCAGGCACCGATAGGAGCAGCAGCAAAAACAGAGGCAGCGCCGGAATGAGGCTAAGCGACATCTGCATTATTGGTACTCCAGCGAGACGATGAAGGTGGTCCAGCCGAGCGGGCTAAACGGCGCGCTGGCAAAAATCCCGCCTGCCACCACCAGCATGGCCGTCGCCGCAGGGGGCAGAGCCAGCATCCAACCGACCTTGGCACGCTTTGGCGTCTCGTCAGAGGGCTCGAGGAACCACCCCCGGTAGAGGATCGGCAGGAAGTAGGCCGCGTTGAGAAGGCTTGAGCCCGCAAGCAGCGCGATCACCGCCGGGTGCCCCGCGTCGAGACCGCCCGCGCCGAGGTACCATTTGGAGACGAAACCCGCCAAGGGCGGCACCCCGATCATCCCGAGCGCGCCGATGGTAAACGCGATCATTGCGCCCGGCATCCGCTGACCCATACCGTTCATCGCGCTCACGGTTTTGACATGCGCGCCCTCGGCAAAGTTACCCGCTGCCAAAAACAGGGTGATCTTCATGATGCCCTGATGGATCAGGTGGGTGAGACCGGCGATGGCGCTGATCGGTGAGATCAGGGCGACGCCGAGGGTGATGTAACTCACTTGGCTGACCGTCGAATAGGCCAGGCGCTTCTTCAGATCGTCCTGGCTGAGCGCGCGGATCGACCCCCAAATGATCGTCACCCCCGCCAACGCCGCCAGCGGCACAGCGAGACCGAGCGTTGTCACCGCTTCCACGCCGTAAACATCATAGACGATCCGCATGATCCCGAACGCGCCTGCTTTGACCACCGCGACAGCGTGCAACAGCGCGCTTACCGGCGCTGGCGCCACCATCGAGATCGGCAACCACCCGTGGAGCGGCACCAGCGCTGCCTTCACGCCGACACCGGCGATGAGCAACACGAAGATCGCGGTCAGGGTCATCGGGGCGGTCTCAACCAAATCGCCCAGCACCCCACGGGGCGTGAAAGTGACCTCGCCCGCTAGTGCATAGAGCCACACCGTGCCCAGCGTCAGGGCCAGGCCGCCGCACAGCGTGTAGGTCATGTAGATCTTACCCGCGCGGTGGGCTTCGGCGGTGCCGCGATGCACCACGAGCGGCCAGGTGGCGATCGTCAGGATCTCGAAAAAGACCAGGAACGTGAAGAGGTTGCCCGCCATAGCGATGCCGACCGTGCCGGCGACGCACAGGCTGAAAAAGCCGAAGAAGCGGCTGCGATCCACCCCGCCCTCGAGATAGCCCACTGCATAGACCGTGGTGAGGAACCACAGCACCGATGACAGCGCGAGGAACAGCACCGACAGCGCGTCGGCCTGCAAATGCAATTCAAGCCCGTTGGCGATATCGAGCCTGAGGTTATAGACCGCGCCCGCCGCGACCGAGGTGGACAACCACACCACCAGCGCGACCTTAAGGCTCGCAGCCAGCAGATTGATGCCGGTGCGCAGACGGCTATAGCGGTCAGGCAGCATCAGAATGATCGGCGCCACACCGAGCGAGGTCAGCAAGATCGCAATCGGCAGATACTGACTCATGTGATTGATCCGTTCAAAAGATCGAAGGGCAGCGCGGAGAGGGCGCCGAGTGCCAGCGCGCTCAACGCCAGGAGCAGCGCGGCCACGTCACCGGCCTGCAGTGCCGGTACCCGCGCATTGGGTGCCATATGGGGGCCGCCGCGCAGGCAGCGCGAGACCACGCGTACCAGATAGGCTACCGACATCGCGGTGCCCGCCAGCAGCAAGACCACCCAGGGCCAACCGCCGACGCCGATCATCTCCTCCATCAGGATCCACTTGCCCACGAAACCGGCGGTAGGCGGCAGACCGATCAGGCTGATCGCGGCGATGGCGAAGGCAAATTCCGACACGCTGGGGCGCAGATCAGAGCGGTTCAGCCCCGATATCCGGTCGTGGCCCAGCTCTTCGGCGATACGGCCCACCGCCAGGAACATCGCCGCCTTTGCCAGCGCGTGCGAGAGCATCAAGATCGCCGCCGCTTGCCACACGGCGCTGCTTGCCGGATCGCGGGTCAGCCCGATGGCGACCGAGATCAGCCCTACCTGCGCGACAGTCGAATAGGCGACGAGCAGCTTTAGCCGGTCCGCGGTTAGCGCCCGCCAGGCCCCCCAGATCATCGCCGCGCCGCCGAATGTGGCCACGGCCAATTGCAACAAAACCAACTCACCCTCGCCCGCAAGCGAGACGCGCAGCATGACGTAGAGCGCGCCTTTGACCACCAGCGCCGACAGGATCGCGCTTGCCGCTGACACCGCGCCGGAATGCGCCTCGGGCATCCAAAAGTGCAGCGGAAACAGCGCCGCTTTGACCGCCAGGCCCACCAGGATCAGCGCCAACGCCAATTGCCCTTCAGCAGTGGCCAGCATCATCGGGACAGCGGCCAGATCGACCCGGTCGACGGCGGCATAGGCCAAGACGACCCCGAGGAGGACCAGCAGGCTGCCCGCCAGACCGGCGCAGAGGTAATCGAAGCCTGCCCGCAAGGCGCGGGTTTTGCCCGACAAAATCGTCAGTCCCACGGCGGCGAGCCCCAGGATTTCGAATGCCACGTACATGTTAAAGAAATCGCTCGTCAGGTAGAGCCCGTTGAGCGCGGCCAGGGTCAACAGCCAGAGCGGCCAAAAGCCGGTGCGGGTGGTCGACGGGCTGCCCGCGGCGTGCATCGTCACCGCCAGGCCCACAAGCCCGTTCATCACCAGCATCAACGCCGCCAGCCCATCTACATAGAGCGCGATGCCGAGCGGTGTCGGCCAGCCACCAATCGCTAACTGCCCGCCATCATTGCCGTAGATCCCCGTGGCGAGCATCACGCTCAGCACCAGATGCGCCAGCGTCGCGGCGAAACCCACACCCAGCGCGCGGCTGGGCAGCAGCGCCGCCGCCACCGCCGCCAAAAGCGGCGCGATCACGATGAGCGAGGTCTCAGTCATCGCCGCCGCCCTCAAGGCTTTCGGCCATCGCGAGCAAGGCGGCTGTCACCGCGACCAGAACAACGATGCCGGTAAGCACGAAGGCTTGGGGCACGGCATCGGTGACAAGCGCACCCCGTGCGGCGGAAAGCAAGATCGCCCCCATCGCCACCGACAGCACGTTAAGCCCCAGGATGCGCAGGAACAGATCACGCGACGTCGCCAAGCGGTAGAGCGCGAGCCCGGCGAGCACAGCGCCCGCGGCCATGTAAATCAAAGATGCGCTCATGATGCAGCCTCTTCTTGTTTAGGCTTCGGCGGCAAACCGGTGAACAGCAGCACCAAGGTCGCCGCGATAGAGATGGTCACCGCGCTTTCGATGGCGATGATCCAGGTTTTGTCCTGCCCGTCGGGATAGGCCATGAATGTGCCGGTGACCCCTTGCGCCGCCAGAGCCGCGAGGCAGAACACCACTAGGCCGCCAGCCGCGATGACCATCAGCAGGGCTCGGCTCATGACTTGCGGCGCGAAAACCCGGCCCAAGACCAGCGTTGACAGGCCCCCGGCGAGGACAGCGCCCGCCTGAAATGCGCCGCCCGGCTCGGTCGCGCCCTGCCATAGCAGATGACCAGCGACGAGCACGCTCAACGGCGCCACCACCCGGGCGAAGGGCAGATACAGACTGCCTAGTTTGGCGGGTTGTACCGGCTGACGCGGCAGCAAGGCCACCAGAGCCAGCGCACCGAACAGCACCGCGATTTCCAATAGGGTGTCCCAGGCGCGGAAGTTGAGCAGCACCGCCGTCACCGGGTTTGACACACCGCTATCGGCCAGCCGCTCATCCACCATCGGGGTCAGGCCCGTCGACAGGGAGCTTTGCGATAGAAACGTAAACAGAACCAGCGCGATCACCGCCGACAGACCAGCGGCGGTGAGCCGGTAGATGAGCGGCAGCGGCAGCGTTTTGATCGGGCCAAGCCGCCCGGCGCTGCGCAGAAACAGCGCGCCGGTCACGCCAGCACCGATTGCCGCTTCGGCCAGGGCGACATCGGGCGCGCCGAGACGCAACCACGACATCGCCACCAACAGACCCATCACCATGAAGCCCGCAACACTAACGATGCGGACCTTGGCGAAGAGCGCAATAGCGGCGGTGCCCACCATACCAAGGGCAAGGAGCGTATCAAAAATGGGCATTACCGGCGCTCCTGCTCACTAGTCAGGTGCGCCCGCGCGATGAGGTGCCCAGCGGTGGCGCCGGATATCGCCACCAAAATGACGATGGCGCCTAAGGTGACCGCGACGCGGAGGTCTTGCTCGACCAGGCCCGCGCCTAACGCGACGAGCGCGAGACCGGCGGTATCCGCTTTGGTCAGCGCGTGCAGGCGGGTGTAGATGTCGGGCAAACGCCACAGCGCTACCGCAGCGAGCACCAGGAAGAGAGCTCCCACGGCGATCAAGCCGGTGCCGAGGTAAATCAGAGCCCCGCTCATTGGTTGCGCGCCTTGATCCCGTGCCCGCGAGTTGTTCGCCCGCGCAAGGCGACAAAGGCGATCCCGGCGACAGCCGCCAGGATAGCAAACACAAGGGCCACGTCGTAGAGCGCTACATCATCGCCCGCCGCAGCCAGCACGATAATCGTGGCCACGGTGCCGGTGCCGCCCAGTTGCAGCGCCAATAGGCGGTCCGCCGCGGTCGGGCCCGAGACTAGGCGCGGCAACGCCCCGAGTGTCGCCAACAACGACGCAGCAGCCAAAATCTCAAATGTCATTGCAGATCTCCCGCAAAATCAAGGCCGTAGAGCGCGGCGACTTCGGCTTCGAGTTGGCGCAGCTCAGTACGGGTGGCGTCGGAAAGGGCCATCGCATGCACGTCTAAACGCGCGCCATCGAGCCGCGCAGTCAGAGTGCCCGGCATCAGCGTGATCATCAGCGCGAATGTGCGGCGCGGCGGGCCTTCAGGCAGCGACGTGTCGTAGTGAACCATGCCCGGGCTAAGACGGTCCGGCCGCAAGCTGCGCAGGCCCACCTCGACGGCGCCCCGCAGCACACCCCAAATCGCGAACCGGGTGAAACGCAAAACGCGGCCAGGCTTGATGCGGTTTGCCGGTTGCTCGGGGAGAAATGCTGCGATTGCGGCCCCGCCGAGCACTGAGGGCACTCCGACCACCCAACTGGCCGGATCACCCCAGTGCAGCACCTGCCAGAACGCAGCGAGAACCGCGCCGGTCACCGCACCGTTGCGCAACCGCTGAGAAGACATGCGGGAAGGTCGCGCCTCGGGCGCTTGACGCTCAACCGGCGCCGACGCCGCATTCGGCGTTTCTACCTCCACGCTGTCAAAATCATGCTTAACGCGCATCAGATCTCCTATGGCAGCGTCAACGCGCTGATCAAAGGGATCCGACATCACAACCGGCTGCCGACGGTTGCCAGAGGGGCCCGGACCCTACTATCTCCTGTGTTCAGGTTTGCTTCGGGTTTCCCCGCGATCTTTGAGTAATTAACGGCGCAATCGCAAATTTCATCCATCTTGGTCTAAAAAAAACGGGCTGGTCCGCAGGCTGAGCGTCTTTTTGCGGCTGTTGTGAGAGCCCGAAATGGCTCCGCCGATGCATAAACCGGGCATAGCGCCGCTTGGTTTGCCAATCGCCGCTGCACCTGAACAATGCGCCAGGACTGGCATTCATCCGCCGCAAAACGAAAAAGGACGCACCGCAGCGCGCCCCGATTAGCCGGAATAAAGCGTGACCGGCCTAATTGGCCATGGCCACTTCGGCGATCATCGATTGCACGTCGTCGGAGCCAGCCGTTGAGACGAATGCGTAATCGAGGTCGCCCTTCGTCCAGTAGCCCGCGGTGCGATCCGGGTAGTTGACGGTCTGGAGGTCATGTTCAGGGCGGTCGACAGGGTGTTTGGCCACTGTCAGAGAAAGCCGGTTACCCTCGGCGTCCTCGTACAAATATTGCGCCATCGGGCCCTCTTTGGTGCCCAGCAAGCGCGCGCCCACCAGCTCCATACCCAGGTTGTCGTAATTCGGCGCCGTCACGCGCGCGCCGAGCTTTTCGGAAAACCATCCGGCTGCGTCATCCACCGACGCGGCGGCGAATTCGACCGCATGTTCGCTATCTTCGGCAAACACGCGATGCGCGCCCACCGCCTCGGAGACGAACTCGGGCACCGTGTCGCCAAGGCTTGCGGTGTTGAGCGCTGGCGTGGTGGTGCCGAACGGATCTGGCGTAGACGTGGTGTATGCCCACCATCCCACCGTTGCGATGGCGACGACTGCCGCGGCTTGCAGCGGCGCGCGCCATGCGGCGTAGGGAGAATGCACGGGCGTGTGCGCAGCCTTGGCCGCGAGCGTCCGCGCGAGTTTTTTCTCAAGCGCGATCGTTTGCAAGTTGTCGACCGTGGGATCGAGCGCCTCAAGCGCGTCGGCGACGAGATCTTTCTGCGCGGCCAATTGCGCCAACAATTCCTGCGCCACTGGCATAGCGTCGATCCGCTCTTCCAGGTCAGCCGCCTCGGTGGGGTCAAGTTCGCCATCGAGATAGGCGTGCAATTCGCTCTTATCTACGGTTTGCAGTCGCATAGAGATCGTCCTCACACTCACGGGGCCTTCTAGCTGACGAGACGTAGTTTCGCTGTTTTCATGCCATCGGTCAGTTGACGCAACGCGACACGACCGCGCGCAAGGCGGCTGAAGAACGTCCCCACGGGCACATTCAGCGCCCGTGCGGCGTCGGAATAGGACATGTCCTTGAGCGCAACGAGCACAATCGGGTCACGCTGTGCCTTGGGCAACTTTGCCAGCGCATTGAGCACTTGCTGCAACTCGATCCGCTTGGTTGGATCTTCGTCATGCACCGGATCAGCCAGCATCGGCTTGGCATCCTCGCGCACCTTCGACTTCCGGCGGTCATCGATGTGGGTGTTATGCATGATCCGGAACAGCCAAACCCGCAGGTCGCTGCCCGGCCGCCATTGCTCAGCGGCGGCGACGGCCTTTGTCAGCGTGTCCTGCACGAGATCTTCGGCCATGTCAGCGTCACGCGTCAAAACCATCGCGTAACGGCGCAGCGCCCGGGTGTAATCGTGTATTTGATGTTCTAGTTCGCGACGCGCGTCCATCAGAAACCTCCAACGATCACATTATAGATACGTCTTTCTCGGAAATATCATCCCAAATGTTGCGAACAAAGTTTTGTGATCATCTTTTTTTCCCATTTTCGGATGAATTTTTCTGTCGCCGCGTTTGTGGAGCATCGTTGTCTTGAAAGGAGACGCTGTGACCGCCACCGTTCCAAACGCGCCCGAGCTTGACGGAGTTTCGCATCCGGCGCCAGATACAAGCGAGCCGTCCGAGCTGAAAGGCAAGTCGGGACGGGGCTTTAACCGGCGCCGCGGTGTCACCATCGCCGTATCGGTGGCTGCAGCCCTCGTGGTTGCTGCGGCGCTGAACTTTGTTGTTGGCGCCCCAATGATCCACGAGATCGACAATGGATCGGACATTCTGGCGGTCGAGACGCCGGAGAATGAGTCGCGCGCAATTGCCGCAGCGGTCGCGCTGATCGAGCGGGAAGTGAATGAGCACCGGTGGACGCCGAACGACCCTTGGTTTGCGCCATCGTCGCTGCTCGACAACATGCCCAACTTCCAGGCGGGCATCATGCGTGCTGTCGGCCGCTTCAGCTTTGAGATGCTCGACCAGGTGGCGCGTCGGCGCGGATCCTCTGCCGCCGATGCGGATTTGGAGCGCGCCACAGGCTTTTTGCAGTTTCCCCCCGATGTTTGGGTGATGGATTTGCGCCGCTCGTTCCTGCCCACCGTGCCGTCAGAGAACCAGTACCGCGAAGGGCTCGCCGCGCTGGAGCGCTACAATGAGCGCCTCGCCGCCGGAAACGCTGTTTTTGAGCGCCGCGCCGATACATTGGCCGGTCCCCTGTCGCGGATTGCCGCCGATCTCGGCTCGCTTACCGCGCAGCTTGAGAGCGGGCAGCAGACCGGTTGGTGGATCTTTAGCACCGCGGCGGACGATGTGTTCTACCAGAACAAAGGCATGCTCTACGGCTATTACGTGCTGCTTTCTGCGCTGGGGGACGACTTTGAATCGGTCATCCGCGAGCGCAACCTCGAAGCCGTTTTCGAGCAAACGCTCGACAGCCTGCGCGAAGGTGCCCAGTTGCAGCCCATGGTGGTGCTCAATGGCGGTATCGAGCGGTCGATCTTTGCTAACCACCTGGCGTTGCAAGGTTTTTACCTTAAGCGCGTTATCATCCAACTCGAAGAAGTCGTCAGCGTCCTAGAAGTCTGACATCTCACCCTCATCCAAGGAGACATGAAATGCTGAAATCGATTTTCTCACGCCGCACCGATCTGGACCAGATGCTCGACACCAGCGCGAAGGGCCCGATCGGCACCATGACCGCCAAGTACAATGCCTGGCGCCTGGATCGTGATCTGGACACCATCATGGCCACGTTCTACCGCCTGTCGAACCGGCACCTGGCGATGATCGGCATCCATAGCCGCGAAGACATTTACTACCGCGTCGCCGAGATGATCTCGCAGGCGGAAGAGCGCAAGCAGATCGCCGATGATGTGGCGCGTATTCTCGACGAGCCGACCGAGACTGGCGTCGCTCCCGATCTGGCCGCACGCGAACGTGCCCGGGAATCGGGCAAAGCGCGTGATGCCGATGCAGAAGCAATCGCGGCGTAACCAAACCCGCCGCTTTATGAGATCCGGCCTGTCGAGATGGCCGGATCGCCCTACTTCCCCAACATCAAGATCGTAGCCGTGCCCGCGGGGGCGGACTTGCAGTGCGCGCAATGCGCTCAGGCGGGACCACACCCGCAGCGAGCATAGCGCCGGACCTGTTGAGCATTGGAGCCTCCATCATAGGGGCGCTGAAAAGAGAGGGCCCTTAATGGCTTACTTTGTTGAAGGTTTCGTCTCGAAGATCAAAGACGTCTACGCATCGACGCTTGATCCGATTGCCGAGCAATTTCTGTATCAGCGCCCGCCGACACTCGGTGAGCTGAAGCGACCGCCGCTGGTGCTGGTGTTGGGAAACCACTCATCAGGTAAGTCGTCGTTTATCAACTACATGCTGGGCGAGGACGTGCAAAACACGGGCGTCGCACCCACCGACGATGATTTCACCATCATCACCCACGGCAATGTGGAGGATGACCGCGACGGGCCATCGGTGGTCAGCAATCCCGACCTTCCTTACGAAGAGCTGCGCCATTTTGGCGATAATCTGGTCTCGCATGTGCGCCTCAAGCGCCGTTCGATCGACCTGTTGCGCAACGTCACGCTGATCGACAGCCCCGGGATGATCGATGAGGCCAAAGCCGAGAGCGGGCGCGGCTTTGACTTCCCCGGTGTCGTGCGGTGGTTTGCCGAGCGCGCTGATCTGGTGATGATCTTCTTTGACCCCGACAAGCCAGGTACCACTGGCGAGACGCTACAAGTTTTCAACAAGTCGCTGACCGGCATTGATCACAAGCTTCTGATTGTGATGAACAAAATGGATCAGTTCCGTAATCTACACGATTTTGCCCGCGCCTGCGGTGCGCTGTGCTGGAACCTGGGCAAGGTGATCCCGCGCAAGGATTTGCCGCTGATCTACAACACGTTTGTGCCGCTTCATGGGCAGCCGGACCCGGCCTTGCCGATGGCCGACTTTGAGAAAGCGCGCGAAAACCTGATCAACGAGCTGCACCGTGCCCCTGCCCGGCGCCTCGACAACATGATCACGCAGATGCAGACCTTCGCGGAGCGGCTGCGATTACACACTGTGGTGATCGATGCCGCCGCCCGTGAACTGGCCCGGGGCCGGCGCATCTTTTGGGCGCTGCTAATCTTGGCGGTCGGCGGTGGCAGCGCGGCGGCGTTCTTTACCGGGTTTGTGCCTGCGATCCCGCTGATCGCGGGTGCTGGACTGATCGTTGCTGCGATTTACGAGTTTTGGCTGCTGCGGCGGGCGCGCAAGCGGAAAGCGACGCGGTTGGAGGAAACCTTCGAAAAGCTCTATGATCTTGAGCTGCTTGTGCGCGACCGGTCCGATGATCTGCGCATGTTGTGGGAGCAGATACATCCCCGCGCGCGCGACGTGGCCAGCAAGCGCGGGCTGCAAACGTTCCCGCGCCTGAAAAAGCGTGATCGCGAGCGGCTGAACCAGTTGATTGAGCAAGATATCCCGCGGTTGCGCAGTGATCTGTATGAAAAGCTGAACACCCAATCGATGGCGGATCGCTCGATCTCACCGCCGCAAAAGGCGATTGCGAACGAGGACAGCCCGAAACTGTTGCACGCGGGGGAATAACCCTCCCCGCAGCGGCGTAGCGTCGCTGACTGTCTGAGTGATTGTGCTAACCGCGCTGCCCCGGGGCCGCGCGGTTTTCCTTTTTGGTGGTGTCTGCATTTGACGCGCCCGCCTGCCCGGGTCACGCCCCCCGACCATCCATGACGCCTGCGCGCGCGCGACTCCTTTCTCAAAAGCCCTGGCAGCAGGGTTTCGTTATCCTCCCAGGGGGGATCTTGCGCTAACCCCCCAGGGGGGATATAGCGATACCATGAAGCACGCGTCCCATTCCGATATCACCAATCGCTTGAAGCGCACCGAAGGGCATTTGCGCAAAGTAATCGACATGCTCGAACAGGGGCGGCCCTGCCTCGATGTGGCGCAACAATTGCACGCGGTCGAGCGGGCGGTGCGCGCGGCCAAGGCGGCGCTGATCCATGACCATGTCGATCACTGCCTCAGCGGCGCCGCCGCCGACCCTGAGACCCGCGACCAGAACGTGGCCGAATTTCGTGAAATCACCCGCTATTTGTAAGGATCCGTTATGAACCTCACACAGATGATTGAAGCAGGCACGGTTAACCCGCTGTTTTTATTTGTGGTTGCCCTGATGCTCGGGGCGCTGCACGGTCTAGAGCCGGGCCATTCCAAGACGATGATGGCGGCGTATATCATCGCGATCCGCGGCTCGGTGCATCAGGCAGTTCTGCTGGGTGTCTCGGCGGCGTTCAGCCATTCGATCATCGTGTGGGTGTTGGCGATGCTGGCGCTGAGCCTGGGCAATGAGATGATCGGCGCTGAGTTAGAGCCGTGGTTTATGATGGTCTCTGGCGTGCTCGTGCTCGGGATCGCCGCGTGGATGTTCTGGCAGGCCGCCCGCTCAGCCGGGCATGACCACGACCATGGGCATGAGCATGATCACGGGCACAGTCACGACCACGATCACGATCACGATCACGGGCACGGACATCACCACAATCATGATCACAGTCATGACCATGATCATGGGCACGATCATGATCACAGTCATGACCATGATCATGGTCACGATCATGGGCAGGCACATGCCCGCGCGCATGCCCATGCGCACGAACACGCTCTCGAACATGCACACGCTCACGAACCCGCGCTTGCCCATGCTGCGGCGCATGAGGCGGCGGCCCATAACCATAGCCACGCCCATCACCGGCATGAGCCCGCAGGCGCTGTTGCCTTGGCAGGCGGGCCGGACCTTTCCGATCTGGACGACCCGACGATGGACGCCCATGCCCGCGCCCATGCGCGCGAGATCCGAGAGCGGGTCCAAACCGGCCGCATCGGCACCTGGCAGACGATCTTGTTCGGGTTTACCGGCGGGCTGATCCCCTGCCCCGCGGCAATCACCGTCTTCATCGTCTGTCTGCATCTGGACAAGCTGGCGCTCGGCATCACGCTGGTAAGCGCGTTTTCCATCGGCCTCGCGCTCACGCTGGTCGCGGTTGGCGTGATCGCTGCCGTGGGCCTGAACGCGGTCGCCTCGCGCAGCTCGCGCTTTGACCAGTTTTTGCGCTACACTCCGTGGCTCTCGGCCACGCTGATCGCGCTGATCGGGCTGTTCATCATCTGGACCGGCTACAGCCACCTGCAATCGCTGCTCGATCACGGGCATGTCCACTAAGCCGGCGGTTTGATCCCCGCGCGCTCGGTCGATCCTGGGCGGCGCCCTGGCGGGCGCTAGCTCACGGGGCGCACGATAGATCTGAGGAGAGCGCATGGGCGCGCAGCAGGGATTTACAGAGGCGTCGTTTCGCTTTCTCGTGGAACTTACCGCCGATAATGAGCGCGCGTGGTTCAACGCCAACAAGGCGCGCTTCAAGGCGGATTTGGAAGCCCCGTTCATCGCCTTGCTGGAGGCGTTGAGCTACCGTCTATCGGATGCGCCGCGGACGCTGAGCGGCGGCAAAGCGACGATGTTTCGCCTCAACCGCGATGTGCGCTTTTCCGAAGATAAATCGCCCTACAAAACCAATGTCTCCGGGGTGCTCACCCCAACCGGCACCAAGTCAGAGATGGCGGGTATCGTCTATATGCAGGTGGGCGCGTCGGGCGGCTTTGCGGTGGCGGGCTATTACAACCTCTCGCCCAAGCAATTGGGCCCGATGCGCGATGCGATGATCGAGCGGGCCGAGGCGTTTGACACCGTGCGCGCCGCGCTGGAGGAGGCAGGGCGCGCGTTGGACCCAACGATGTCGCTGACCGCGATGCCCAAAGGCTTCACCGACCATAGCGACCACCGCCACGCGGATATCATCAAGCTTAAATCGCTTATGGTGCGGGAAGATCTGCCGAAATCGCTGTGGCTGTCGGGCGATGTGGTGGACCATGTGGAACGTCTCGCCCGCGATGCGATGCCGCTTTTGACCTTCGCGCAACCCGCGCGCTAAGGCGCAGTCTGGAACGCAAGAGAGGCTCGGTGGAAGAGAGTGCGCAGCGCTGGCAAGTTTTAATGCCTCCGGCGGAGGTATTTGGGAAAAGAAGAAGCGAGGGGCGGTTTGGTTTTCGCAGCGGCGCCCCTGGCCTTACCGTTGCCAGGGCGGGTTGCGGCCGATGCGCTCGATCAGAAAATCCATAAACACCCGCACCTTGGCCGACAGCACGTTCGAACGCGGGTAGATCAGCCACAAAGCCGTCTCTTGCGCCACCCGGTAATCGGGCAGCACATGGATCAGATCACCGTCGCGCAGCGCTTCATGGACGCTCCAGAGCGCGTTGATCGAAATGCCAGCGCCAGCGAGGGTCGCCACCTTTTGGCAGTGGCCGTCATCGAAGATCACGCTGCATCGGCCTGCTTGCGGATCGAACACGCCGCGGCGCCCATCCGCGCCAATAAGCGGGCGGGCGGACAAATCACCGAAGGCGAGAAGCTGATGCGCGCGCAACGCATCGGGCGTCTCAGGGGTACCGTGGGCTGACAGATAAGCAGGCGCGGCGCACAGTATCCGCTGATCATCGGCGAGCTTGCGGGCATAAAGGCTTGAATCCGCCAAAGCCGCATTGCGCAGCGCCAGATCGAAACTGCCTTCGATCAGATCGAGCTGCCGATCCGAGAGCCGCAGATCCAGCGTGAGATCGGGATAGGCGTCGATGAAGTCAGGCAGGATCGGCGCGATATAGTGCTGCGCGAAGGTGCTGGGCGCGGTAAAGCGCAACAAACCCGTCACCCGCGCGCCGCCTTGGCCTAACGCAGCGCGGGCCGCGTCCTCACGGGCGATGATATCGCGCGCGAACGGGAGAAACGCCGCCCCCTCTGTCGAGAGCGCCACTTTGCGGGTGGAGCGGTGCAGCAGATCGGCGCCGACCGATTTCTCGAGTTTCGCGAGCCAAGCGCTGGCCACAGCCGGGGCGATGCCGAGACGGCGCCCGGCAGCACTGATGTTGAGGTTGTCTGCGGCCAGCACGAACAGGCGCAGCGCGTTGGTGTCCATTATATTGAAAACCCGAATACTGAAGCGAAATATGATCCGTTTATTCGACATTACGAATGCTTCAATAGGAGGGCAACGCTGATCACCCTTAGGAGCAGAGCATGGCCTATTACTCAGTTCTCGCCGTCAACCCCACCGACGACACTTGGATCCCCGACTACCTGCCTACGGCTAACGCGTTGGTGGCCAAACATGGGGGCCGCTACCTGGCGCGAACCGCCAGCCACGAGCAAGTGGAAGGCAGCGAGGCGGCGGCGGCGTTGCGGATCATTTTGGAATGGCCCTCGAAGGAGGCAGCGATGGCCTTCATGGACGATCCGGACTACGCGCCGCATCTGGCCGCGCGCACAGCCGGGTCGACCAGCGTACATTATGTGATCGAAGGCAAAGACGATCTCGCTTAAGGAGCGCGCATGCCAGACGGATATGCTCGGCCCGGGTTCCCCGACCTGAACCAGGCCTATAGCCGGGCCTTTGCGCCCGGTCGCTTGACCCTCGGTGTGGTCATGCCGATCGCTGCCTACGATGTAGGCGCGCTGCCGGACCTAGAGCGCGACATCGCCCGGGCTCAGCGCGCCGACAGGCTGGGCTTTGCCGCACTTTGGTTGCGCGATGTGCCGTTTAACGTGCCCAGTTTCGGCGATACCGGGCAGATCTATGACCCGTTCGTTTATCTCGGCGTGCTGGCGGCGCAGACCGAGCGTATCGGGCTGGGCGTGGCGAGCCTCATCCTGCCGCTGCGCCACCCCGCCCATGTGGCCAAGGCCAGCGCGTCGGTGGATCAGCTTTCAGGCGGGCGCATGCTTTTAGGCGTAGCCTCGGGCGACCGGCCCGACGAATACCCGGCGATGGCGATGGATTATGCTGATCGGGGCGCGCGGTTTCGCGACAGCTTGGCTTATATCGAGGCGATGGCTGACCCCTACCCGACCCATAAGAGCAGCCATGGCACGCTTGGCGGCGCAATCGATATGCTGCCGAAGCCTTTAGCGGGGCGCATTCCAACGCTGATCACCGGCGGCAGCCAACAGCCGCCCGACTGGGTGGCAGCCCATGGCGACGGCTGGATCACCTATCCCCGCGATGCCGCGCAGCAAGCCAAGGTGGTGCAGCACTACCGCGCGGCAGGCGTAGCAGCGGGCGCGCCGCTCAAACCGGTGATGCAATCGCTATATATCGATCTGGTGCCGGAGGCCGACGCGCCGCCGATGCAGATCCATCTTGGCTTTCGCGCCGGGCTGACGTTTTTGCGCCGCTATCTCGGGGCGCTGCGGGATGCCGGGGTGAACCATGTAGCCCTTAACCTGCGCTTTAATGCAGCCCCGATTGAAGTCACGCTGGAGCGCCTCGCCGAGGCACTGCTCCCGGAATTTCCCATACAAGAGGCGCAGGCATGACGAAAACGATCCTGATCACAGGCGCTACCGACGGCATCGGCCAACTGACCGCCAAAATGCTGGCCGATGAGGGCCATACCCTCCTGATCCACGGGCGCAGCGCGGAGAAGCTGGCCGCCACCCGGGCGCAAATGGGCGGTGCTGTTGAGACCTATCAGGCCGATCTGTCGTCGCTGTCAGAAACCGCGGCCCTGGCTGAGCAGCTGCGCAGCGATCACGGCCAGATCGACGTGGTGATCAACAATGCGGGCGTGCTCAAGACCGGCGCGCCCCGCCTGCCGGACGGGCAAGACGTGCGCTTTGTGGTGAACACGCGCGCGCCCTACCTGCTGACCAAGGCCTTGCTGCCGCAGATTCCGCCCGCGGGTCGGGTGATCAATGTGGCCTCCGCCGCGCAGGCACCGGTGAACGCCGATGCGCTCGCCGGCGGGGTGACGCTGGCCGATATGGATGCCTATGCCCAGAGCAAGCTGGCGCTGGTGATTTGGACCCAGGAACTCGCGCGCGCGCGTCCCGAGGGGCCGGTGTTCATCGCGGTGAACCCTGGCTCGCTGCTGGCCTCCAAGATGGTCCGTGAGGGATTTGGCATTGCTGGCAGCGATCTGGGCATCGGCGCCGGTATCTTGTGTCGGCTGGCCACGGAAGAGGCGTTTGCCCAGCATAGCGGCGATTATTGGGACAATGATGCGGGCGGGTTTGGGCCGCCCCATGCGGCAGCGCATGACCCGCGTCAGATCGCAACGGTGATGAACGCGTTGGATGACGCGGGCTAGCAGGGGCCGACCAAACCGCCGCTAAAGCTCGGCGTAGACGTGACGCTCCTTTTCCGCCCCGGGATGGGTGACCGCGCCCTTGAACGCGCCGCCGACCAGTTGCGCGTATTTCCACAGCGCGCCTGAGGCGTAGATCGTCTCGCGCGGGCCCGGCCAAGTGCGCTTGCGTTCGGCCAATTCCGCGTCGCTCAGGGCAACGGACAATTCGCCCGTGATCGCGTTGATGGTGATCAAATCGCCGTCCTGGAGCATGCCGATTGGGCCGCCATGGGCCGCCTCAGGGCCGACATGACCCACGCAAAAGCCCCGCGTCGCCCCGGAAAAGCGGCCATCGGTGATCAGCGCCACCTTCTTGCCCATGCCCTGGCCCGACAGCGCCGCCGTCGTCGCCAGCATCTCGCGCATCCCAGGCCCGCCAGAGGGGCCCTCATTGCGGATGACGATCACCTCACCCTCTTTGTAGGCGCGGTTCTGCACCGCGGCGAAGGCGTCTTCCTCGCATTCGAACACGCGCGCAGGGCCGGTGAAGACCTGTTGCTCGGCGCTCATCCCCGCCACTTTGACGATAGCGCCCTCGGGCGCCAGGTTCCCCTTGAGACCGACAACGCCGCCGGTTTTGGTGATCGGCGTCTCAACCGGGTAGATCACCCGGCCATCCGCATCGCGGGTCACCCGGTCAAGCTCTTCGCCCATGCTGCGGCCGGTAGCGGTGATACAATCCTCGTGGATCAGACCCGCTTTGCGCAATTCACGCATCACCACCGGGACGCCGCCCACTTCGTAGAGATCCTTGGCCACGTATTTACCGCCGGGTTTCAGATCGACGAAATAGGGCGTGTCGCGGAAGATCTCGCAGACATCCTCGAGGAAGAACTCAATCCCGGCCTCATGGGCGATCGCGGGCAGGTGCAGCCCGGCATTGGTCGACCCGCCGGTGCAGGCCACCACGCGCGCGGCGTTTTCCAACGATTTGCGGGTGACGACGTCGCGGGCGCGGATGCGTTTGTCCAAGAGCGCCATCACCGCTTGACCGGAGGCTTCGCCATAGGCGTCGCGGCTCTCATAGGGTGCGGGTGCGCCAGAGGAATTGGGCAGCGCTAGGCCCACCGCTTCGGAGACGCAGGCCATGGTGTTCGCGGTGAACTGACCGCCGCAGGCACCCGCTGAGGGGCACGCCACCCGCTCTAGCACCGCCAATTCGGCATCGCTGTAATTGCCCGCCTGGTGCTTGCCGACAGCTTCAAACACATCCTGAACGGTCACGTCTTGGCCATCGAGGCGGCCGGGCAGGATCGAGCCGCCATAGATAAACACAGACGGCACGTTCAAGCGCACCATCGCCATCATCATACCCGGCAGCGATTTGTCACAGCCCGCAAGCCCCACCAGGGCATCGTAGCAATGCCCCCGCATGGTCAGTTCAACCGTATCGGCAATCGCCTCGCGGCTGGCCAGCGACGACCGCATGCCCTCGTGCCCCATCGCGATGCCGTCGGTAACGGTGATGGTGGTGAACTCGCGCGGCGTCCCAAGCGCTCTTTTCACCCCCATCTTCACCGCTTGTGCCTGCCGGTTCAGGGCAATGTTGCACGGTGCGGCTTCGTTCCAGCAGGTAGCCACGCCCACCAGGGGCTGATGGATCTCATCCTCTGTCATCCCCATCGCGTAGTAATAGGACCGGTGCGGTGCGCGGGCCGGTCCTTCGGTTACGTGGCGGCTGGGAAGCTTCGACTTGTCGACTTTAACGTTCACTTGCCTCGGCGCTCCTTGCAGATCTTCGCTCTAGTACAGCGTCGCGCAAGGCGTGGGCAAGGCGGTTACGACGAGCTCTGTGGCGCAGGCTGCACGAGTGTTACCTCCGCGGCTATCGGCACCCCGTCGACCGCGAACACTTCATGGGCATTGCCGTTGAGCGATACCGAGATCACATGGGTGCCCGGCGGCAAATCTGCGATGTGGTAGGCGCCCCCGTAAAGCCGCCCCAGCTTTTCGTCGTTGATATAGATATGGGCATGGCCTTCGTTGGGCCGGGTGGGCGCGTTTACCGCACGCGGGGTGAAGGTAAAGTTCTCGGTCTCCACATAGAGGTTCCAGCCCGCGCCTCCGTCTTTCTCGACAGAGATCTCGATCTGTGGCGCCCCTTCGGCGGGCACCGGATAGAGCGTGTCATGGGCGGTATGGTCATGGGTTAGATGGGTGGCGTGATCCACCGGCGCCGTATGCACCACCATCGGCGACGGTGCGGTGATGCTGGGCAGCACCGCGGGCGCGAGAAGCAGGCCCGCCAGCACCGAGCAGGTTGTCCAGTAAACCACGTAGATCGGGCTGATACCGTCGCGGGCTACGCGGGTGTTGAGCATATCAGAAAAGGCCATCGTCATATCTCCATCGTCGCAAGCAGGGCGCACGCTCTCACGCACACCCCGCGATAGGGCTTATTCAGCGGGGGTCATCGGCGCCGAGTTGGGGGGACCCAAGGTCGGGTTCGGCAACTTCAACCGCTGTCCATAGCCCAGCAGCAGCAGGATGATCGCGGTGGCGATGATCGGCATGTGACCAACCAGCTCCATCAGCGCGTTTTCATTCTGCCCCGTTAGTAAGAACACTATGTTGGATGTAAGCATGAAAGCGGCGATGACAAACGTATTCAGACGCGTGATCACCCCGAGGATCATGATAATCCCAAACACCACCTCCATTGCCCCGGCCGACAGCACGAAGAGCTGATCGGAATACCACTCAAACCCCAGCATCGGCATGAAATTCCACCGGAATTCAGCGATAAAGCTCTGGCCTAGCATGGCGCCTGACAGCTTTTCGGTAATTCCCAGTGTCACAAGCGCGATGCCGGTAAAAATCCGCAGCATATCGACGGAATAGGGCTTGAGCGTTTCGCGCAGGCGCATGTTGGGCACGTGGTTGAAGAACAAAAACAGCGCGATGCCCACCAGGTTGACGTATTCGAACGCCTGGACGAACCCGTATTGCACCAGCGTGCCGAGCAGCAACACCACCAACAAGATCGCCGCGTGATGCACGAAGTGGTTCGAGATCAGCATGATCCCGATAAAGGCCTGCAGGAACAGGAGCGCATAGCCGAACGCCCCGTAGGCCAAGAGGTGCGGCGCGATCAGCGCGCCCCCATAGGCGGTGAGCAAGAGCGACATGCCGGTGAAGACGCGCAGCAGCTCCATCGCGTCATGGCGGATCTTGGAGTTGACCACCGGCACCTTCGGCAGGCGCCCGTCAAGGCAGATCGCGATCACCACCAGGACGAGCCCGATGACGATCCAGGTGAGCACCGGCGGATCGGTGATGGCGTAGGTGGGGAAATCTGCCATCGCGGCAGCATCTGCATCGGTGAACCAGCGCACATGCGCCAAAGCCGGCGCGGGCAGCGCGGCGAGAGCGAGCAGCGCCAGGCCCGGCTTGGTGCGATGTCCGGCGCGGTTGAGCGGTTGAGGACAAGATCGTGATAGCGCCATGATAGCAGCCTCCATAAATGCCAGGCTGCGTTAGGCTAAGGTCCGTTATGGGCCGCCGCGACGTCGCCGAGAACGTCTCGGTTTTATCGCGCCGGTCCGACCGCGCTTTGATCTAGATCAAATTCGCGCGCGTTTATTGGGTCCAAAGGGCGGTCTCGGGGTGAAACTGCGACCAGGCGAACCAAAACGCTTGGTGGCTGCCCAGATCCGAGCCGTCTGCATCCACCGCTTTGATCCCGCCCGCGTCCAATTCAAGCCGCACATTCTCAAACGCGATCTCATCGCCGCGGCTGAGCGCTACAAAAGCCGGGGCGCGTTGGAACGCCACCGGGGTGCCCGATGCCGTGACCACGCCGATGATGTCCTCATGGACGGGCAAGCGCGGATCGACGTCGCCCACGGGGAAAATCGGGCCATTAGCGTCGCGCCCGTTGCGGAAATCGGGGTCGCGGCCAAGCGCATAGCGCTCAAGCAGAACGGTGGTTTCGGGATGCGCTTCCTTCCAGGCGCCCCATTCCGTGGTGACAACGCTGGCCTGCTCCAGCGTGATGTTTTTCTCGGCCAGCGGCCCGGTGAGCGCCGTGCCCAAAAACGTGTCGAACACCGAGTAGGTCGCAAGATCGAACATCACCTTGTTGGACCGGCTCAAGAGCCCCGACGTGCGCAGGATCGGCCGCTCCACGCCCTCGGGCAGTCCGTCGGTGAAAAAGGCCTGCGCCGCGCCGCACAAGGTGCAATAGGGGATGCCCAGATCGCGGCCGCCGAGCGTGTCATTGACCATCTCGCGCACCTCCATAATTCGGCGCGGATAAGCGCGGTACTCGCCATTGACCTCAATGCCGAAAACGATGTCGTCGTCTTTGAGCCAGGTCGCGTCTTCGGCGCTGCTGACCTGCGGGTTGTCGGCGGCGGGGATGCAGTTGCACAACTCATCGGTGGTGTCATAGGCCCGATCGTCGATCAGAACCCCACCCCAGGAGACCAGCCGCCAGTCGATATCGCCCTCGACGAAGATCTGATCCCAGCCAGGCACCAGCCCCGTAAAAATCCCGCGTTTGTAAGTGAGATAATCGGGGGGCGCGGGGATATCCCAGGCCAACAGATGGTCAGTGACCACGCCCCAATTGCGCCCGCTGTCAAACTCTTTGCCGAGCAGCGTGCCCGCCGCGTCCGACAGCTTGTCGCTCAACCGCTGGGTGGAGACAAAGCGCATCATATCGCTGATCAGCCAAACCAGCCGCGGATCGCCAGATTTGGCAATCTCGGCCAGGGCCAGATCTTGGTTCTCATCCCAGGTGGTGAAGGCGATGCTGTCAACGAAGGCGACGCGCACGGCAAACGCCATCGCAGGCGAAAGCGGCCCCTCGGGCACGTCGGGCGGCGTGCCGAACGCCTCGACGACATGGTCGGGTAACGGCGTTTCGGTTTGGGCAGACGCAGCGAAGGGGGCCAGCGCACAGGCCCCCGCGATGAAGGCCGCGCAAACCGCGCGCGAAAGCAAAGCAGTGACCATAGCCTGAGATCCCCTCGTGATGGACTTTGTGTCGCGCCCGACCCTGCCCCAAAGCAGTGCTCACCGCGAAATCACAATTCCATCACCCATCCATCACCCAGGTCTCAGTGCAGGCTCAAAAGCACCTCGATATCGCGCTTGGAAAGCCGCGCGAGCAAGGCCCGTTCCTCCTGCGCCAGTTTCGCGTCGCTCTCGATATAGTCCTGGATCATCAAGGCGATGTCGCTGGTGGAGCCGTAGTAAAGGTTCGGATCGCTCGCGCTTAATTCCTCCAGCAAACGCCGCAGCAGCCGCTTTTGTTTTTCAGAATCGAGATCTTTGCGTTTTTCCTCGAGCATGGGCTGGGTGTGTTCCTTGCGTTGCTGGTCCGGCGCGGCCGCCTTTCCTCCGCAAGATAGGCCGAACCCGGTGCTGGAAAACACCGGTGGCTTAGGCCGCTTCTTCTTTTCCCAAATACCTCCGCCGGAGGCTTTAACGCTTTTGAGGCCCAGCGGTTGAGACGCGGTGGCCTATCCGCGGGCGCCGCACGCTTTGATGGCGAAGGCAAACGAGCGCGCAGCATCTTCCAGCGCGGCAAAGCGCCCGGATTTGCCGAAATGGCCCGAGCTCATATTGGTCCGCAGCATCAAGATCGCGTCATCGGTCTTGGTCGCGCGCAGCTTCGCCACCCATTTGGCCGGTTCCCAATAGGTGACCCGCGGGTCCGATACCCCCGCTGTGACCAGCATCGCCGGATAGGCCTGCGCGGTCACGTTGTCATAGGGTGAGTAGCTGCGGATATCGTCGAACGCCGCGCGGCTCTCGATTGGGTTGCCCCATTGCGACCACTCGCCGGGGGTGAGCGGCAGCGACGCGTCGAGGATGGTGTTGAGCATATCGACGAAGGGCACATCGGCGATGGCGCCAGCAAACAGATCGGGGCGCATATTCACCACCGCGCCCACCAAGAGCCCGCCTGCTGACCCGCCCATCACCACGATCTTGTCGCGGGCCACCACCTGCTTTGCCGATAGCGTCTCGGCCACCGCAATCGTGTCGTGGAAGGTGTTGGGCTTGCGGCCAAACTTCGCCGCCTCATACCAGGCGCGCCCCTTTTCCTCGCCGCCGCGCACATGAGCCACCGCGTGGACAAAGCCGCGATCCACCAGCGACAGCCGATTGGCCGAGAACGCGGCGGGCATGCTCATCCCGTACGAGCCATAGCCGTACAAGAGACAGGGGGCGGTGCCATCGAGCGGGGTATCGGCGCGGTAGAGCAGCGTCACCGGCACCTCGGCACCGTCGTGGGACGGGGCAAGCACCCTTTGCGTGACATAAGCGCTGGGGTCATGCCCCGACGGGATCTCGGTCTCTTTGCGCAAGTCCCGCGCGCCGGTGGACAGATTGAAATCAAACACCTGCTGCGGCGTTGTGGGCGAGGAATACACAAAGCGCAGGACGTCGCTGTCATGGTCATCAGCGGGGTCGATCCCCAGCGCATAGGCCGCTTCGGGAAACGCGATCCGCTGGACGGCGCTAAACGGCGCGCCGCGGCGCAGATAGCAGATGCTGGGCAGCGCGTTCTCCCGCTCTACCCAAATCAGCCAGTCGCGATAGGCGGCATGCCCCACCCGCATCACGCCGGGTTTGGACGGCAGCAGGTCTTGCCAATTCGCCCGGCCAGGATCGGCGAGCGGCGCGGTCACCACGCGAAAATCCTCAGCTTCGTCATTGGTCAGGATGATCAGCTGATCGCCCTGATGCTCCACATGATACTCGATGCCGGTGCGTCGCGGCTCCACCACAAGCGGCGCGGTGTCGGGCGCGTCGGTGGGGATCAGCCACACCTCGCTTTCGTCATTCATGCCCGCCATCAAGATCATGAAGGCGCCAGACCGGCTGCGATCGATGGCGACATAGAAACGCTCATCAGTTTCTTCGTAGACCAGCGCGTCCTCAGCCGGGTCGCTGCCCAAGCGGTGCCGGTAGAGCTTGTTTGGCCGGTGTTGCGCGTCCACTTTGACGTAGAACAGCGTTGCCGGATCAGCCCAGGCGAAGCTGCCCACATCTTCGATCACGTGGCCGGTCTGTGCGCCGCTGGCCAAATCACGGAACCGCAGCGCGCGAAACTCCGATCCATTGGTGTCGGCGCTCCAGGCCAGCGTCGCATGATCGGGGCAAACCCGCGATCCGCCCATCTGAAAGTAGCTATGTCCTTCCGCCTCGTGGTTGACGTCGAGGATCACCTCTTCGTCCCCATCGGCGCGCGGCTTGCGAACATAGATCGGGTATTCGCCGCCCGCGACATAGCGCCGGTGGTACAGGTAGGGACCGTGTGGGCGCGGGACGCTGTCATCGTCTTCGGCGATCCGGCCGCGCATTTCCGCAACCAGCGTCGCCTGCAGCGCCTCGGTATCGGCCATCGCCTGCGTGTAGTACGCGTTCTCGGCCTCCAGATAAGCGGCGATCTCTGCCGGAAGAACCGATGGGTCGCGCATGGCAGCCTGCCAATTCTCAGCGCGCAGCCAAGCGTAATCATCGGGCAAGGTGATGCCGTGCACCTCCTGCGTCGTCGGCCGCTTTTCAGCGACAGGCGCGTCTGGACTGGCTGTGAAGAGTGGGGACATAGGCGGCCTCGACGCGGCAGGAGATAGCGCATGATGACGCGGGCCCGGGGGACATGCCAGGGCTAAGTGCGGGGGAGCGGAGCGCCGCGCGCGCCCGTCTCATGCCCCAAAGCCACAAGAAAAAACCGCGTCCCCGGGACATGGGACGCGGCTTTCATGAACCGTGGGCACAATGCCCCGGCGCAAGCAACATAGGTGGCGGGCCCCTCTTACGTCTTTTGAGGCCCCGCATCGATGTTGGACCGGTACGGCGGCAGCCAATCTGCAAGTTCGGCGACGTGCACATCACCGCCCTCGCACGCCAGATTGGATGCAACGCGCGTGTCTTCCGCAAACCGATGTTCACCAGCAGCAGCAAGCGACAGGCCGGTAATCAACCCGACGATAAGCGCGGTCAGCGATGGCAGTTTGCGGCGCATGTGACCGGTTCGGCCCATTAGGATACCCCTCCAAAACCCCTTACTCTCACGATGGGCAGGATTCCCCGAAATTGGGGCAGGTTTTGGGCGCCCGCGGGGTAACTTACAGAAAAAACAGGAATTTCAATGAGTAATGCCCGATCCAAGCGGTGATTGTTCGCGTGTGGGAACAGGTATTGCGCCGACAGGTGGCGGGCTTTCGCGCAGGTAGGATGCATTTTAGGGGCGTGGGTGGGCCGGATGCAGCAGCCGGTGACGCCTTTGACCCAAGCTGCTATCACCGCGCAGGCATCGACGCGCGGGCTTTGGGCCCGTGCTTGAAAGACGGCGTGCTCGAAAGATGGCGCGCTCAAAACATTGCGCCAAGCGCACCGGATAAGGAAAAAGGAAGCCGCTGAATGAGCCAAACCCAAGTGGTCTTTGATATCGGCGGCGTCTTGATTGACTGGCAGCCTTACCGCGCTTTCCTAGCCGCCACAGGCTCGCGCGCCGAAGCGGAGGCGTTTATCACCCGCACCGGCTTTCTGGCGATCAACGCACGGGCAGATAACGGCGAGCGGTTCGGCGACATGGCCGCCGAGCTTGACGATCCGAGTGATCAGGCGCTTCTGCGCGGCTATGTGGCGAAGTTCGCGCAAACCGTGCCCGACGCCATTACCGGCACATGGGAGATCCTCGATGCGCTCAAGACGCGCGGCACGCCTGTCCACGCGATCACCAATTGGTCCGATGAAACGTGGCCGGAGGGGCTGAAAGCACATCCGCGTCTCGGCGCGGTGTTTGAGACCCTCGTCGTGTCCGGTCGTGAGCGGCTGATCAAACCCGATCCAGCGATCTTTCATCTGTTTTGCGACCGCGCGGGTGCGTCGCCCGAGCATTGCCTCTTTATCGACGACACGCCCAAAAATGTGGACGGCGCGGGCGATGTGGGGATGGATGCGATCCACTTCACCGGGCCTGCCGCCCTGCGCCGCGCGCTGGTCTCTCGCGGTTTGTTGTAAGCACAATCGCGGTGCCTCCCGGCCCAAACGTCAGGCCTTGCGGGGTGGATTAGGCTGGTGATATCACGCGTGCCGCCTATTTGGTGGCGCAGATGCGCGCGCTACCTGCAAGGAAGACCAATATGAATACATCGC
>JBCDGW010000016.1:0-43257 GCA_038750765.1 Pseudomonadota bacterium | reverse complement strand
GCTGTCCCCCCGGACCCCCCTGAGGTACTTTTAAAAAGAAGAAGGGGCGCGATGATCAGGGGCATGCAGGGCCATGGAATGGGTTTTATCGACGGGGGCTAGCTGGGGTTGTTCGAGACAGGCGGCGGCACACGATGACTTCCTGGCAGGATTACTGGCGCGTTTGAGCAGATTGCACGCAACATGGCCCGCAGCGGTATCCGCTCCGACGCGACGGGAGAAAACAGGCGCATGAGCCAACATATTGAGTACCGCGCGCATGCGCCGCTGAACCCAGAGGATGTCTGCGCCCTTCTGAGACATACTGATTGGGCCGGCGGGCGCGATTTGGCGGGCGTCACGACGATGCTCAGAGGCAGCGTGGGTTATGTCTACGCTCGAAACGACGGTGTGCTGATAGGCTTTGCTCGGGCCTTCGGCGACGGCGTCTATCGCGCGGTGATTGAAGATGTGGTCGTCCACCCCGACTACCGGGGGGCGGGCGTTGGTCACAAACTGGTCACCCTTCTATTACAACAGCTTGAGGCGGTGGAGGAGACGATCCTGTTTTGTGTGCCCGAGCGCGAAGGCTTTTACCGCGCCCATGGGTTTGAGCGTCATGGGGTCAGTGCCATGTCTCGTCGGGGCCGGGAGCAGGCGCGCTAGGGCGACGGCCGCTGCCCCTGTCCTATCATGGCCGCCACGCGCATTCAGGGGGCAGGCAGCCGCGGGTCACGCCTGCGCCACCTGTGGATCAACGGATGTAATCGGGGAGTTCGCCGGTCAGGCGGTACTGCGCGCGATCGTGCTGCACTTTCTCCCGCGACAGCCCGACATCGCGCAGGTTATTGTCTGACATGCGCAGGAAAAATCCAAAACTCTCGTGGCAATGCGCACGCCTGCCGAGATGGGCCAGAAACATGGCGCCGAGCCTGTGCACGCGCCGGGCTGCGCCGATAACGCTTTGAAAATAAGGCAACAACGGACCCGATGGGGTGACTTTCATGTTGGTGTGCATGCGATCGCTCTCTCAACTAAACGACGACCCGCCGCGCCAAAGCGCGATGGCCAGGGAGGCATCCCCTGACTTGGGTCGGCGTATATCCTGTCTAAAAATGCAGCTCGTTTGACCCGTGGGCTGCCTGTACCGCGGCTCCACCTGCGCGGGAATAGCCACGGATGCAGGCGGTATATGTGTTTTTGCAGGGACGGTTTTCCTTACCCTCGCCTCCCCTAGCGCGCGCGCATTGCGGCAGCGGCGGCATCCCGGACGCGCCAGCCGCCAGCATCCTGATTGCCGCTCAACCTGCTTGTGATCAAGCGGGCGCGGGAAAACCCTACTCGGTCAGCGCCTGAGGACGGTCACCGAGCGGCTTCGTGGTCAGCGGCGCAGGCTTGCGGCCGTCGACGTCGCCGAGGAAAGCGGGGATGAATGCCTCGCGTATCTTGCGGATCACGGTCTGCACCCGCAGCAACTGAATTGAGTCCGGATGCAGATGAAACGTCGCCTCCATATCCAGCTGCGTATCGCCCACCTGCTCTAATCGGCTGTCATCACCCGCAAGGCATTCCGGCAGCAGCCCTTGACCGATGCCTGAAGCAACCGCGGACATTAGGATGCCGGTTTCCGACGCCGTCAGCGCAATGGGTTCGTCCGGGCGGCGCAGCCTGTTCAAGAACGGCAAATAGCGCGCGCGGGACATGCCCGGCTCATGGAAGGCAACCCAAGCAACCCGGTCGCTGACGGTTCGGTCCTTCGCGCGGTAGACGCGGTAGGGTATGGTCCCGAGACGCAACTCGAACCGCGGCGCCTGCGGTTTTGCTTCGAGAAAAAACCCAATGGCAGCGCCCGAACTGTCCAGATGCGGCTTGCCGGTGCCGTTTATACGCAGGGTGATGCCGCTATGCTCGGCCAGGATTCGCGGTGCGACAACCGCCGTCACCCGATCCAAAAGCCACGGGTTACCGTAGAGTTCCACATCGCCGGAGAGGCCCTTGCCGCTCTCGGAAACACATTCGGACAAGACATCGATGCGCCTCTCGATACCGGTCGCGCGCCTGATCGCAAGTTGCCCCGCATCTGTCGGCACCAACCCTTTGCGCGAGCGCAGGAAAAGCGTGGCGCCGAGCTCGGCCTCAATCTTGGTAAGCCGCCGACCCACTGTGGATTGGTCAAGCCCGAGACGCTCAGCGCCCTGGGCTAAAGACCCCGCGCGGGACACTTCCAAAACCACGCGTAAATCATTCCAATCAAAATCTGGCATTTCAGCGATACCCGCGATAAGGCGCGTGCAGCCTGGCGTAGCATTTAGGCAGTTTCAAGGGCGTGGTCCGCATGCCTCAGCCTTACCGGGTAACGATGACAGGCGCGTGCTACACTTTGCGCGAAACTGGCACTGCGCAGCGTATCCAAGCTGCGCGCATGCTTCTATCAAGTACCAACACGCCACCCTCTAGCCACTATAGTGAGCCAAGGCCGCGAGAATGTCGCTGACACAAAAGCAAATCGATCTGATACAGAGCAGCTTTGAAGATATCGCTGAATTTCCGGGCGAGGCCGCATCGGTATTCTACGGCGACCTGTTTGACCGATCGCCGCATCTGCAAGCGCTGTTTGTCAATGATATGGAGCGTCAGGGACGAAAGCTCATCAATACGCTCGGGGCTGTCGTCTCTCAGTTGCAGATGTTCGACTTAATGCTGCCGGAGATCAGTGACCTTGCCCTGCGTCATGTGGCCTACGGTGTCCAACCGCAAGATTACGAACCGGTTGGCGCGGCGCTCGACACGATGGTGCTGAAATGCTGCCGCTCGATGCCAGATCCAGAATGCAGCGAAGCCTGGGCCGCCGCCTATGCGCTGCTGGCCGAAACCATGATCGCGCTGGCGGCGGAAGATCCGATGAACGTGTCCTGACGGGCGCCCATCGCAATCACTTGGTCGCCGTCACGCTAACTGACCGCGAAACGCAGGCCCACCATGACAGTGCGCCTGCATTCAATGGTTTACGGTTATTCTGGTACGATTTGGCCAGGCAGTGAGTTCACCGTCATCGTCTCATTCGGTTGGAAATGGATCACGGAGCGGATGGATTCACCGGCTTTAAGCAGGTCGAACGCGGTGTTGATTTGGCTGTGGTTCATGTGGTGCGTGATGTAGGGATCAACGCTGAACTCGCCGCCGAGCCATTCATCCACCATGCCCGGCAATTGGCTCCGCCCCAACACGCCGCCGAAAGCGGTGCCGCGCCAAACCCTGCCCGTGACCAGTTGAAATGGCCGCGTTGAAATCTCCTGACCCGCCCCCGCAACGCCGATGACGGTGCACTCACCCCAGCCTTTGTGGCACGCTTCCAGGGCCGACCGCATAAGCTCGACATTGCCGACAGCTTCAAACGTGTAATCGAGCCCGCCATTGGTCATCTCGACGAGGACTTCGTGGATCGGTGCGGCGTGGTCTTTGGGGTTCACGCATTCGGTGGCGCCGAGGGATTTGGCGAGCGGAAACTTGTTTGGGTTCACGTCGATGCCGATGATCCGCGAGGCGCCGTTCAGCACCGCGCCCTGGATCACAGCCATGCCGACAGCGCCCAAGCCGAAGACCGCGACAGACGCGCCTGGCTCAACCTTTGCGGTGTTGCGAACCGCGCCGATCCCGGTGGGCACTGCGCAGCCCATAACCGACGCCTTGGAGAGGGGCGCCTCCTTTGAGATTTTCGCGACCGAGATTTCGGGGAGCACGGTGTATTCGCTGAACGTGCTCGTCCCCATATAATGCAGGATCTGCTTGCCCTTATACGAGAACCGAGACGTCCCGTCCGGCATCACACCGGCGCCTTGGGTGGCGCGGATTGTCTGGCAAAGATTGGTTTTGCCGGACTGGATATAGGGGCAGTTCGGGTCCTCCGGCACGTAAAGCGGGATGACATGGTCGCCCGGCTTCACCGAGGTGACGCCTTTGCCAACTTCCTCCACCACGCCGCACCCTTCGTGCCCTAGGACACAGGGGAAGAGGCCTTCGGGGTCCTCACCAGAGAGCGTGAAGACATCGGTGTGGCACAGGCTCGTCGTGACGATGCGAACGAGCACTTCCCCATCTTTGGGGCCTTCGAGGTCGATCTCTTCAATCTCAAGCGGGCGGTTTGGCTCCCAGGCGATGGCGGCGCGCGTTTTCATGAGTGTCTCCCCCAAATGGCGTTTTGTCAGTGCAGAAGTTCTTCTCCCTCTGCCTGCGCCAGATCCTTGACCGGATCGAGGACGAGGACAAGCCGCGTTTCGCCGGTTCCTTGGATAGGAGGAGACCGATGCACCAGATCCGGCGCTGCTGGGGCGGGCCACAGCTTGCCGCGCAGGATGATCGGGCTGCCGGTCGCGGCAGTAAAAACGCGATCCGGGTCTTTGCCACGCAACGAGACCCCGTATTGCGTTCCAGTCCCGCGATAGGTGCATAGGAGCCGCGCCGTGATCACGTCGGTGTGAAATTTGCGGCATGCGTTGGTGTTGATCACGTCGAGCCGCAGCCGAATGAACGGCGTCTGCATCACATTGCCAAAGAGTTGCGCCAAGGCAGCCACGTCATCGACCAGCGTGCTGCGCTTGTCACAATGTGGCAAAGCGTAGGAGTCGAAGAGATCGGTCATGGCATCTCCCGCGTCGCTAGGGCGCAAGATCAGCCGCGCCCTTGGCAACGTGTCGGGCGTCAGGGCGTCGACCCATTCTTGAAACACCGGGAGAGGCGTGCGCTGCCAAATCGCCGCGGCGCAGTCTGCACTCTCTATAGCGTGGAGACATTCAGGGGCCGCACCAACGGCGACCCCATCCACCCTGTCCCCACCAATTGGTTGGTGGAGCGTCACGCAGCCTCCTCCGACCGCCGCCATCTGGGAAACGGATCGGAAAAATCGGGCAGCGCATCGGGGCCAGGGGCGAGGTGCTCTGGCACCAGGCAGGAATCAAGCGCCGCTTTGAGTGCGGGCCAGTCGATCCCCGCCCCGATAAAGACCAACTCTTGGCGGCGATCGCCCCACGGCTCCATCCAGTTCGCGGCGATGTAGTCGGTCACCTGCTGGTTGGTTGGCCACCGCTCTTGCGGCACAGAGGCCCACCAGGTCCCCATAGGTTTGACCGACGAGAGCGTGCCCGCCAGCGAGAACTCGGCGACCCATGTTGGGCGGGTCGCGATCCAGAAGTGGCCTTTCGCCCGGATAACACCGGGCAACTCCCCTTCCAGGAGGTTCAGAATTTTTTCAGGCTCAAAGGGTTGGCGCGCCCGATAAACGAAGCTTGCGACGCCGTATTCCTCCGTCTCGGGTACGTGATCGGCAAAACCGTAGAGCTCTTTAACCCACATCGGGTGCTCATGCGCCTTTTCGAAGTCGAAGAGCCCGGTATTCAGGATCGCATCAGCGGGGACCATCGAGTGATTGGTCTCGATAATCCTGGCATCGGCATTCAACGAGCGGATGATCTGGCGCGCGGCGTTCGTGCGCACCCGCCCAGCATCGTCAATCTTGTTCAGGACAACGACATCGGCGAACTCAATCTGCTCAACAAGGAGGTCAACGAGCGTGCGTTCGTCTTCCTCGCCCTGCGCCTCGCCGCGGTCGCGCAGGAAGTCCTGGCTTGAATAGTCGGCCATCAGGTTCACGGCATCGACCACCGTTACCATCGTGTCCACACGGGCCACATCCGACAGGCTGTCGCCATATTCATCGCGGAAATCGAAGGTAGCAGCCACCGGCAAGGGCTCGGAAATGCCAGTGGATTCAATCAGCAGGTAGTCGAACCGGCCATCTTCCGCGAGGCGCCGCACCTCTTGCAAAAGGTCGTCGCGCAACGTGCAGCAGATGCAGCCGTTGGACATTTCCACCAGCGTTTCATCTGTGCGGCTCAGTTCGGTATCTGCACGAACCAGATCAGCGTCGATATTCACTTCGGACATGTCATTGACAATGACAGCGACGCGGAGGCCGTCACGATTATTGAGAACACGGTTGAGCAGCGTGGTCTTTCCAGCGCCGAGAAAGCCGGACAAGACGGTGACGGGGAGGCGGGTATCTGGCACGGAGGGGCTCCTGGCTTGATTCTGTTATGTTGTAACGTAACTAGTGTCTCCAGGAGCGTATGCCAACGCCTGTTCGACTGACCAAAACGACCTCCGCCATATTGTCCAAGGCATGCTATCGGCGCGGCCAGCGGCATCGTAAGCGCGGCGGTTCCAAAATTTATGCCGGTCAGGCAAAGCCGCCACGCCTGCATGGTCGGGTAAGGCCGAAAATGCCCTTTTGCCCGCTGGGCTCAGAAGACTAGCAGCACGCGATCACAGTCAGATGCCGCCCCGCTTTGACATAGCCCAATCAGCGTTAATCGAACACGGCCCAAAATCTCATACGCCCATGACCTCGCGAAACACCTTTGCGAGCCCACAAAGTCGATTACCGCAGGGCGCTTACGCCTACGCTAGAGACGCTGGCAGCCGCACCAAGCAACCAGCGTAGCGCACAATTACGCCCTACCCCGTCGCATGGCGCGCCGGCTCGGTCTCGCTGGCATCAAGCCTGCGCCTTAGCGCTTGCGGCACCAATCGGGCGGCCGTCACTCTGGGATAGCGCATTTCGGGTATAATCCGATCGCAGCCATAAAGCGCGCGGTACTGAGCATAATTATCAAAGTCAGTGCGGCTGGCTGCGTCGACAAAGGTCTCGGTCGCCACGCCTTCCGCTTGGATCAATGCGTGATCGTCGGTCTCGATATGAAACACGGTAAACTTGCGCCGCAGCTTATCGGGTCCATCAATCGTGATTGTATCGTGGTTAACCAGGGTCGAGGCGTTCACCAAGATGCCGTCCAAAAACAACGCGTGATCGCCTGTGACGACAAGGTCCCGCTTGGGCAAGCCCTGACCCAGCGCCCCTTTGGAGATGCGAACAGGGCGTCTCTCTAAAGGGATACCCAGCGTGGTGTCGAATGTTTGGCGCCCGATCCAACGTACCACGCGCGTTTCCCCTGCAGCCGTCAGGACCTCGTCTCCAACAGCAAGGTTTTGCACCGCCGCTTCGCCGCTCGGGGTCGCGATATGGGTGCCAAAGGCGAAACAGGTTGGGGTCCCGTTGATGGAATCCAACTGAAAAGAGCTGAAGGTGGAGAGCGCGAACTTTATGCCGTTAACTGGCCCAGCAAACGCCGCCGCGGTCACTGGCACCGACCCCCCACCCGGCAACAGGTAAAACAGATCGGTATCGGTGATACCGCCGTTAAGCGTAACGTCTGAAAGCGAGGTGATACCGCTGCCAAGGTCAAACCGCAGGGTGGCAGTGACCGGTCCCTCGAATTGCGCGGCAACCGCAAAGGCGTCTGAGCCGTCAGAAAACGCCAAGAAGTAAAAGTCTGACGACGGTGTCAACGTAAAGGCGATTGTATCCCCGGGGAGGCCCACGCCGGTTTGCGTGGACGTGACGTTTATCGGAAGCGTGCCGTCGGTTCTCGTTATCGGCGTCGACGTAAAGGTGGTGCTTCCAAATGGCGTCGTCGTGAACGTAAGTGTCGATGTGATTGATCGGGTCGCATTTGCGTCGCCCGAAATGTTCGAGAAATTGAATTGAACCATGTCACCCCCGTGTCTGGCACCTGAGTGTTGACGTTATTAAAGTTTCAGTCAACTTTCAAAGCAGAAAGATTGAGGGGGTTACCTTGTTTATCTATCGCACCGTCATGTGCCGCATGCTCCGAAAGAGTAGCTTAAAAAATGTGCGTTTAAGAGGGATGGGAGCAACAACGAAACCCCATGGCAAAAGCATTGGATGACATGACAAAACTGGCACATGCGCTGCAACGGGTAACGCGGCATTTCCAGGCCGGTCGGTTCCAAGACGCGATAGACTTAACCCTTGATATCGAGGCAGAGCGCGGCGGGCTTGCAGAGGCCCAGCATTTGCGCGGCTTGGCGACCTATGCCTTGGGCGACAAAGATCAGGGCTTGGAGTTGGTGAAAGACGCGGCCTCGTTCTTGGCGGATAACGGCGGGATACGGGCCGATATCGGTGCGCTATTGGCGCAAGAGGGCAAGCTGCAAGACGCCGTGCCTTACTTTGAAAGAGCCACAGAATTAGCCCCAAACTATGCCGGCGCCTGGACCAATCTGGGTGCCGCCTTGTTTTTGATGGAAGAGTACAGCGCCGCAATCGCGCCGTTGCGCAAGGCCGTTGCGCTCGATCCGCAACTAGTTGATGCACAGCGCAATTTGGGCACTGCCCTGTCGCAGGCACACCGGTACAAAGATGCAATTGCCGCCTTCTACCGTGCCCTTGCGATCGACCCCAACGATGTTGGCCTACACCTGTCGATTTCCGCCGCGCTTTACCGTGATGAACGCCATGACACGGCGCTTTACCACGCCAACAAAGCGTTGGAGATAGAGCCGCGCTCCGTCCAGGCCCATTTCCATATCGGCAACGCCCTCGCCTCGCTCGGCAAAATGAATGAGGCAGAAGAGCATTTGTTGAAGGCAGCAAACGTGATGCCGATCGGGGTTAATGCGCTGTACCGGCTGATACACTTGCGCAAAACAAAACAAGACAGCCCTGAATTTCAAAGACTCAGCGCTTTACTGTCGACTAACGAGGAGCGGCTGAAAAACCCGCACCGATCCAGTTTGCATTTCGCCGCTGGCAAAGCCTTTCGCGACCTTGGGGACTTTGAAAAATCGTTTGAGCATCTGTCTAAGGGCAACGCGATCACGGCGGCAGACCACCCGTTCAATCTGGCCAATCATGTAGAACAGGTGGATCGCATGATCGCGGTTGTTACACCGGCGTTGATCGCCAAGCATCGCGGGCAAGCTGGCGTGACGAATATTGCACCGATCTTCGTTTGCGGTATGCCGCGGTCCGGCACAACGCTGACCGAGCTGATGCTGTCGCGTCACCCGCACGTGCGCGCTGGCGGCGAGTTGAACGCGTCGCGCTTTGCGTTTGGCCGGGTCAGGCGCCTGGTTGATCACCTTGAAGAGCGCGATGATGCTGAGATTAGCGCCGATGAGGTATCCCAAGTTGGCGAATTCTACAGCGAAGCCCTGCTAAAAGAAGGGTTGGTCGGTGAGATCATAACCGACAAACTGCCGCTCAATTACCTCTATGTCGGCCTGCTGGCCCTCGCCCTGCCGCGCGCGCGTTTCCTCGTGTTACGACGGCATCCGATGGATTGCTGCTTGTCAAACTGGTCTCAAGACTTTGGCCGCAACCAATCGTTTTCGACCCAGTTCGAAACGCTGGGCGCTGTGTACCGGCACTACAAGCGCATCACAGATTACTGGATGGATCTGCTGCCCGATCGGACCCGAGTATTGCATTACGAAGATCTGGTCTCGGACCCCGAGACAGAAATGCGCGGGTGCCTCGAATTCTGCGGCCTGCCTTGGGACGATGCCGTGTTGGATCCGGCTGGGTCATCCCGCGCGGTTAACACAGCGTCCATCGCGCAGGTCAGGCGCCCCGTTAACCGTGATTCAGTGGCTGCTTGGCACCATTATGGGGCAAGCCTGCGTCCCCTTGCCGAAGCGCTCGGCGATCTGCTGGATGCTTCGGACCGGCGGGTAGCGGGTCTGCCGGGCTAGTATCCGCGCTGGGTGAGCCGCCGGATTTTGCGCACACGGGGCTGCTCAAGGCGGCAGTCCAGCGCGGGTTCAAACGCGCTGAGTGATCGCGAGGTCGCCAGCACGCCCTATCGCGCGGCCGGCGCTGACGCGATGCGTTCTAATGCTGCCTTTGCCGCCATGCACTGCCCGGACTCGATCAGGTGAGCACAGCGATGCTCGGGCTGCGCAATGGCACGGGATCGTGGAACGCACCAGGCACAGCAGTTCCGAAAAAATGCCCCGCCCTGACCGATTGATCGGCCCCCGCAATCGAGCCTACAGGCCCGCCCGAATACGCCCTGCCACAGCTATAATGCCAGTAGGCGCAACCCACCTTAGCCTATTGAAACTGAATGAAATTTTTTGGCGCACCCGAGAGGATTCGAACCTCTGGCCTCTGCCTTCGGAGGGCAGCGCTCTATCCAGCTGAGCTACGGGTGCGTAGCGCCGCTATAGGGGTTTTGCCGACCCCCCGCAAGAAGAAGGGCGCGCAGGCGCAAGCGGCCACGAGCGGCACCAGGCCCCGCTGCCCGCTCAGCCGAACAAATCGTGGGCCAATTCCAGCGCATCGATCAGCGCGTCAATCTCGGCGCGGGTGTTATAAAGCCCCGCCGAGGCACGCCCGGTGGCAGGCACACCCAGATGCTCCATCAGCGGCTGCGCGCAATGATGCCCGGCGCGGATCGCCACCCCCTTCTTATCGAGAATGGTGGAGATATCATGGGGATGCGCCGCGCCGTTCATGGTGAACGAGAAAATCGCCGCCTTGTCAGGCGTGGTCCCCTGCACGCTCAACCAATTGAGCCCTTGCAGCTTGTCCATCGCATAGGCGCGCAGATCAGCCTCATGGGCAGCGATTTGCGCCATGCCGAGGCCGGTCATATAATCAATCGCCGCGCCGAGACCGATCATCTGCACGATGCCCGGGGTGCCCGCCTCGAACTTCATCGGCGGATCATTCCAGGTGATCGCGTCCTTGTGCACTTCGCGGATCATATCGCCACCGCCCATAAAGGGGCGAATCTCGGCCATACGGTCGCCTTTGACATAGATCGCGCCCGAGGCCGACGGACCATAGAGCTTATGCCCGGTGACCGCGTAGAAGTCGCAATCCAGATCTTGAACATCCACCGGCATATGCGCGGCTGCCTGGCTGCCATCAACCAGCACCGCAACGCCGCGTTCATGCGCGCCCGCCGCAATCGCCTTAATGTCCACCACCGTACCCAAGACGTTGGAGAGATGGGTGATCGCCACCAGCTTGGTGCGCGGACCTATGGCATCAAGCACCCGCTGCGGATCGAGGGCGCCGGTGCTATCCACATCCACCCATTTCAGCACCACGCCCTGGCGCTCGCGCATAAAGTGCCACGGCACGATATTGGCGTGATGCTCCATCACCGAGAGCACAATCTCGTCGCCCGCCTCCATCCGCGGCATCGCCCAGCCATAGGCCACCATGTTGATGCCCTCGGTGGTGCCGGTATTCATCACGATCTCGCTCTCGGATCCGGCGTTGAGAAACCGCGCCAGCGTACCGCGTACCGCTTCATACTTCTCGGTGGCGATGGTGGACAGCGTGTGCAGGCCGCGATGCACATTCGCGTATTCATGGGCATAGGCGCGGGTCACCGCATCGATGACCACCTGCGGCTTCTGCGCCGAAGCGCCATTGTCGAGATAGACCAGCGGTTTGCCGTTGATCTCGCGCGACAGGATCGGGAAATCGCGGCGTACCGCGTCGACATCATACATCCGGTGTAACATTCGGCGGCTCAAACCCCAACAGCGCGGCGATGATGCTCATGAAGATGATCAGGCCCACCAGCACCGCTGCAGCGGAGGCCAAGACCATCAAAAACACCATGCCGAGTGACGAAAACCCGTGCAATTCAGCGACGAAGTTGGACATCAGCCACCAGAACAGGCCAAAGCCCACAATTCCCAGCAAGGCGCCGAACGGCGGCAGCGCAACCGACATCACCAGCTTGACGCATTCAAGCAGGAACAGGCAAAACAGAAACCACGCGCACAGCACCACCGCATCGCCCAGATCGCCCTGCCCGCCCATCGCGCGGCCAATCCAAAACGTGGCGAAGACCGACATCACCGCGAGCGAACCGATGGTAATCGCGGCCATGAAAGGCCTCGTCATCTGGCCGACGGCCTCGGCCAGCGCCTCGCCGAAGACGGCGGCGATCCGGTCAGTCATTAGTTGAAATTGGATCACCTCGACGACGACCAGCAAAATCACGGTCAGCAGCAGCAACTCCCACCGCGCGCGGCGATGCATGTCAAAGCCCATCACCCATCGCGCCACATCGCGCGGGGAGGCGATGCTCAGCCAGGCCTGGCGGACGAGGGTGGAGAAATCGGGCATATCAGGGGTGCTCATCGTGTTTCAGGGCGTGTCACAGCGTTTCGGGGCGCTGTCGTTCTGTCTCGGTCAACCCGATTATCCAGAACAGCAAAAACACCGCCGACGCAATGCCGCTGGTCAGGCTAAGCTGTAGCCCGGGGCCGATAAATCCAGCAACCATACCGCTGAGAAGCCACATCGGCACCGACGCCAACAACGCCCAGAACAACGCCAAGCGCGCGCTGTACCAGGTTCCCTTGCCGCCGATCAGCCGCGCGATAAGCCGGGTCAGCCCCGCGATGACGTATAGCGCCAGCGGCACCACAAAAACCCAACCCATCAGCGCGCTACCGACCAGCGCGCGCATCGCCTCGCTCACCGCATCGCACATCTCGGCTGGTGTATTGGCGCTGGCGCAAACCTCCTCGCCGATCTCGGGCTGTTCATTGGCCTGGCGCGCCAGCCGCGGCCATTGCGCCACGAACATCAACGCGCAGCCCAGAAGCAGGAAGAACAACGCCCGATCCTCCCGTTGCCCCATGGCCATCAGGCCGCGCACAACTTGGCGCGGGCGCCGATACATCGCCGCGATATTGGTGGTTAGCGCCAAGTTAACGCTCGCGCCGCCGCGACAGCCAATCGTCCAAACACGCGCGGATCACATCGGCCAGCGCCTCGTCCGCGATCTCTTCAATCGCCTCAGCCAGAAACGCCAGCGTCATCAGGTCTTGCGCCTGCCCCAGCGGCACGCCGCGCGCGCGCAGATAAAACAGTGCCGTTTCATCGATCGCACCGCTGGTGGAGCCGTGCGAGCATTGCACATCATCCGCGTAAATCTCGAGCTCGGGTTTGGCGTAGAACTGGCTGTCATCGTCGAGCAAAAGCGATTGGCTGATCTGATAGCCATCGGTCTTCTGCGCGCCTTCCTTAACCAAGATCTTGCCTTGAAACACGCCGGTCGCACCGTTGCGCAGCACTTTCTTGAAGACTTGGCGGCTTTCGCAGTTCACCGCGTCATGGGTGATGAAGACGGTGTCGTCATGCTGAAAATCGCCGTCGCCAAGCGCGGCACCGGCGACATGGGCCGAGGCGTCATCCCCGGTCAGTTCCAGCACGCATTCATTGCGCGTCAGCACCCCGTTCGCGGTGAGCGTGAAGCTCTTGAACTGGCTCTCGGTGCCGAGGCGGGCAAAGATATGGGTCAGCGCCGCGCGGTCATGGTCGCGGCCCTGGGTGCGGATGTGGTTGAACGCGGCCCCATCGGGCACCTCTACCTCCATAACCGTGTTGTAGCGTGCCGCCACCGGCCCATCCTCGAGCAGGGTGAAGGACGCGCCCGCCTCGATCTTGATGCAGTGGTGCAAGATCGCGTCGGAGGTATCGCGCGACTGCTGATAGACCAGCGAGACGGGTTTCGGCGCATCGCCTGTCACATGGATCAGGACGCCGTCGCTGGCATAGGCCGAGTTGAGCGCCGCGAGCGGTCGCTCCACCGGCACCTGGCCCTTTGCCTCAAGAACACCGTAGAGGTCTTTGGCCCAATGGATGTCGTGGGTTTGTTCCAACGCCAGCCGCTCGATGACCACACCTGCAAGCGTCGGGTCGTCCGATTGCTCAGGGTCGAAAACGCCATCCACGAAAACCAGGCGCAGCCGCTCCACCTCAGAGAACAGCGCCGGGTCCTCGGGCGCGGCAACAGGGGCCGAGGGGGCATCCGGCACCACCAACGCATCGGGGCGGGTGTACTTCCAATACTCATCACGACGGCCGGGCAGCCCCATCGAATTGACCCGCTCAAGCGCCGCGGCTCGGGCAGTTCGCGCCCATCCCGCACCTTCAGGCAACTCCAAAGCAGCAAGCCGCGCCTCGGTCGCGGTGCGTTTGGCTTCAGGCAGCGCCATCACGCCACCTCCGCCAAGATATCGCCATAGCCATTCTCTTCGACCTGCAGGGCAAGCTCTTTACCGCCAGATTTGACGATCCGGCCATCGGCCATGATATGCACGACATCCGGCACGATGTGGTTCAACAGGCGTTGGTAATGGGTGATCACCAGAAAGCCCCGCCCCGCATCGCGCAGCGCGTTCACGCCATCAGAGACCAGCTTCATCGCATCCACGTCGAGGCCTGAATCGGTCTCATCAAGGATGCACATGCGCGGCTCTAGGATCGCCATTTGCAAGATCTCATTGCGCTTTTTCTCACCGCCGGAAAAGCCCACATTGACCGGGCGCTTGAGCATGTCGGCGTCAATCTTCAACTCCGCCGCTTTGGCGCGCACCAGCCGCAGGAAATCACCGGCGCTGATCTCCTCTTCACCGCGAGCCTTGCGCTGCGCATTGAGCGCGGTGCGCAGGAACGTCATGTTGCCCACGCCCGGGATCTCGACCGGGTATTGGAACGCCAGGAATAGGCCTGCCGCTGCACGCTCTTCCGGCTCCATCTCCAACACATCCTCACCCGCCATCGTCGCCTCGCCACCGGTCACCTCATAACCGTCGCGGCCAGACAACACGTAGGACAGCGTCGACTTGCCCGAGCCGTTAGGACCCATGATCGCGTGCACTTCACCAGCGCCGACCTTGAGATCAACGCCTTTCAAGATAACTTTATCTTCTTCCTCAAGTTTGACCTGCAAATTTTTGATTTCTAACATTCTTTCGTTCCTACCGAGAGGGTTTATCGGATTGAGACGGCGGTACCGGAGGCGGACACCATCAGCATGTTGTTGATCACTTCATAGTCGAGATCGACGCCGACGACTGCGTTGGCACCAAGATCAGCGGCGCGTCCCTGCATCTCATCGAGCGCGGTTTTGCGGGCATTGGCGAACTCTTCTTCGTAACTGCCCGAGCGGCCGCCTAAGATATCGGTGATTCCGGCGAAGACGTCGCGGATGATATTGGCGCCCAACACCGTCTCACCCACCACGATGCCGTGATAGTCGGCGATCTGGTAGCCTTCGACACTGGGCGTCGTCGTCACGATCATGCGCTCATTCCCTTCACTTCACGCTCTCACTGCAGCTGACCGAAGAGAGCCACGATATCGGCCAGATCCTGCGGTGGCAGTGCCCAAGGCCTCACCTCGAAACGCGCCATACGCCCACGCTGCTCAGCCACGGGAACCCAGCGTTCCACAAGGTGATATCTGGGGCGATTTGCATAATCGTCGAACAGGATCGTCATAGGCGCCTTCGTCCGCAGCATCGCTGTGACCAGGCAGGCTGGGCGGAAGCGTCCGTCGATCAAAACCGTGTCGGGCTGCAAGAAATCGTCGCGGTCCCAGACCGACACCGGATAGTCGGGGTAGCGCCGCCAGCCAGCATCGCTGCTCGGCGCGCCCCATTTGCCAGTGGGGCCGATATCGACGGGGTGCAGATGCAGTGTGGCAGCGGGCGGGTGACGCTCAAAATACGCCGCCATTTCAGCAACCCAGCCGCGGTCGCTCTCTACCGAAAAGATGGTTTTGCCCGGCATATCCGCCGCGACGCAGGTAGAGCCGCCGGTGCCGTATTCCAAGATCACTTGCGCACGGCCATAGACCTCGCGCAGCCACGCGGCCTCGGCCTCCGGCATCGCCAGACGGGGCGGTTTCAGATCGCTGTCAGCCACGGGGCCGCTACCAATGCCGCCAATAGAGAGACGCGCCGCAGCCTGTATCGATGGGGCTGCACAGCATGTGCTCGCGCGTCCAGGGGTCGAGGCCAGGCACGATCAACGGATCGAACGGCATCGGCCCCGCCCCAAGCGCTGGATCGGCATTCAGATACAGCGCTGACGGGAGTAAAAATGCGAAAAGTACAAGAAAGAGGGTAATTTTGCGCAAAATCATCGTCAAAATCCTAGTTTATGACAATTGGCGCTGGATCGGGCGCCCCGAGCGTCGACCGTAGCCAGGGATGCCAGATCAACGACACCACGGCCAGAGCGAGCGAAACAGCGCAGAGGCCCCAGACCACAGTTTTCGACAAACGACGCATGAGCATTGGCCTTTTAGATTGGCGGCAGCGAAGGGTTTAAAACGAGCGCGCTGCGCCTGGCAGGCATGACAACGTCCCAACAGCATGGGCCCGCATTCCTACCAATCATCGGCGTCACGCCTTACCGACCGCCACGCGCAGCGCTCAATCGGCTCGCGCTAGAGCGGCATAGGCGCTGGCAGGTCTAGCCCACCGAGCCCTCTAGCGAGATCGCCACCAGCTGCTGCGCTTCCATCGCGAATTCCATCGGCAGCGCCTGCAGCACCTCCTTGCAGAACCCGTTGACCACCAGCGCCACCGCCTCTTCCTCATCCATCCCGCGTTGGCGGCAATAGAACAGCTGATCGTCATCCACCTTGGACGTGGTCGCCTCATGCTCGCATCGCGACGAGTTATTGCGCACCTCGATGTAGGGCACCGTGTGAGCGCCGCATTTATCGCCGATCAGAAGCGAGTCACACTGCGTGTAGTTCCGCGACCGTTGCGCCGCTTTGTGGACCGAGACCTGCCCGCGATACGTGTTCTGGGCCCGCCCCGCGCTGATCCCCTTCGACACGATACGCGATTTGGTATCCTTGCCGAGATGGATCATCTTGGTGCCGGTATCGGCCTGCTGATAGTTGTTGGTGATCGCGATTGAGTAGAACTCGCCCTGGCTCTCATCGCCGCGCAACACGCAGGACGGGTATTTCCAGGTCACCGCCGAGCCGGTCTCCACCTGGGTCCACATCACTTTGGAGCGGTCACCGCGGCAATCGGCGCGCTTGGTGACGAAGTTGTAAATACCGCCCTGCCCGTTCTCATCGCCGGGGAACCAGTTTTGCACTGTCGAGTACTTAATCTCGGCATCATCGAGCAGCACCAGTTCAACCACCGCGGCGTGAAGCTGCGTGGTGTCGCGCTGCGGCGCGGTGCACCCTTCCAGATAGCTGACATAGGCCTCGCGGTCAGCGATGATCAGCGTGCGCTCGAACTGGCCGGTATTCTCGGCATTGATGCGGAAGTATGTGGACAACTCCATTGGGCAGCGCACGCCCGGCGGGATGTAGACGAACGATCCGTCTGAGAACACCGCCGAGTTCAGCGCGGCGAAGTAATTGTCCGTCACCGGGACGACTGAGCCCAGATACTTCTTCACCAGCTCCGGATGCTCGCGGATCGCCTCGGAGATCGAGCAAAAGATCACGCCCGACTTTTTGAGTTCCGCTTGGAAAGTCGTGCCGACCGAGACGCTGTCAAACACCGCATCCACGGCCACTTTGCGCCCTTCCACCGGCGCGCCCTCGGCACCCTCGACACCGGCCAGCACCATCTGCTCTTTCAGCGGGATGCCCAGCTTTTCGTAGGTTTCCAAAAGCTTCGGGTCCACCTCGTCGAGCGACCTCGGCTTTTCCGTCATGCTCTTTGGTTTGGCGTAGTAGTATTGCTCCTGGTAGTCTACCGGCGGGTAATTGAGCAACGCCCAATCCGGCTCCACCATCTTGAGCCAACGCCGATACGCCCCGAGCCGCCACTCGGTCATCCACTCAGGCTCGTCATTCTTTTCAGAAATCAACCGCACGATGTCTTCGCTCAGCCCTTTGGGCGCGAATTCCATCTCGATCTCGGTTTCCCAGCCGTGTTTGTACACACCGGCCATGGATTGCACAGCGTCGACGGTCTCCTGATCGACGCCGTCCTTGACCTGAACCTGTACTGGCTCCAGCGCTTCGCCGTCCTCGATCCGTAAAGTCGACTGATCCAATGCCGTCATGTCAAACTCCTTCGTCCGCAGCGCCCGCCATTGAGGCCCCGCCTATCATGCCGCGCGCGCTTTGCGCTTGGCGTAGCTTTTGCTCCAGGCGTCCACAAAACGCCCAATATCCTCTTCCGTCGTGTCCGCGCCAAGCGATACCCGGATCGCCCCCGCAGCCACATCGGCGCCATAGCCCATCGCTTCGACCACCCGGCTTGGCTTTGCTTTGCCGCTGGAGCAAGCGGACCCGGCAGAAATCGCAATGCCCGCTAGGTCCATCTGCATCACCTGGGTCTCGCCCTTCCAACCGGGCACCGAAAAGCAACTGGTATTCGGCAACCGCTTCGTGGCATGTCCCAAGAAGATAATCCCCGATCCAGCCGCCTCAATGGCACTTTCTAGAATATTTCTAAGTTTTTCCTGCCGCGCTGCAAGCCCTTCTTCAAGATCGCGCGCAGCAGCAGCGGCGGCAGCGCCAAACCCCGCAATACCAACAACATTTTCTGTGCCTGAGCGGCGGCCCATTTCCTGACCGCCCCCGCGAATTTGCGCCGCAACATCGAAGCCTTGGCGGAAGATCAGCGCGCCGACCCCTTTTGGCCCGCCTAGCTTGTGCGCGGAAGCAAGCGCCATATCACAGCCCATCCAGTTGAAGGCCACTGGCAATTTGCCCCAAATCTGGGTGGCATCGCAGACCGCGAGCCCGGCCGGTAGGTCCTGCACCACGCCGGTTTCGGAATTGGCCGCTTGCAGCGTGGTCTTGGCCGGATCGTCCACCGTGACCGCGCCCGAACGCGACACCGCAAGCGTGGGTTTGATCCAGCCCATCACCGCGTCGTGCTCCACCGCCGCACCTGCCAAATCACGCCCTGCTAAGGCCAGCGCTGCAGCTTCGGTCGCGCCGGACGTGAACACGATATCGGCCCCTTCTGCCCCGAAGGCTGTGGCGATTTGCGCGCGGGCTTTCTCGACGATCGCCTTCGCCGCGCGCCCCTCGGCATGGACCGATGACGGGTTGCCTACCGCATCCATCGCCGCCAGCATCGCCGCCCGCGCCTCCATTCGAAGCGGCGCGGTGGCATTCCAATCAAGGTAAACACGCCCGGTCATGAGCGCCTCAGGGGTTTCATGGCTAGGCTGAGCACCAAGGAGGTCGCCGTGCGCCTATTCGTCAACGACAGCAAAGAGCGAGGGCACTGCCGGGCACGGCTTGAGCCCGTTGCGCACCACATCCGATAGCCGGGTTTGGTGCAGATACACGTAGACATGCGCCGAGAGGCTCTCCCACAACCGGTTGGTCAGCGATTGCGCCTTAGTGCCTGACGCGCCGCCCGAGGCACCCGCGCCGGTTTTGAGCGCGTTCACAGATTCGTCCACCGCGCTCAGCACATCAGCGATTGAGATATCCTCGGCAGGCTTGGCCAAGCGATAGCCGCCGCCGGGCCCGCGCACCGACATTACCAGCCCGGCGCGCCGCAGTTTGACGAACAACTGCTCCAGATACGGCAGCGAAATGTCCTGTCGCGACGACAACTCCGCCAGCGACGACAAATCACCGCGCGGCTGCATCGCCAGATCGGCCAGAGCAACCATTGCGTAGCGGCCTTTGGTCGAAAGCTTCATGCTAACCTCTGCTGTTGCATCGCAGGTTTCTCGTCTCACCGTGCTTAGGTCGTCTCACCGTGCTCAGGTCGTCTCACTGTGCTTGGGCGACCCGCCATTGACGTTGCGCGGCCCCGCCCTTAACTGCTTGTGTTCGGTGGCGTTCGCTACCGGCCAAAGCTTAGAAGAGTTCTAAATTGATCGGGTCACCTCGTCAAGGATAGCCTGATCCATAAGGTCTGCGACGCGAGGAGGCTCATGCCTGAGGTCATATTTCCGGGTCCTGAGGGCCGGCTCGAGGGCCGCTACCATCCGCAAAAAGTAAAAGACTCGCCCGTCGCGATCATCCTGCATCCGCACCCGCAATTCGGCGGCACGATGAACAACCGGGTGGTATACAACCTCCATTACGCCTTCTTTAACATGGGCTTCACGGTGCTGCGGTTCAACTTCCGCGGCGTGGGGCGCAGCCAGGGCGAATACGACCAAGGCATCGGCGAATTGAGCGATGCTGCGTCTGCGCTCGATTACCTGCAATCAATGAACCAAAATGCAAAGCATTGTTGGGTGGCCGGGTTCTCGTTCGGGGCCTGGATCGGGATGCAATTGCTGATGCGTCGCCCCGAGATTACTGGGTTCATCTCGGTCTCACCGCCGGCCAACATGTATGACTTTTCGTTTCTGGCCCCCTGCCCCTCATCGGGTCTGATCCTAAACGGCACCGCTGACCGGGTGGCGCCGCCCCGCGATACCCACGCGCTGGTCGAGAAACTGCACGAGCAGAAGGGCATCACCATCACCCATGAAGAGGTGTCCGGCGCCGGGCATTTCTTTGAAGACCCGCATATGGAGCAGATGATCGGGCTAGTGGATAGTTATGTGCGCCGCCGGTTGACCGAGACCTCGCGGTAACGTCTGAGCGGTCATCGCGAAAGCTGCGTTTGCTCTTTCCGTTCGCGTGATCCGCCCTTCTTTGTAGGTCGTTCACAGCGAAGGAGACGGTCGATGCCGTATGTGACCCTCATCTTGGCCGTGCTGGCCGAAACCATCGGCACGTCCGCGCTCCAGGCCAGCCAGCAATTCACCCGGCCAATCCCTTCGATCATCGTCGTGGTCGCTTACGCGCTTGCCTTCTACCTCTTGGCGCAAGTCCTCCGCACGGTGCCGGTGGGCATCGCCTATGCGATATGGTCGGGTTGCGGCATTATCTTCATCGCGCTCATCGGCCTGATCGCATTCGGCCAGCGCCTGGATTGGCCCGCTGTTGCAGGCATCGCCTTAATCCTGGCTGGGATCTTGATCATCAACCTGTTTTCAACCGCCACTGCCCACGGATAGCGGCAACCGCTTTTGGCTGGTCATTCGCCCTGCCCCGCGATACGGCAGCCGCCGACGCGTTACGCATCACTTCTCGACCTATGCTGAATAACACCGGGGCCACTCATGTCTCTGCGCAACATCGCGATCATCGCCCATGTCGATCACGGCAAAACCACGCTGGTGGATGAATTGCTTAAGCAATCGGGCGCCTTCCGCACCGGGCAGACTGTCTCAGAGCGGGCGCTCGATTCAAACGACCTGGAGCGTGAGCGGGGCATCACCATTCTGGCCAAGTGCACCTCGGTTGAGTGGAAAGGCACCCGCGTCAACATTGTCGACACGCCCGGTCACGCCGATTTCGGCGGCGAGGTAGAGCGGATTTTGTCGATGGTCGACGGCGTATGCCTGTTGGTCGATGCCGCCGAAGGCCCGATGCCGCAGACCAAGTTCGTCACCGCGAAAGCGCTCGCGCTCGGCTTGCGGCCGATTGTGGTGCTCAACAAGGTGGACAAGCCCGATGCCGAGCCTGACCGCGCGCTCGATGAGGTGTTCGATCTGTTCGCCGCGCTGGATGCCGATGAAGACCAGCTTGATTTCCCGCATCTCTACGCCTCCGGCCGGTCCGGTTGGGCCGATGCCGAGCTCGACGGGCCGCGCAAGGACCTGGGCGCGCTCTTTAACCTGATCGTCAATCACGTGCCCGCGCCTGCCCAATTGGCCCGTGCTGAAGAAGACTTCGCGATGCGGGTGACGACGCTGTCGTCGGACCCGTTCGTGGGACGCGTCCTGACCGGGCGGGTGGAAGCGGGCCAGATCAAGGTTGGCGCCACGATCCAGGCGCTGTCACGGGTGGGGCAGAAAATCGAACAGTTTCGGGTCACCCGGATCCAGGCGTTTCGCGGCCTGGCGCAGCAGGATATCGACGCGGCGAGCGCGGGCGATATCGTCTCGATGGCAGGCATGGCCAAAGCAACCGTCTCCGACACCCTATGTGCGCTCGCGGTCGAAGAGCCGCTGCCCGCGCAGCCGATTGACCCACCCACCATCTCCGTCACTTTCGGCATCAATGACAGCCCGCTGGCTGGCCGCGACGGCTCGAAGGTGCAATCGCGGGTCATCCGAGACCGGTTGATGAAAGAAGCCGAGGGCAATGTCGCCATTCGCGTAACCGATACGCCGGGCGGCGAAGCGTTCGAGGTGGCCGGGCGCGGTGAGTTGCAGATGGGCGTGCTCATCGAAAACATGCGGCGCGAGGGGTTCGAGCTATCGATTTCGCGGCCGCAAGTGCTTGTGCGCGACATCGACGGCGCGATGCATGAGCCGATCGAAGAGGTCACCATCGATGTAGACGACGCCTATTCCGGCGCGGTGATTGAGAAGTTGACCGGCCCGCGTAAGGGCGAGCTGATCGAGATGCGCCAGGCAGGCGCGGGCAAGACCAGGATCGTCGCCCATGTCCCGGCGCGGGGGCTGATTGGCTATCACGGTGAGTTTCTGACCGATACACGCGGCTCCGGCGTGCTCAACCGGGTGTTTCAAAACTGGGCCCCCCATAAAGGCGCGATCCCGGGGCGCCGCGTCGGCGTGCTGATCTCAATGGAAAACGGCACCTCGGTCGCTTACGCGCTGTTCAATCTGGAAGATCGCGGCAAGCTGTTCATCGGCGCGCAGGAGCCGGTTTATCAGGGCATGGTGATCGGCGAGCATGCCCGCGACAATGACCTTGAGGTGAACCCGCTCAAGGGCAAGAAGCTGACCAATGTGCGTGCATCGGGCAAGGATGACGCCGTGGTGCTCACCCCGCCGGTGCGGATGTCACTGGAGCAGGCGATTGCCTATATCGATGATGATGAATTGGTTGAGGTGACGCCGAACGCCGTACGGCTCCGCAAGCGCTATCTCGACCCCCATGAGCGCAAGCGCAAAGCACGGGCCGCGGTGGACGCCTCATAGCCGATAAAAGGGAATAGTAGGCACCGGGGAGCGGCTACTGTAAAGCAACTCGGGCGCAGCGATGCGTGAGGACGCCCTAGCCAAAAAAACGAGCGCGGACACAAACGTCCGCGCAACACCAAAATTATACTGTTTGGGGCGCCGGGCATGGAGCGCGGCGCCCGAAAGCTACATCAGTGACAAGCGCTTAGTGGCACTTGGGGCAGCCGCAGCTAACCTCTTTCATGATCCAGTAGCCCTTGGACTCCATGGTCTTGATTTCACGGTAGACCGGCGCGTAGTGCACGAGCTCGATACGGCCGTTCTTGTGCTCGTAACGCTCTTTCGCGTGCTTAACGAGAACCTTTTCAGTCGAGAACGTGGGCGGGACATAGTGCTTGTCGAAGCAAGCGACCGTGCGGCCTTCCCAAGCCACCGCCGAACCGGCGGAGAGCGCAACAGCGGCAGCTGCCACAGTCAGGATCGTCTTCATGTGTGAACCTCCGTTACCCAAATTTGGATAAAGTTTAACATGTTGGTTTTGTGATGACATCTGCCACCCATTGCCACAATGCGCGGAACCCGGTCGGATAACGACAATTTCAAACCCTAACGACCTAAATTGTGGTGCGCACGCATCACCTACGGACCTAAGCGCAAATGTGCTATTCCGGTGAGGCAGAAAAGTGACGGTCCCTGTGGCTCAACCCCCTGCTAAACAACGATTTAGTGTCCAAAAAGACACAGAGAGGCGCTTTTGGCCGGAAACTCGAAATGTAGATTATTTGAAACATGCATCGATCTCGGCAGATATCGCGCAAAAAGTTAAGATTAAATTACTTAGATAGCCAAAGGAATTTTTAGCGGTTTTTGAGGACTTATCCACGAGGTTTTGTGCCTGTGGATAAATATCAAAGCCGGAACACAGAATCGTCTAAGCGCACGGCGCCGCCAGAAATCACCCGGGCGCACCAGCCGCCGTGACCGCGCAGAGCATTGTAGCCGCCGGGGCCAAAAGCCTCATGCATCCGCGAACATGGCGCACAGGGAGTAGTGATTTCGAGCACAGCGTTGCCGCATTGCAGCCGAGCCCCGCGGCAGGCGCTGAGGTTGAACCCGCTCACATGCAGGTTGCGCCAGGGGCTTTGCCGGATATCACCTGCCGACCCTATGCTGCGCTGCAGAAATTGTGTGATTACGTCAATATGCTCGGCCTGAAACAGCGTCACCGCGCGTTTGCCCGCGCGCCCATGATCGCCCTCTAGGCCGCCTTCATCCAGTTCCGCATGATCCACCGCAAGCATCGGCGCCCGCCGCTCAGCCCGCAGCCCGATCCAAACCAGGCGCCCCGGCGCGGCATCACTACGCAGGAGCGTCTCAAGCGGTATCAGACCTCTTCCACCACCATGAGATCGCGCTCGCTCGCACCCTTGGCGAAGGCCAGCGCTTCACGGTAGCGCGGCGAGTTATAGCATTCCACCGCCGCCTCCAAGCTGGGAAACCGCGCCACCACATTGCGCGGGCGATCTTTGCCCTCCAGCACGGTGTAGCGCCCGCCGCGGGCCAAAAACACGCCACCATGGGCCGCAATCGCTTCGGTCGCGATGGCCGCATATTTTCCGTACGCCTCGTCGTCGGTTACTGTGACATGCGCAATCCACAAAGCGCTCATTCAAATTATGCCTTTTTAACTGCTGTTTCGATCACTGAGGTTGCAGCTTGAATAGCGCCTTCCCAATTACTCAAACCGGGTGCGCCTCCTTGCGCTAAATCGCGCCTACCACCGCCACCCTTCCCGCCGAGAGCAGCGACCGCCGCACGGAGAACCTCGACGGCACCAACCCTTTGAACTGCGTCAGAGCCGGAGCCAACCGCAACAGCTGCTTTTCCGTTAATCTCGACCGCGAGCATGATAACACCTTTGGCGCCCTTCAATTTCATTTCATCAATGAGGGATGGAAGATCTTTTCCAGTCACTCCCTCCAACTGGCTTGCATGTAGCGCTATACCCCCCACATCGCGCGGGCTTGCGGCGGCGCTTTCGCCACCCCCGCCCGCCATCGCCAATTCGCGCCGCAGCGAGGCCACTTCGTTGGTTAAGGCTTTGCGCTCCTCCAACAGCGTTCGCACCCGGTCGGGCACCTCATCGGCCTGGGCTTTGAGCGCCAGCGCGGTTTCCGCCAAGCGATGGTCTTGCTGCGACAGATAGGCCATCGCCGCCGCACCGGTGAGCGCCTCGATCCGACGCACCCCCGCGGCTGACGCGCTGTCCCCGAGCGTCACGAACGCGCCGATATCGCCGGTGCGCCGCACATGGGTGCCACCACACAATTCCAGCGAATAGGTGTTTTTATCCAGGCCCTTACCCGTCGGCGCGCGGCCCATGCTCACAACGCGCACCTCGTCGCCGTATTTCTCACCGAAGAGCGCCTGCGCCCCGATCGCGCGGGCATCGTCGGGCGTCATGATCCGTGTCTCGACCGGGCTGTTTTGCCGGATATAGGCGTTCACCTCCGCTTCGACCGCGCGCAATTCTTCCAGGCTCAACGCTTTGGCATGGCTGAAATCAAAGCGCAGCCTGTCCGCGGCGTTGAGCGAGCCGCGCTGCGCCACATGCTCCCCCAAGGCCTGGCGCAAGGCCTCATGCATCAGGTGGGTGGCGGAATGGTTGGCGCGGATCGCGCCGCGCCTTGTGTGGTCCACCTGCAGCGCGACCGGGTCACCCACGCGGACCACGCCTTGGCGCGCGATGACCTGATGCGCCACCAGCGCGCCACCGGCGAACCGTTGGGTGTCGGTGACCTCGGCCTCCACCGAGCCATCGCTCAGCCCGCGGATGATCCCGGTATCACCCACTTGACCACCGGATTCCCCATAAAACGGCGTCTGATTGGCGATCACCCAACCGCTGGCGCCGGTCTCCAACGCGTCCACCGCCTTGCCGTTTTGAACAATTGCCAACACCTGCGCTTCCGCGCTCTCGGTGTCATAGCCCAGAAACTCACTGGCGCCGTGCTCTTCTACCAAGTCGAACCAAAGCGCCAGATCCTTCTGCGCCCCGGTCCCAGCCCAAGCGGCGCGCGCCTTGGCTTTCTGCGCTGCCATGGCGGCGTTAAAGCCGGCGATCTCCACACCGCGCTTTTTCTCGCGCAGCGCGTCTTGGGTCAGATCGAGAGGAAAGCCATAGGTGTCATAGAGCCGGAACGCTGCCTCACCGGGCAGATCCGTGCCGTCGGGCAGTTTCGCCAACTCATCGTCGAGCAACCGCAAGCCTCGCTCCAGCGTCTGTTTGAACCGGGTCTCTTCCAACAGCAGCGTCTCTTCGATCAGCGCTTGGGCCTGGCCGAGCTCGGGATAGGCTTGGCCCATCTGCCCCACCAAAGCAGGCACCAATCGGTGCATCACCGGGTCTTGATTGCCCAGCAAATGCGCGTGCCGCATCGCCCGCCGCATGATCCGCCGCAACACATAGCCGCGCCCGTCATTGGCAGGCATCACCCCGTCGGCGATCAGAAAACTGGTTGAGCGCAGGTGGTCGGCAATCACCCGGTGATGCACATTGCCCGGCCCGTCCGCATCGGTGGAGGAGGCGTTGGCAGAGGCCTCGATCAAGGCGCGCATCGTGTCGGTGTCGTAATTGTCGTGCTTGCCTTGCAGCAGCGCGCCGATCCGTTCCAGGCCCATCCCGGTATCGATCGACTGCATCTCCAGCGCGCGCATCGAGCCGTCCTCGAACTGCTCGTTCTGCATGAAGACGATGTTCCAGATCTCGATAAAGCGGTCGCCATCCTCTTCCGCACTGCCGGGCGGGCCGCCCCAGACATGCGAGCCGTGATCGTAAAAGATCTCCGTGCAAGGGCCACAAGGGCCGGTCGGACCCATCCGCCAAAAGTTGTCACTGGTGGCGATGCGGATGATGCGATCCTCAGGGACGCCGATTTTCTTCCAGATTTCAAAGGCTTCATCATCGGTGTGGTACACCGTGGTATAGAGCCGGTTGGCATCGATGCCGAAGTCACGGGTCAGCAGCTCCCACGCGAACGGGATCGCCTCGGTCTTGAAGTAATCGCCGAAGGAGAAGTTACCCAGCATCTCGAAGAACGTGTGGTGACGCGCGGTGTAGCCCACATTGTCGAGATCGTTGTGCTTGCCGCCCGCGCGCACGCATTTCTGCGCTGTCGTGGCGCGGCTATAGTCGCGCCGCTCTACCCCGGTGAACAGGTTCTTGAACTGCACCATGCCGGAATTGGCAAAGAGCAGCGTCGGGTCGTTGCGCGGCACCAGCGGCGAGGACGCCACCACCGCGTGATCCTGACGGCGGAAATAGTCGAGAAACGTGGCGCGGATATCGTTTAGGCTGGTCATGGCGGCGGTTCCAAAAAGGCAGTGCCGCCTGAGTATCGCCGTGCCGCGGTGGTGTCCACATACGGGATGGTGTTACGGCGTGGTCGGGGCTTGGGGGCGGGGCTTAGCGGCGGGGCCTTGATGTCGGGGCTTGATGTCGGGCCTTGGCATTCTGCGGGACAGTCTTTCAGCTTTCCCTCGCGCGCCGCTGGCAATGCGCTTTACGTCAACCGTCCTGTTATCGCGCGCCACGCAATAAAACCTGCCCGCGCCGCGGCAACGCCCAGCAACCGCTTAGCTGAGAGTTCAGGGAGAAAGGCCGCCTAGCCCAGCGCGATCCAACGCACCGGGCACATTTGCGCGGGCGGCTAGTCTTCCATCAGCGCGTCATCGTCATGCGCCGCGCCTTCCGGTAGATCAAAGTCCAGCCCATGGGCGGCGCGGATCTTATCTTCGATCTCAAACGCCATGTCGGGGTTTTCGCGCAGGAACGTCTTAGCATTCTCGCGGCCCTGGCCGATCCGTTCATCACCGTAGGAGAACCACGCGCCCGACTTCTCCACGACGCCCGCTTTTACGCCCAGATCCAGCAGTTCACCGGTTTTCGAGATGCCTTCGCCGTACATGATGTCGAACTCCACCTGCTTGAACGGCGGGGCTACCTTGTTTTTGACGATCTTCACCCGGGTCTGGTTGCCGACCACCTCATCGCGGTCTTTGATGGCGCCGATGCGGCGGATATCGAGCCGCACGGACGAGTAGAACTTCAGCGCGTTACCGCCCGTCGTCGTCTCAGGCGAGCCAAACATCACCCCGATCTTCATGCGGATCTGGTTGATGAAGACCACGGTGCATTTGGAGCGGTTGATCGAGCCGGTAAGCTTACGCATCGCCTGGCTCATCAAGCGGGCATGCACACCGACGCTGCTATCGCCCATATCGCCCTCAAGTTCAGAGCGGGGCGTCAAAGCGGCGACCGAATCGACCACCACCATGTTGACCGCGCCCGACCGCACCAGCGTATCGGTGATCTCCAAGGCCTGCTCCCCGGTATCGGGCTGCGAGATGAGCAACTCATCGAGATTGACGCCCAGCTTGCGAGCATATTGCGGATCAAGCGCGTGCTCGGCGTCAACGAAAGCGCAAACGCCACCCTTTTTCTGCTCCTCGGCCACGCAATGGAGCGTGAGCGTGGTTTTGCCCGAGGATTCAGGCCCGTAAATCTCCACGATCCGGCCTTTGGGCAAGCCGCCGATGCCGAGCGCGATGTCGAGGCCCAGTGAGCCGGTGGACGTGGCTTCGATATCGCCGAGCGGGTTGTCGCCGCCCAGCTTCATGATCGAGCCCTTGCCAAACTGCCGCTCGATCTGCGCTAGGGCCGAGTCGAGCGCCTTCTGTTTGTCGCCGCTTTTCTTGTCCATCATGTTCAGGAGTTCTGCTGTCGCCATGGTTTTTTCCCTTATTTCACAGCCCATGCCCTGCGGCAAATCGCGGCCGATGTTCGCCTCTTGTTCCGCGGTGTGTAGCGAACAAACCGTGCACAATTCAAGTCAAAGTTTTGTCGACCACCCTGGTGAGAATGGCTTAACGAACCGTTGACGCCGCCAGCGAAACCTATGCGGGGAGAGCTAATGCGTTGAATTTATTTGATATTTTTAAGGATGTGATGCAGCAGCGCGTTAGGGGATCTGTTGCTGGACCACATCGGTCAGCTGCGCCAGCGAGAAAGGTTTGGGCAAAAACACCGAGTTGGGAATTTTTGAGCGCTGATGCGAGATCGAATCCTCGGCATAGCCCGAGACGAACACCACCCGCGTATCCGGGCGCTGCTTGAGGGCCTCGGCCACCCAGCTTGGCCCGTCCATGCCCGGCATCACCACATCGGTGACAAACACGTCCACCGCCAGTTCATCGTCTTCGAGGGTCTTGAGCGCCTCTTCCGCGCTCTCTGCCTCCAACACCGTATGGCCGCGCAGCCGCAGCGCACGGCTGGCAAAGGCCCGCACCGGCGCCTCATCCTCAACCAGCAGAACGACGCCACCGCTGGCGCTGATCGGTCGGAGCGGGTTGGCCGCAACCGCATCGGCGCGGGGCTCCGGGCGCCCGTGATGGGCCGGGAAGTAGATCACAAAGGTGGTGCCCTCGCCCTCGACGCTGTCGGCGAAGATATACCCGCCCGATTGTTTGACGATCCCGTAAGCCATTGAAAGGCCGAGGCCCGTCCCTTCGTTCAGACGCTTGGTGGAGTAGAACGGCTCAAAGATCTTCACCACCTTGTCAGCCGCGATACCGCAGCCCTCATCGGTGACCGTGACCAACACATATTCCCCCGGCGGCACCTCCGCCCGGTCGCGCGAGAGCGGCTCGGTCAGATGCTCCGTGCGGGTGGCCACCGAGATACGGCCGCCTTCGGGCATCGCGTCACGGGCATTGACGACGAGGTTCATCAACACCTGCTCAAGCTGCCGCTTATCGGCGCGGATCCGCGGCAATTCGGGGTCATGGGTCCAGTCGAGCTGGATTTTCTCGCCCACCAGCCGGTTGAGCAAATGGGTGAGGTCGCCCAGCGTATCGCGCAGATCGATCAGTTCGGGCTGCATGTTCTGCTTGCGCGAAAAGGCCAGCAATTGCCCCACGAGGCTGGAAGCACGATTGGCGTTTTGGTTGATCTGCACCAGGTCGCCGTAATCTGGGTCACCGGGTTCGTGACGCAGCAGGAGCAGATCGCAATGGCCAGAAATTGCGGTGAGCAAGTTGTTGAAATCATGGGCCACGCCGCCCGCGAGTTGACCGACGGCCTGCATCTTTTGGCTTTGCACAAATTGCGCTTCGAGGGTCTTTAGCTCGGTCGCATCGATCAATACCGCCAAAAGCGCCGAATCGCCGCCCGACAGCATCCGGCCCAGGGCCACTTGCAGATACACATCCTTTTGCGGCTGCGTGGCGCGCACCACCTCGGCCTTCATCACACCGCGGCCCTCATAGACATCGCGCAGCCAATCCTCGACCGGGCGCCCCAACCCCTCGACCATGGTGGCAAAGTCCAAATCATCACCGTCCGGCAGCGCCAACAGCTGCCGCGCGCGCTGGTTGGCCATAACAATCTCGCCGTCAGCGCCCAGCTTCATCATCGGCACCGGCAGCGCATCAGCATGGACCAGATGGCGCTCGGGCGGCGGGCCCGGCCAAACATAAACCTGGCGCAGCCCGCCCGGCTCTTCCAAAATCGCCAGATGCGCGGCGATCTGGCCCTTGCTGGTTTCCAGCGTATGCAACTGCCCCCGTTTCAACGGCAGATCGGTGATCACCTTATCGACGCTGCGGGGCCTGCTGCCGACCAAGGCCAACATCGCGTCGTTCATCTCAACGATGGTGCCGGTGTTTGACAGCCGCATCATCGGCATCGCGATGTCAGAGGCCGAGGCAGTCCCGTGATCGTCGAGACGCCAGATAAAGCCGCCCTGCTCCACCCGCGTGGCGTTTAACCGGAGCGCGCCTTGCACCGTGGCCACATCCTCCGCCGCATTCCCCTCGGCATCGGCGCGCGCCTGCATCCGCGCGAACACGTGGTCGGGGGCTGCGAAATGGTCGCCGATGGCGGCTGACAAGCGCTGATTTGGCTCGCCCGGATACCGCGCGGCGGCCACTTTGTTGCGGTACGTGATTGCCCCATTTTGGTCTGTAAGAAAGCTCGGCACGCTATCATCGCCGATCAGCATCGCCACCGCGTCGAACAAATGCGCTTGCCGAACCCTATGGCGCGCCGCGAGCGCCGCGACCACCAGGGCCAGCGCTGCCAGGGTGGCGCCGCTAAACAGCACCAGGTGACCGAAGAACCCATCGCCCAGCGCAACGCCCGCCATCAACAGCAACGCCGCCGGAACCAGCATGATGCGCCACTGGTTTGATACGCCGAGCGCCATACGCGTGAGACCCAACCCGCCGCTGACGATATGCGTCATGGATGTAACCCCCATTCACCGACGGAGCTTTCACAAAAATAGTTAACACGCTGTTAAGGGTGATTAGCGCATAAGTTGCAAGTGGGTAAAATAGTCGCCCTCTGAGAGCAAAAGGCCCGGCCCTTCGCTGGCGCGGGTCCAATCCGGGTGCCGATGCAGGAATTGAGCGATGCGGTCTGCGCCTTCTTCTTCAAAGACGGAGCAGGTCGCATATGCCAATAGCCCCCCTGGGGCCACCAGCGGCGTTGCTGCCACGAGGATTGCATCTTGTGTTGCGTTCAACGCGGCGAGCCGGTCCGGCGTCATCGTCCACTTCGCCTCGGGCGTGCGCCGCCAGGTGCCACTGCCCGAGCAAGGCACATCGCAGAGCACCACGTCATACGGTGCCTCGCTTGCCGGATCCGCCAATACGGGAATGTCCACCCCCGCTCGGGCCGCGCGCGCAGGAAGGTCGCGCATCCGCTGGGGCGCGGCATCATACGCGTAGACCTGAGCCCCTTGCGCCGCGAGGGCCAGCGCCTTCCCCCCGCCGCCGGCGCAATAATCGAGCACCCGCATGCCCGGCGCCGCTGGAATAGCATCGCACAGCATCTGGCTGCCCAGATCCTGCAATTCGACCAATCCGTCGCGATAGGTGGCGGCGTTTTTGATCCGCCGGGGATTTTGCGTCACTTCCAGCGCGGTGGGCATGTTTGCAACGGGGCGCGCAACGATTGCCTCATCGGCAAGCGCGGCGAGGGCCGTGTCGATATCGGCCTTGCCTGTATTCACGCGCAAAAACACCGGTGCGCGGGCCTGCATCCGCCGCGCATAGGCTGCGAGCCCGGGGCCCAGCGCCCGCTCAAACAGCGGCACAGCCCAATCCGGTAGGTCCAATTGCACCGCGCGCGGCGCGCTGTCCAGACTGGCGCCCGCGGCCACTTCCTCCGCCGATATCGGCGCGGGTGCAAAGCGCGCACCGTCGAAAACAGTCTCAGGCGCTTGCCCGGCCGCGCGCATCGCCCCGAGCATCAGCGCGCGCCCAGTTTCCCCGCCACCCCGCCACGCGTAAGACCGTTTGCAGCGTAGTACATCATAGACGTGGTCGCGGATCGCCACCCGATCGCCCGAACCCGCAAAACGATGCTCCCGTGCCCACCGGGTGAGCACCGCCTCGGCGGGCTGACCCGCACCAATCATGTCCAAAATCTCAATCGCCGCAGCGACCCGCGCAGCCGGTGTCACGCGCGACCCGCCTACATCATCCGGTAATTGGGCGATTCCCGGGTGATCTGCACATCGTGTACATGGCTTTCCTTCAGCCCCGCCCCGGTGATTTTCACAAACCGACAGCGCGTGCGCATCTCATCCACGGTGGCGCAGCCGGTATAGCCCATCGCCGCGCGCAAACCGCCGACCAACTGGTGAATAACCGTGCCGGCCGAGCCCTTATAAGGCACCTGCCCCTCGATCCCCTCAGGGACCAGCTTGTCGGACGCGGCGTCTTTCTGAAAATAGCGATCAGCCGAACCGCGCGCCATCGCCCCGAGCGAGCCCATGCCGCGATAGGCCTTGAACGACCGGCCCTGAAACAAGATCACCTCGCCCGGTGACTCGTCGGTCCCGGCGATCATCGAGCCCACCATGGCGCAGCTTGCTCCTGCTGCGATCGCTTTGGCGAAGTCGCCCGAATACTTGATCCCGCCATCAGCGATCACCGGCACATCGCCCGCACCACTGGCGCAATCGAGCACCGCCGTTAGCTGGGGCACACCCACGCCAGCGACCATCCGCGTCGTGCAAATCGAGCCGGGCCCGATCCCCACTTTGACAGCATCCGCGCCGGCCCCGATCAGCGCGCGGGTGGCCTCGGCGGTGGCGACATTACCGGCCATTACCTGCACCTCGTTGGAGAGCCGCTTGGCCCGCCGCACCGCGTCGGCCACCCCCTCAGAGTGACCATGGGCGGTGTCGATCACGATCAGGTCGACCCCTGCATCAACCAGCGCTTCGGACCGGGCATAGCCCGCGTCGCCCACCGTCGAGGCGGCGGCAACGCGCAATCGCCCCAGTTGGTCTTTGCACGCGGTCGGGTTCAACACCGCCCTCTCGGTATCCTTGAGGGTCAGCAGGCCGGTGAGTTTGCCGTTGGCATCGGTGATCAACAGCTTCTCAATCCGGCGGGCCTTCATCAGGCTGATGGCTTCGTCGCGGTCGGCAGGCTCACGCAGGATCGCCAGATCGTCCGAGGTCATCATCACATGAACCGGCGTCTCATCGGAATTAGCGAAGCGCATGTCGCGGTTGGTAACGATCCCGACCACACGGCCGCCCGCGTCAACAACCGGGAAGCCGGTAAAATTGTACCGCTCAATCAGCGCCTTAGCATCGGCAAGCGTTTGGTCGGGCTGCAGCGTGACCGGGTTGAACACGATGCCCGATTCAAACCGTTTCACCCGCCGCACCTCGCGCGCCTGCTCCTCAACCGAGAGATTGCGGTGGATCACTCCCATACCGCCCGCTTGCGCCATGGTAATGGCCATGCGCGACTCAGTTACAGTGTCCATCGCTGAACTGAGCAGCGGGATATTGAGCGAGATCGACTTGGTGACCCTGGTGCGAGTGTCAGCCGTATTCGGCAAAACGCTCGACTCGGCGGGCACAAGCAGGACATCGTCGAAGGTAAGTGCCTCACGAATCTCCATCGGCGGTGCTCCTTGGGAGGGGATCGATTGGCGCCTCCGTATTTCACGGGGTGGCGGGAATGAAAAGGCCTCAAATGGCGGGGCGTTAGGTTGGCGTCGCCGGTCCCGAGGTCAGGATAGGCATCATGCATCGCGACACATCACTGGCGATCCTGGCGGCGACAGCCTGCGCGGTACTCCTCGGCGTCGAGGTGGCCCTGCGGGTGTTGGCCGGGCTCCTCGCTACCGCCGAGGATGCTCCGGGCGTAGCCACCGCAGCCTGGCTTTACGCGGCGCTGCTTCTGAGCAGTATCGCGGCGGCGCTCGCGCTTCTGGCAGCGCCAGCCAACCGAACCGAGCCGTATCTGCGGCTGATCGGGCTCGTCGTGCTTCTAGCCCTGGCAGCCACAACATTGCTGCTCGGTCTGCGCCACCCGCCGGTGACCATGGCACGCGTTGTCTTCGCCCCAGGCAGCGGGCTCGCCTGGCTGCGGCCCGGTCTTGCGCTGGTGGCGTTTTGGGCCATCCTGCACTACGCCATGAACCCGCGCGCAGCCCCGGCGGACACCGCCCGCGCACACGCGTCCACGAAAGGACCAGACGATGCCCCATGACGACGCCACCGGGCGGCTCAACATGCCCTTCGTCGGCACCGCCACCTTCGGTAAACGCCCTTACGTGGCGGATTGGAGCACGATTGACGCGGATGCGGCGATCTTGGGCGCACCCTTCGACGCTGGCACGCAGTTTCGCGCGGGCGCCCGGTTTGGCCCCCGGGCGGTGCGCGAGGCCTCAACCCTGTTTTCCTTCAGTCATGCCGGCGCCTACGACCACGAAGACGACGCCATCTAGCTCGGCGCGGATGTATCGCTCGTCGATCTGGGCGACGCTGATATCGTGCATACCGACACCGCGCAGAGTCATGCTTGTATCCGCCATGGCGTCGAGGCGATCTTGGCCGCAGGGGCCTTGCCGGTGGTGATCGGCGGGGATCACTCGGTCAACATACCCGCCATCGACGCCTTCGCCGGGCAGGCGCCGTTCCATATCCTGCAGATCGATGCGCATCTCGATTTCGTCGATGAACGTCACGGCGTCCGCTATGGCCATGGCAACCCGATGCGGCGCGCCTCTGAGAAGGACTATGTCAGTGGGCTTACCCAAGTGGGGATCCGCAATGTCTCATCTACCGCGCGGGAGGGGTATGAGGATGCCCGCGCGCGTGGCTCGACCATTTTGTCCGTGCGGCAGGCCCGCGCGCTCGGCACAGCTGGGGCGCTCGCCTCGATCCCTCAGCGCAGCCGCGTCTATATCACCCTCGATATCGATGCGTTTTGCCCCTCGATCGCAGCGGGCACGGGCACCCCGTCCCGTGGTGGGTTTCTTTACTATGAAGTGTTGGAAATTCTGCAGCACGTGGCCCGTCACCACGAGGTTGTTGGCCTCGATCTGGTCGAAGTAGCGCCCGACTATGACCCTAGCGGGTCCACGGCGATCCTAGCCGCGCAGATCCTGTTGAACACGCTTGGCTTTATCTTCCCTCAGCATCTTCCACCGTCGCAGCCACGCGGCCGCGGGTTAGCGCCTATCGCGCTGCCCCATACGCATGCGTAACAAACCCGCTACGCCATGCCCAGCTTGGCCTGCCGCGCGTCCCGCAATTGAGCGAAATCCTCGCCGGCATGGTAGCTTGAGCGGGTCAGCGGCGTGGCCGATACCATCAGGAAACCCTTGCCATAGGCCGCCTTTTCGTAGCTGGCGAACTCCTCGGGCGTGACGAAGCGATCCACCCGGTGATGCTTGGGCGTCGGCTGAAGATACTGGCCGATGGTCAGAAAATCGATGTCTGCGGCGCGCATATCGTCCATCACCTGCATCACCGATTGCCGGTCTTCGCCGAGACCCACCATGATGCCCGACTTGGTAAAGATCGTGGGATCGATCTCCTTCACCCGCTGCAGCAGCCGCAGCGAATGGAAGTAACGCGCACCCGGGCGCACCTTTGGGTAAAGCCCCGGCACGGTTTCGAGATTGTGGTTGAATACGTCAGGCCGCGCCTCGACCACCGTTTCCAAAACGCTGGGCTCACAGCGCAGAAAATCAGGCGTCAGGATCTCAATCGTGGTGCTGGGCGAGCGGCGGCGGATCGCGCGAATGGTCATCGCGAAATGCTCGGCGCCCCCGTCTTTCAGATCATCGCGGTCGACACTGGTGATCACCACGTGGTTGAGGCCCAGCTTTTGCACCGCAGCGCCCACACGCCCCGGCTCGAACGCGTCGAGCGCGTCGGGCCGCCCAGTGGCCACATTGCAGAAGGTGCAGCCCCGCGTGCAAATCTCGCCCATGATCATCATGGTCGCGTGCCCCTGGCTCCAGCATTCGCCGACATTGGGACAGCCCGCCTCTTCGCACACCGTGGTAAGCCGATGCTCACGCACGATTTTGTGGGTTTCGCGGTACCCTTCGGACGCGGGCGCCTTGACCCGGATCCAAGACGGTTTCTTTGGCTGGGTATTGTCAGGCCGGTGGGCCTTCTCCGGATGTCGCTGATTGGGGATCTTTAGATCGCGCATGCTGGCTCCTCGCTAAATCCAATAATAGCGAAGAAAAAATCAAAGTCGAAGCGCAGATTTTGTCGCGCATGTCCGTTATGCGCCTGCGCTCCGACCAGTGTCGCCTGTGTGCGTGCATTAGGCTCCGTACGCTAAAGCGTGCCTAGCCGATCATATCGGCCGCCGCGCCTAGGCTGTCATAGTGCCGTCTAAGACGCTGCAGCGCGATTTTCAGAACGATTTTACCCGACCGTGCTGACCAGCCCATGCGCTGCTCCGCCTGTTCCATGCCCTCCAGAAAGCAGCAGCACCGCATCACCACATCACCCAGACCGGGCCCCAGATCGCGCAACGCATGCGCCACCCGGTCACGGGCACCCTGCGGGCCGCTCGCGGGTGCTGGCATACCGAAGCTACCGTGGTCGCCAGCGGTGAGAAAACGATCCCAGTTTTGCGTCACCCGCGGGCCCATCTGCGCCAGTTCGAAGTCTTCGCGCAGCCGCTCACCGGCAGTGACCAGATCCGGCGACAAAAACGGCTGCCCGTGCTTGTCCTTGCGCCGCGCAAGCGCCAGAAGCGGGCTTTCATTGGCATTGTACCGCGTGCGGCGGCTGCTGCGTTGGCGCGGCGGGTCGGTATAGTCGCGGTGCTGTTCGGCAAACGGATCGGGGGCCTCTTCGAAGCCCGGGCGGGCCTCGTCCGCCAGCAACCGCTTGCATGCCGCGCGCCCTGCATCGGTGATCCAATAGCGGGCAACGCGGCCCTTGGCCTTGCCGGCGATCCAGTCTTTCAGCGCGAAGGCCTCGGCAATCTCGGCGTCGAGCACCGCGGTGCGGGTATTGCGCCCATCTGACGTCTCACGCACGACCACGGCCTTCTCCATGCCCGGCGCCACCGCCAACACGGCGTCCGGCTCGGCCAAACGGCGCAGAACTCGGCGTGCTTCTGCATCGATGCGGGCCTCATCGGGCCATGCTTTTTGCTGGATGGATGTCTCGATATTCATAGTCTGATCGTCCTCTCGCGGGATGTTACGCTGTCTCAGGGCGTTAGCAGCCAGCCGATTGAACGCCCTGTCCACGAGGGGGTCGTCGCGGCGCGTCTCATTGCGCCGAACTTGTCGCATAACGGTCGAAGCATGACAGCCAGCCTGGCGCGCTAGGGCGCGGATCGAGAGCCCGCATTCCGTGTGCACCAGGTAGTGGCGTATATGGGTCGGAACCCAGGTGGGGAAATGCACCCTATACGCGTCACCGAGATCAGCCATCATCGCTCAATCGTCCTTGACGAAACCCCCGTAAAATACCCCAGCCACGCAGCGCGGAAACACGTAGCGCCACATTATCGGCCAAAGCATTAACAACCTTTGGTAGAAAAAGTTTCCAATTTCTTAAAATTATCCACATGCGGAAAAAACTCGCGTCAAACCGTGAAGAAATTCCTAATATTAAGACCTTGTAGACGGTTACGCGATGCAACAGCGGCGACAAGCAGGCCAATATCCACAGCAGTTCAACCTGTTGGGGGCTTACGATGCCGAATTCTTTACAACTCTTGAATGCATTGCGCAGGCCGCGCCTGCTGATCGATGCGGCGCGCCACGGATTGCGCGATTACCGCCGCGAGCGCTTGCTGCAACGGCTTTTGGGCACCGCCGTGATTCCCGGGCCGCGTCGCGCGGTGGCGGCGCTGCTGGCTTGTGAGGACATGCTGGAGCAGGCGCGCCGCGCAAAGGACACCACCTACAATCCTGCGCGTCACATCGAGGTGCTGGTGGCACTGGTGGCGGAGGCGCGCGAGGCCCATGAGAGCGCCCAAGCGGATGTGCCTGCCGGGACAGAGGAGACACGACGCCCCCTGCGCGCGGTGGTGTAGAGGGCGTTGGGCAAAGGCGCAGCGCTTGAACGCGCCTCTCAAGTCAGATCACCCAGCCAGCGCCTTTTACCAACCGCGCCAAACCACTCCGATGGTGTGGTGCACGCAATTCGCAGCCGGGGAGCGGCGGCTCTCAAGACCCAACCTCAGCTAAAGCTATCTTCCTCAGCGGCTTTACGGCGGGCCACATAGGCGGCGAGGGCTTCGGATATCGCGGGGTCAAGGGGTGGCGGCTGATACGCGGCAAGCAGCGTCTCCACCCGCTCACCCGCCAGCGTCCGCGCGTCGCGTGCGCCCTCCTCTGCCCAGGTTTCAAACGGCTTGTAATCGAGCACATCGCTGCGCCAAAACGCGCTTTCGTAATTGCGTTGGGTATGGCCGCAGCCCAAATAGTGCCCGCCGGGGCCAACCTCGCGGATGGCGTCCATCGCCTGCGCTTCTTCATCCATCGCCACACCGCCTGCCATCCGATGCAGCGCGCCTAGCTGATCAGCGTCGAGCACGAATTTGCGGAACGACGACACCAATCCGCCCTCGAGCCAACCGCAGGCATGGAGCATGAAATTCACCCCCGCCATCAGCCCGGTATTCAGCGAGTTGGCGCTTTCATAGGCGGCTTGCGCATCACTCAGCTTTGACCCGGTGAACCCGCCAGCCGAGCGGAACGGCACCCCCAAACGCCGCGCCAGCTGCCCAGCCCCGTAGGTGATCTGCGCGCCTTCTGGGGTGCCGAAGGTGGGCGCGCCGGAATTCATATCAATCGAGGTGACGAAAGCGCCGAAGATGACCGGGGCGCCAGGCTTGAGCATTTGCGAATACGCGATGCCCGCCATCACCTCGGCCAGCACCTGTGTCAGCGTGCCCGCCACGGAAACCGGCGCCATCGCACCGCCGACGATAAAGGGCGAGATGATACAAGCTTGGTTGGCGCTGGCGTAGACCTCAAGCGCGCCCGCCATCACCGAATCGAATGTGAGCGGCGAGTTGATATTGATCAGCGATGTCAGCACCGTGTTGTCAGCCACGAAATCGCGGCCGAACAGAATCTCGCAAATCTCTACAGAATCGCGCGCCCGCGACGGCTCGGTGACCGAGCCCATAAACGGCTTGTCGCTGAGCGTGATATGCGACAGCAGCATATCGAGATGGCGCTTGTTGACCGGCAGATCGGTCGGCTCGCACACAGTTCCGCCGGAATGGTGCAAGTATTTGCACATATAGCCCAGCTTTACGAACTTGCGGAAATCCTCGATCGTGGCATAGCGGCGGTTGCCGTCGAGATCGCGGACGAAAGGCGGGCCATAGACCGGCGCGAACACCAGCGCGCGGCCACCGATATCAACGGACTTTTCGGGGTTGCGCGCCACTTGCGTAAACCGCGACGGCGCCGTCTGACATAGCTTGCGCGCCAGCCCGCGCGGAATGTGAACCCGCTCGCCACGGATATCCGCGCCTGCCACACGCCAGCGTTCAAGCGCGTCGGGGTTGTCCACGAACGACACGCCGATCTCTTCGAGCACGGTTTCAGCGTTCGCTTCGATGATCTCCAACGCTTCATCGTTGAGCAGATCGAAGTTTGGGATCGCGCGCTCGATGGTGCGGGCGGTTTCGATGCGCAGGGTCTTCCGCTCAGCCCGCCGCGCTGCGCCCCCGCCGCCGCGCGCCCGCCGTCTGGTTCCGCTGTCCGCCATCCGCCCTCGCTCCGCTGATTACGGTGGGTCTAGCCGCGCGGCCCGTTGCAGGCCGGGGCATTTGCGGCGCCTGAGCCGGGAATACGACATCTCGCGCCTGTTGCTGCCAAGGCCGGGGCCCTAACCACCGCGCGCAGCCCGTTCGCGCAGCAAATCGAGCGCGCGGTCTTGCAGGCCCCCGCGCGCTTGCCTATTGGCCCGGTATGGGAGACACCGCCGCACCCGCCCGTCCGCATCAGCGCCTGCTCATCATCGATTTCGGCAGCCAGGTGACGCAGCTTATCGCCCGGCGCCTGCGCGAATCGCGGGTCTATTGCGAAATTCACCCTTTCCATACGGTTGATGCCGCTTTTCTCGACGCCTTCGCGCCGCGGGCGGTGATCCTCTCGGGCGGCCCTGGCAGCGTGACCGACGCCGATGCGCCGCGCCCGCCAGTGGCCGTGTATGAGTTGGGCGTGCCGGTCTTGGGCATTTGCTACGGCCAGCAGGTGATGATGGCGCAATTGGGCGGGCGCGTCGAAGGCGGCCACCACCGTGAGTTTGGCCGCGCGTTCGTGATGCCCGAAGGCGATCACACCTCCGATCAGATCTTTCGCGGGCTGTTCGCCAAGGGCAAAGAAGAAGTGTGGATGAGCCATGGCGACCGCGTCACCGCTCTTGCCCCCGGCTTTGAGGTCTTGGGCACATCCGCCAATGCGCCCTACGCCATTGTCAGCGACGCCAACCGACGCTTCTTCGCCACGCAATTTCACCCCGAAGTGCACCACACGCCAAACGGCTGGTTGATCTTGCAAAATTTCACCCGGCTCGCGGGCTTCTCCGGTGACTGGACGATGAGCGCCTACAAGGCCGAAGCCATCGACAAGATCCGCGCTCAGGTGGGCGACGAGAAGGTGATCTGCGGGCTCTCGGGGGGCGTCGACAGCTCGGTGGCGGCCGTGCTGATCCATGAAGCGATCGGCGATCAACTGACCTGCGTGTTTGTCGATCACGGGTTGATGCGCCAGGGCGAGGCCGACGAGGTGGTGTCGATGTTCCGCGACACTTACAACATCCCCCTTGTTCACGCCGATGAAGCGGAGCGTTTTTTGTCTTCGCTCGACGGGATGAGTGACCCCGAGACCAAGCGCAAAACCATCGGCAAGCTTTTTATCGACGTGTTTCAGGAGCATGCCAGCCGCGTCGGCGGCGCGGCGTTTCTAGCCCAAGGTACGCTCTATCCTGACGTGATCGAGAGCGTGAGTTTTTCCGGCGGCCCCTCGGTGACGATCAAGTCGCACCACAATGTCGGCGGGCTGCCTGAGCAGATGGGCCTCAAACTGGTGGAGCCGCTGCGCGAATTGTTCAAGGACGAAGTGCGCGCGCTTGGGCGGGAACTGGGCCTCCCCGACCGCTTTATCGGCCGCCATCCGTTCCCTGGCCCCGGCCTGGCGATCCGCTGCCCGGGCGAGATCACCCGCGACAAGCTCGCCATTCTGCGCCAAGCGGATGCGGTGTTTATCGATCAGATCCGCAAGCACGGGCTTTATGACGATATCTGGCAGGCCTTCGTTGCGCTTCTGCCGGTGCGATCCGTCGGCGTGATGGGCGATGGCCGCACCTATGATTATGCCTGCGCGCTGCGTGCTGTGACTTCGGTCGACGGGATGACCGCCGATTACTACCCATTCAGCCATGAGTTTTTGGGGGAAACCGCCACCCGGATCGTCGGCGAGGTCAACGGTATCAACCGGGTCACCTATGACATCACCTCGAAGCCCCCCGGCACAATTGAATGGGAGTGATCTAAGGTCGTTTCAGACCATCCCGCTCGGTGCCGAAAGTCGCTCGATCTGGTTGACTACAAAGGAAAATTATTCCCACCCCGTATCGCTGCATGTCACCTTAACTTGGTCACTCTGTTGGCACTGATGTTGGTACGACGCAGGATGGTCGAGAAACGGGCCTTCGCTACCAACAGCCCGTCTTGTTGGTATCGGTTCGCCCCAGACCGGATGCAGATTTATGGGTAATCTTACTGACAAAGAACTGAAAAACCTGAAGCCGAAGACCAAGCTTTACAAAGTGACGGACGGCGACGGGATGCATGCGGCCGTCACGCCAACGGGCGTCATCTCGTTCCGGTATCAGTACCGCGTGAACGGTCGGCAGGAGGTGTTGACCATCGGTCGATACAGCGCCGAGGCTGCACGCAAGCTGACACGCGAAGCCGACGCGCTGGAATACGGGATGAAGGTTTCGCTTGCAGAGGCCCGGACACTGCTGGCGCGAGCTAGGTGCCAGGTCGAGCGCGGCGAGTCACCGTCTAAAGCCAAGGTGGAGAAGCGCACAGCGTTGGCCGCAGCGTTTACGTTCGGCGGTTGGGCTGAAGCCTACTTCAAGCACAAAGCCGACCCGAAGTCGGGAGCGGAGAGGCTGGCCGACAGCACTTTGGCGATGCGTCGATCAGTTTATGATCGTGCCATCGCGTCAGAGCTGTCGAAGCTCAAGCTGCAAGAAATCACGCCGCAACGCCTCAAACGTTTGTGCGATGAGGTTAAGGAAAAGCGCGGGCCAGCGGTCGCCGTGCATGTTCGCGAGATCGTCTTGCTGGTATTCCGCCACGCTCAGGCATGTGGACTGGATGTAAGCAATCCCGCTGAGTCCATTCGTACAAGCGCTATCGCCACGTTTGAGCCACGCGACCGCGCCTTATCGCCGTCAGAAATCCGCTTGGCGCTGGCGGCTTTAGATCATGTCTCGGCCGCACCGACGCTCCGCCTAGCCGTGAAGTTCGTCTTGCTGACCGGCGTTCGGAAGTCGGAGTTCATCGATGCTACGTGGACAGAAATTGACTTCGCAAGTGCGCGCTGGACAATTCCGGCCGAGCGAATGAAGTCTGGAAAGACGCATATCGTGCCGCTGAGCGATCAGGCGCTCGATATTCTAACCGCGTTCCGCACTATGTTCGGCGCGAGCCGATACCTGCATCCGGGTCGATACGACTCCGAAACGCCCATCAGCAATGCCACGCTCAACCGCGTAATCGATGCTGCTGTAAAGCGTGTCCGCGAGAATGCCCCGGATTTTCAGAGCTTCGGCGTTCACGACCTACGCCGCACGTTTTCGACCGGCCTGAACCGGGCCAAGTTCGATGATCGATGGATCGAGATGAGCTTGGCCCATGCGCCCCGGAACCGGATCGCTTCCGTCTACAACGTGAATAGATATCTCGCCGAGCGAAAGATCATGCTGCAATGTTGGGCCGATATGCTCGACGTTTGGATGAGAGGCGAGTCCGCGAAGGGACTAATCGCTGACGCGAAGCGACGTGCCGCAGAGATTCATGACGACGAGCTGGATGACGATCTCTGAATTACCTGTCGCTCACCGTAATTCTCGTTCCGCCCTTTCGCAGTTGTCGTTCGTGGTCACAATTCAGCGGCAAGGCCGACCACCGATTTGCTGCCATTGGCCGATCAACGGCCCGTCAATCATCGAAGTCGAACTCGTTCAGCGGTCGCCATCTGACCGGATCAGCAACCCAGCGATCAATATCGGATTCCCGCCAACCGGCACCATTGAGGCTGATCTTGATTTGGGCTGGGAACGTACCCTCTACGATTTTCCTGTAGATGGTGGACCGGGACAG
>JBCDGW010000015.1:0-45517 GCA_038750765.1 Pseudomonadota bacterium | reverse complement strand
GGCGATTTCGCGGTGCATGTCCGCGCGGTCGGCGGCCTCGATCCCTTCGCCCTCGATACGCTGCGCGGGTGCGCCGACCTGGCTTTGCGGCTCCAGCCCGATGCCCTGAGCCTCAAGGCTGCGATGGTCGATCCGCGCGTCTATGTCGAGTTCGGCCAGACGCTCGTTGGCAAGCTCGGCCCAGCGTTCACGCCAGCGCTCCACCATTTCTGTGCGGTTCCACTCCCGCACCTTCGGACCGAAACCATCCTCGTCCACGGACCGCATCGTCAGCATAACATGCGCGTGGGGTTTGGACATGCCGTCCTCACCGATGTCCCAATGCACATTCATGTCCGCGATCATGCCCTGATCGACAAATTCCGACAGTGCGAAATCGCGGGTAAGTGCGATGCCCTGCGCACGCGTCATCTCGCGCGGAATGGCGAACTCAACCTCGCGGGCAAGCTGGGCGTCCTTGCGGACCTCGAAGGCTTCGACGTCATTCCAGAGCCGTTCACGGTCGGACCACTGCTCCGGCGCATTGTCGGGCAAAAGCACCTCTGAATGGACGACGCCGCGCTTGCCCGAAAAATCCTGCACGCGGTCGATGCGCTCATCGCGCATCCGCGAGGCTGAGCGGTAGGCTGCTGAGGCCACCGCACTACTCCCGGCCTTGCGGCCAATGACTTTGACGTGAAGATGATAGATCGCCATCGCGGTCGAGAATTGCCACGAAGAAGCGTCCGTCGGAACGACGTATAAGCGCGCCCTCCCTCGAAAAAATCTCGGGATGGACCGGGCCGTGCCAGACCGTCCCGGTAAGCTAGAAGCAATCGGCGACGTGCTCTACTATCATAGCTCCATCAACAGCTTATGGAGATGATGATGCGCAAACCACGGGACTATGACGCAGAACTAAAAGCGCTGGAGGAAAAGGCCAGGGAATTGAAAGTCCGCAAAGTGCAGCAGCTCGGCGAACTGATCATCGCCACCGGGGCCGATACGCTCACCGCCGAAGAACTGGCGGGCGCGCTGGTCGCGCTGACGGAAAACACCGACGCTGGAAAGAAGGAGGCATGGGCCAAGCGCGGCGCGGCATTCTTTCGCAGCAAGACACGGCGATCTGCGAAAGCGGCTGATCGCGACCCTGGCAGCGCTCAAACGCAACCGGGCAGCGCGCAATCGGGATCAGGCGGCGCGGGCGCGGCATGACATGCGCAACTGGCAGGTTGAACGCCGCAAGCGAACGCGGCATCTGATCGAACTCGGCGGCCTCGTCTTCAAGGCGGGGATTGTGGACCTGAGTGATGACGACCGCGCCATGATCTACGGTGCGCTGATCTGGATGGCGGATAAGCTTAACAGCGAAGACGGAGAACGGGCGCGAGAGCTGTGGGCCCGAAAGGGAAAAGAAGCGTTCGCAACGGAACAGGAAGCAAAAGCGCCAACCACATCGCACATACGGCATGACCAGGCGTGACCGATGGCGGGCGGCGCGGAGACCCCACATATCGTAGCGTCGCCCGCCATCGCGCGGCGATGCCGCGCAGGTAAGATTTCGCTACCCCGAACTCCCTTGGCAAAAAGGGCCATTTTGTCCTAAATGGCGCAAGTTGATGTCACGGGATTTCGTCATGAAGACCATGTCTGCAAGGGAGGCGAAAAACGCCTTTGGCTTGATGATCGATACCGCTCGCGCGGAGCCGGTGTGCATTGAAAAGCATGGACGAGGCGTGGTTGTCGTCGTCTCGGTTGAAGAATACGAGCGGCTTTCCGAACGGGAGAAGCGCACAAACCGAACGACGAATGAGCTTGGGGGCGGTGGGAATGCAGGGGCTTAGTGAACGCGACATTTGCAGTAAGTTCATTACGCCCGCTCTAACCGCCGCAGGATGGAATCTGCACACTCAAATTCGCGAGGAAGTGAGCCTTACGGCAGGCCGCATCATCGTCCGCGGAAAGCTCACCTCGCGCGGAAAACAGAAGCGAGCCGACTACATTCTCTACCACAAACCGAACATTCCGGTCGCCGTTGTCGAGGCAAAAGATGCGACGCATTCCGTAGGTTCGGGCATGCAGCAAGCGCTCGAATATGCCGAGATGATCGATGTCCCCTTTGCGTTTTCGACAAACGGAAAAGGCCTCCTGATGCACGACAGATCGGCTTCAGGGAACACGGTTGAGCGCGAGATGGCATTCGAGGAAATGCCGTCGCCGGATCAACTTTGGCAACGCTATGCGGCCTGGAAGGGCATAGCCTCCGCAGAAAACCCGGTCGTCAATCAGGACTACTTCGACGACGGTTCCGGCAAGGCCCCGCGCTACTATCAGACGCTTGCAGTTAACCGAGTGATCGAAGAAACCACGAAAGGCCGCGACCGGCTGCTGCTCGTCATGGCGACAGGAACCGGGAAGACCTACACCGCTTTCCAGATCATCTGGCGGCTTTGGAAGGCGGGTGCAAAGAAGCGCATCCTCTTCCTCGCCGACCGCAACATCCTCGTCGACCAGACCAAGACGAACGACTTCAAACCGTTCGGTGGCGCGATGACGAAGATCACCAACCGTCAAGCCGACAAGTCCTACGAGATTTATCTTTCGCTCTACCAGGCTGTGACCGGAACCGACGAAGCTGCAAACATCTACAAGCAGTTTTCACGCGACTTCTTCGATCTGGTGATCATTGATGAATGCCATCGCGGGAGTGCCGCAGCGGACTCAGCCTGGCGCGAAATCCTCGAATACTTCACCAGCGCTACGCAGATCGGCATGACCGCCACGCCAAAGGAGACGACAGACGTCTCCAATATCGATTACTTCGGCCAGCCGGTTTACACCTATTCGCTGCGGCAAGGCATCGAAGACGGCTTCCTCGCTCCCTACAAGGTTATCCGCTACGACCTTGATAAGGACCTGACCGGCTATCGGCCGGAAGCGGGAACGCGCGACCGATATGGCCATGAAGTAGAGGACCGCATCTATAATCAGCGCGATTTTGACCGCTCGTTGGTCCTGGAGAAACGCACAAAGCTAGTCGCGGCTAAGATCACAGAATTTCTGAAGGCCACAAACCGTTTCGACAAGACAATCGTTTTCTGCGAGGACACAGAGCACGCGGAACGCATGCGCCAAGCGCTCGCCAATGCAAACGCCGATCTCGTTGCTGAAAATCACCGATATGTCATGCGGATTACGGGCGATGATGCGCAAGGCAAGGCGGAACTCGACAACTTCATCGACCCGAAGGCGCGCTATCCGGTCATCGCCACAACATCCAAACTCCTGACGACTGGCGTTGACGCGAAGACCTGCAAGCTGATCGCGCTGGATCAGCGCATCCAGTCCATGACCGAGTTCAAGCAGATCATCGGACGCGGTACACGCATCGATGAAGAACACGGCAAGCAATACTTTACGATCATGGACTTCAAGCGGGCGACAGAGCTCTTCGCCGATCCGGATTTCGATGGCGATCCGGTGCAGATTTATGAGCCGGGTGCTGATGATCCCCCACTGCCGCCAGACGATGACGAGGAAACAAACACCGCAGGCGGCTTCGACGACGATGACCAGCCGGAGACCGACGACGGCATCCTGGGTGATCCGTTCGGTGACGATCCGCTACCGCGAAAATTCTATGTCGATGGCGTCGAGGTGAATGTGCTGTCCAAACGCGTCCAGTATCTTGGACCAGATGGCAAGCTGATCACGGAGTCGCTGCGCTCCTATGCCAAGAAGACGCTCCAGAAGGACTACAAAACGCTAGACGAGTTTCTACGCCGATGGACCGACGCTGCAAAGAAACAGGCGATCATCGAGGAGCTGGAAGCTCTCGGTGTATCGCTGGATGGCCTGCGCGACGAAGTAAAGAACGGTGAGAATTTCAGCGCTTTCGATCTCCTCTGCCATGTGGCCTACGGCCAACCGCCGCTGACGCGCAAGGAACGCGCCGAACAGGTCAAAAAGCGCAACTACTTTGCCAAGTTCGAAGGCAAAGCGCGAATCGTGCTGGAAGCGCTCCTCGACAAATACGCAGACGAGGACTTTGGGCCGCTGGAGAACGCCAAGGTTCTGCAGCTCAAGCCTTTCGACGAGATCGGTACACCCGTGGAGATCGTGCGAGGCGTCTTTGGCGGCAAGTCAGCCTATGAAGCTGCGGTGATGGAGCTGCAGCAAGAATTGTATCGGGAGGGTGTGTAAGGCGTGTCGAATGTATCGGGAGTGATCAAGTCCATTCAGGATATCATGCGCAAGGATGCGGGTGTCGACGGCGACGCTCAACGCATCGGCCAATTGGTCTGGATGTTCTTCCTCAAAATTCTGGACGATCAGGAAGAGTCGCTCTCTCTGCTCAGCGACGATTACAAGTCTCCTATTCCAGCGCATCTGCGCTGGTCCGCTTGGGCGGCGGACCCGGAAGGAATTACCGGCGAAGCGCTGCTCGACTTCATCAACAATCAGCTGTTCCCAAAGCTGAAGAACCTGCCGATCGAAGGCGAAGAGCGCAGCCGAGCCATCGTCATCCGCGCCGCCTTCGAAGACGCCTACAACTACATGAAGAACGGCACGTTGATTCGGCAGGTGGTCAACAAGATCAATGAGATTGATTTCAATAGCACCGGTGACAAGCACGCCTTTGGTGATGTCTACGAGCAAATTCTGAAAGACCTTCAAAGCGCGGGAAATTCTGGCGAGTTCTACACACCTCGTTCCGTCACCCAGTTCATGGTCGACATGCTTGACCCCAAGTTGGATGAAATGGTGCTCGATCCAGCCTGCGGAACGGGCGGATTTTTAGCCCATGTGATGGATCACAAGTCGGATCACTACGTGCAATCGACCCATGATGCCGAAACGGTTCAGAAGACTATTTTTGGCGTCGAGAAGAAGGCGCTGCCGCACCTGCTCTGCGTCACCAACATGATGCTGCATGGTATCGAAGCGCCGACCAACATCGCCCACGACAACACCCTGTCATCGCCGCTCAAGGATCACCGCTGGCGCGGCAAGGTCGATGTCATCGTCACGAACCCGCCCTTCGGGGGCATGGAAGAAGACGGTATCGAGAAGAACGTACCGCAAGCCTTTCAGACCCGTGAAACGGCGGACCTGTTCTTGGTGCTGATCATCGAACTCTTGAAGGACGGCGGGCGCGCTGCCGTTGTCCTGCCTGACGGCACGCTTTTTGGCGAAGGCATCAAGACGCGCATCAAGGAAAAGCTGATGACGGAGTGCAATCTGCACACCATCGTTCGCCTGCCAAACGGCGTCTTCAACCCCTATACAGGCATCAAGACGAACCTGCTGTTCTTTGAAAAGGGAAAGCCGACCGAACAGGTCTGGTTCTACGAGCACCCTTATCCCGAGGGCTACAAGAGCTACTCCAAAACCAAACCCATGCGCATCGAGGAGTTCGAAGGCGAGGGCAGCGAGAAGGCCTGGTGGGGCGACCTGAAAACGCGGGAAGGCCGGAAGGAGAATGACCGCGCCTGGAAGGTTAGCGCGGAAGAGATCAAGGCCAACGGCTACAATCTCGACATCACCAACCCGCACCGCAAGGACGAAGGCCACAAGGACCCGGCGGAACTGCTCGCCATATGGCAAGAGAACCGCAAGGCGCTGGCCGAAACGCAGGAAGAGCTGAAAGCCGTGCTCGCCGAGGCGCTTACCAAGGCGACAGCCGCCTGATGCACGCAGAAACCTTTCTCAGAGAGTTTGCACCGCTCGCCAAAGGTCCCGGCGGGGTTCAAAAGCTGCGCGAGTTGGTGCTCAATCTCGCAATCTCCGGCCGCCTATCTACTAGATACCAAAGTGATGGCGACGCAGGAATTCTCGTTGAGGCGGCAGCGAAAGCCATCAAAGGCGCGATAGGTGATCGGACGATCAGAAAACCTCGATACTTTGAAAAACCAGCAATTGCAGATCAAGAATTTGATCTGCCTCCAAACTGGATTTCAACGACACTTGGAAACTTGGGATTGATTTCGCCTCGAAACGAAGCGCTGGACGATGCTATTTCCGGCTTTGTGCCGATGGCTGCCATTGAAGCCAAGTATGGCCTTGGTCATTCCTCAGAACAGCGACAGTGGAGCGAGATCAAGAGCGGCTATACGCATATCGCAAACGGCGACGTTGTTCTCGCGAAGATTACCCCCTGCTTTGAGAACGGTAAATCTACAACTATTGCAAACCTTCCGGGCGGCATCGGCGCGGGGACAACAGAATTACACGTCTTTCGACAACTGGCACCGGTTATCGAATCTGGCTATCTGCTCGCGTTCCTGAAGTCTGGGAGTTTCATTGATACCGGAATACCCAAAATGACGGGAACCGCAGGTCAGAAACGCGTCCCAGCAGATTACTTCGCACTGACGCCTTTTCCCCTCCCACCCCTTGCCGAGCAGAAGAGGATCGTTGCCAAGGTCGATGAGCTGATGGCGCTGTGCGACGCGTTGGAAGCGCGGCAGGCCGAGGAAACCGGACTGAAGCGAGCCGCAGCCGCTTCCACCTTGCATCATCTGATAGAAGCCAAAACGGCGGAAGAAACGGCCGATCGCTGGTACCAACTTGCCACCCAATTCGGCAAGTTGTTTGATGATCTCGAAACGATCAAAAGATTGCGAGATACGATACTGCACTTAGCAGCATTTGGACGGCTATCACAGCAGAGCTCTAATGATGGACTTGCTAGTGAGCTTCTCAATAGAATCCACATATTGCGCGCGGAGATGCTTGCTAAAAACCTGCCCACCAAAAACGAAGCAGCTACTCAAGTTCGAAAGCTGGAAAAGCAGGAAGTCCCCGAAAATCTCCCGAGCCTGCCCACTGGCTGGGAGTGGGCTACGCTCATGCAATGCAGCCGCTGGGTCGTCGATTGTCGTAATAAAACTGCGACCTACGCCAAAAGCGGCGCCACGCTTTTACGGACGAACAACATTCGCAATGGCAAGCTCAACTTATCGGATATCAAGTTCGTCGACGATGACGTCTACGCAAAGTGGACAGAACGGTATCGACCAGAAGAAAGCGATCTGATCATTACACGTGAAGCCCCTATGGGTGAAGTGTGCCTGCTAGATGATAAATTCACTTACTGTCTTGGTCAAAGGCTTATGCTCGCTAGCGTCATACCAAATACTATCGAACCTCAGTTTCTGCTCTATTCCCTTCGTGACCCTAAATTGCTTGAGCGCGTTCAAGACAAGCCGGTTGGATCGACGGTAAAGCACTTCAGAGTAGGCGGTATAGAAACACTTCTAGTGCCAGTCCCGCCACTAGCCGAACAGAAACGCATCGTAGCCAAAGTCGATGAACTTATGGTGCTATGCGACCGGCTGGAGGAAATGGTGCGCGATGGCGAGCGATTGAACGCTGAGCTGATGGCTTCGCTTGTCCACGCCTTGACCGAGACGGACCCAGATGGCGGCGGCGCTGTGGAAACCGTGGACTTGTCTGAGAGCGCGTCCGAAGCCGTCGCGCCGGAACACGCCAGCGGGCATGCACTGGGAATACGTGAGATCAAAGGTCTCCTGTCCCCCCAAGCTCCTGAGACTGAAGTCCCGTTCGCCTCGGATCGAGTACGCAACGTCGACACCAAGTTCCAAGAAGCCGTGCTCGTCGCAGCCATCGTCAAAACCTTCTTCCAGGAAGGCGGCGAACCCATCGGCAACTTCCGCCTACAGAAGGCCGTCTACTTCGCCCGCCGCAAGATGGGCGAGCATGTAGGCGAGATGGCTTATCTGAAGAAGGCGGCCGGACCCTACAACCCGTCCATGAAATATTCCGGCGGCATCGCGATCGCCAAGCGGAAAAGCTGGCTGCGTGAAGCACGTGGCCGCTTCGGCTTCGGCCATGTACCAGGAGCGGAGGTCGCCGATGCGGCCGAGTGGATCGAAACCTATGGCTATGGCGAGCCTGCCCGCTGGGTGGCGGACCACTTCCGCTACAAGAAGAACGATGAATGGGAAACGTTGGCAACGGTCGACTATGCCGTGGAGCACCTGCGGTCGCTCGACATCGACCCTGACGCCGAACAAATCCTGCAATACATCACCAGCGACCCGGAATGGCATCCAAAGATCGAAAAACTCAGGCTGACAGAGATGTCAGTTGGAACAGCAATGCTAGGGGTAGCGGCGCTGTTCAACCCGGAAGGCGAGGATGACTCGGTTTGATCATATCGCCTCTGGAACACGCGCACGACTTTCAGAAGGTCTTGGGGCTCGCGAGGCTCGCAGCCACGATCGACAAGGCTGAGCGGGCGCTGGAAACGCTCGAACCCGAAGCAATCGACTACTGCAAATGCGTGATCGAGATCATTTGCAAACACATCCTCGCTGAGCGCGATATTCCTTATGACGATCTGAAACTGCCCAAGTTGGTCAAGCAAGCCCTGTCGGCGTGTGGCTTCGACAATGACGGGATTGCTGGGAACCTATCCGGGATCGTCGGCGCGCTGGCCGAAATTCGCAATCGCACCGGCATCGCTGGACACGGCCAACACGATAGCCAGGACATGCCGTCGCAAACGGACATCCGGATTTTTGTATCGATTTTCGAAAGCGTAATCAGCCTGCTCTGGCATGCCTTCAACAGGTTCAATATCGACCTGACTCTGACAAAGCTCCGCTTCGATCTCATTGAACAACGTCTTGAACTTGCGTCTTTCAATGAAGTCTTGGATGCATCAACTTCGATCACTTACGATCAGGAAGAGGGCCGAATCTACATTAATGGCAAAGAGGTTCGCCCCTCGGAGCTGCTGTTCATTTTCGATCGGAATTCGTATTCCGAAGAGCTCAAGAAGTTCCGATTGACTGAGGTCGTGGCAGAACCTGACGAGGAGGCGCGGGCCACATGACAACAGACCTCCCGAGCGCGTCGCCGAGCATGACGGTAGATGGATGGAGCGGCTCGGATGGTTGTTGTACCGGCGTCATGGTGGCCTTTATCGCTTGTGGACTGAGCGAAAACGGTGACGCTCGCGCAAATGCTGCCCCCTAGGCTTGATGGTATTGCAGTTGGTATGAGTTTTAGATGCGGACAGAAAGGCAAATAGTTACAATGCGAAGCCAAAGCCATTGACGATCGAATGGGAATAGCCGGGCTGCTTGGTCCGGCTGGCGCCCATAGACAGACCTCGCTAGAACAGCCGGGATTGAAGGAGTGATCTGATGCGACAGCTTGTTTTGGCCTTGATCCTCTGTGCCAGTAGCGCCGCCGCGCAGCCGGGCTATTTCCGCGTCGTCGGCGTGGCGCAAAACGACACGCTCAATGTGCGCCTGGGCCCCTCTGCCAGCACCGCCGATATCGGCGATCTCTCTCCCAATGAGGTGGGCGTTGAGGTGCTGGGCACCGACCCGACGGGCCGCTGGGGCCGGATCATCTGGCAGGACGCGATGGGCTGGGTGTCGATGCGCTTTCTCGCCCCCGATCCGCAACCTGGGATCGCGGGCACCTCGGTGCCACAAGGTCTCGTCTGCGGCGGGACTGAGCCGTTTTGGACCTTGCGCCTGGCCCAGAACAGCGCGCGCTACACCGATATCGTCGGCGCTGACTACACCATGCCGATCACGCTCGCGCGGGTGGCGTCGGGACGGCCGGCTTGGCCCGCCCTGCTCGCCCATGCGGCCCCGCCAAACACCACCATGACCACGATCACGCCCGCTTTGTGCAGCGACGGGATGAGTGATCGCGATTACCCTTACACCGCCACTGTCGTCATCAATGAGAACGGACAGCAGCAATTCGTCGAAGGTTGCTGTTCGTTGCCCCTGGGTGCGGGCAATCCGTGATCCGGGCGTTTTTGACGGCGCTGATCGCGAGTTTGGCAACCAATGCGAGCGCAGAGATCTTTCGCTGTGAGGGCGACACCCCGTCATGGCGGCTGGATCTCACCGGGGATAACGCGACATTGCAGATGATCGAGCGGCTGGATTTGAAACTCACACAGAGCACAACCGCAGAAGGGCGCGACTGGCCCCGTGCCTTCACCCTCGAGAGCAAGCGCGATACGACCATTGCGCTGATTGAGCTGGGCCGCTGCCGCACCAGTCGCGGCGTAGGTCCCTTGCGCGCCCATGTGATGACCCAAAGCGGTGACGCGCCGATCCTGCTCACCGGGTGCTGCTGGCCCGTGCAATGACGACCAGCAATGCCAGCCGCGCCGCGATGTGGATGAGCGGGGCCATCGTGTCGTTCACCTCCATGGCGGTGGCGGGGCGCGCGCTCGCCGAAACCCACGACACCTTCGAAATCATGGCGTTTCGCTCGTTGGTCGGCATCGTCATCGTGGTCAGCGTCGCCTCGGTTGCGGGCACCCTGGGCCAGGTGACGCGGCGCAACCTGCAGATCCATGCAATCCGCAACCTGTTTCACTTTGTGGGGCAAAACCTATGGTTTTTCGCAATCCCGCTGATCCCGCTGGCGCAGGTCTTCGCGCTTGAGTTTACCTCGCCGATTTGGGTGGCGGTGCTGGCGCCGTTGATCTTGAAAGAACGGCTGACCGCGATCCGCGCGGCAACGGCGCTTCTGGGCTTTGTCGGCATCCTGTTCGTCGCCAAACCCTTTTCAGGCCTGGCGCTGAATGCGGGCCTTGTCGCCGCTGCGACCGCCGCGATCGGTTTTGCGGGCGCGGCGATCTTTACCCGCATGCTCACGCGCACCGAGACCATCACCTGCATTCTGTTCTATCTCACCGTGATGCAGGCGGTCTTCGGGGTGATCTGCGCAGGCTATGACGGGGCCGTCACCTGGCCCAATGCGGCCACGCTGCCTTGGTTGGTGATGGTGGGCGTCGCCGGGCTGGTGGCGCATTTTTGCATGACCAAAGCGCTGAGCCTCGCGCCCGCCTCGGTGGTAATGCCGATTGATTTTGCCCGCCTGCCGATCATCGCGGCGGTGGGGTTGCTCCTCTATAATGAGGCGCTGGATTGGGGCGTGTTGATCGGCGCCGCGATTATTTTAGGCGCAAACTGGATCAACATTCGCGCTGAAACCCGCGCGCCCGCGCAGAAGGCGGCGTAACGAAAAGCGCGCAAATAACCACAGGCACAAGGTTTTCTCAAAGGCGCCCCTACGTCATGGTTTGACGGGGCCGCACACGCGTGAGTAGCGTGGCTGAAAAGCGGAATACCGCTGCCTAGGGAGAGAGAAACATGATGCATCGCATAGCGTTGCTTGCCACAAGCGCCGTGCTGCTCAGCGGCGACGCCATCGCCGGGGGCCTGGATCGGTCGCGCCAGGACATCGACGCCCTGTTCGAGCCGGGCAATTATGTCGAATTCAGCTTCGCCACCGTGTCGCCCAGTGTCAGCGGGACGCAATTGCCGAACCCGTTAACGCCGGATGCTTTGGACGGTTTAGGTTCCGGCGATATGGCCCCGGGTTTCGGCTATGCGGGTTTCGCGCTGAAATTCGCGGTCAATGACAAGATCGATGCGGCGATCATCTATGACGAACCGTTTGGCGGCTCGGCGGACTACCCCGTGCAGCCCTATTTCGCCCAAGAATCAAACGCGTTGGTGACATCAAACGCCCTGACAACGATCGGGCGGTATAAGTTCAGCGATCGCTTCAGTGCCTATGCCGGTTTCCGCGCGCAGACACTCGATGCCAGCGTGAGCATCCCTTTCGTTGGCGGTTACACAGCACAATCGGACTCGCCCCTGGGCTTCGGTTTTCTGGCCGGTGTCGCCTATGAGCGGCCTGAAATCGCCCTGCGCGTCGCGCTGACCTATGTCTCGGAAATCAGCCATGACCTCACGGCGGTTGAGCAGTTCGGGGCTGGCGCCGCCGCAACCACCACCCTTGAAGTGGTGACACCGCAGGCGGTCAATCTCGACTTTCGCACCGGGATCAATGAAAAGACTCTGCTGTTTGGCGGTGTTCGCTGGGCCAATTGGGGCGATTTCGACATCACGCCTGTCAACTATGAAGCCGCGGTTGGTCGCCCGATCCTGTCTTATCCTGACGATTACTTCACCTACTCGCTGGGAGCTGCGCGCCGCATCACAGACAGCGTTGCGCTCGCGCTCAGCGTCACCCACGAGCCAAGCACTGGTGGCTTGCGCACCAATCTGGGGCCCACCGACGGCTTCACCTCCGTGGGTTTGGGGGTGAACTATCAGCAGAACAACATGAAGATCGATGTGGGGGTCCAGCATATCTGGTTCGGCGATGCGGATACGCTGGTGGGCGCCGGGCCGGGCGCGTCGTTCACCGACAATACCGGGCTCGCGTTCGGGCTCAAAGTGGGCTTCAGCTTCTAAGCGGCAGCGCGTCGCCCGCCACAACGAAAGGCGCCCGGCACACCAACCGGGCGCACCTGGTTAGCTGTTCTCTCCAGCGACCCGTGCCGCGCCAATAATCGCCCCGAATTGCGCCAGTTGCACGATAACCACCGCGCGATCGTCCCCCGTAATCGCGGTATCCAGCGTGATCGGCCCGACCCCATCCCATTCCGCCAAAATTGTCATGGCGGTCACCACGTTGTGGTAGGTGTAGGTGCGGCCCGCATTCTCGCCGCGGCGGATGCTGACGGTCGCTTCGGGCATGTAGCGCACCAGTTGCACATAAACCGTGCCGTCGATCGGCGCCGTGGGGCGCAGGCTTATCTCCACGCGATCACCCGACCGCGCCAGCTCCAGCGACACCGGCGCTACTTGCCGCTTTTGCGCCTCGATCAATTCGACCAGCTTCATCGGCTTGAAGCCCACAACATGGTCGACGCCGCCAACCACCATCTGCGGTGTGTAGACCATGCGGTGGCCACCCGCGCGCGCATAGCCCTTTTGCCGTGCGGTATGCATCGGGCTGCCAAACTCATCTTTCCAGCCGATGTAATCCCAGTAATCGACATGTAGGCTCAGCGGAATCACGTCATCCCGGGTCGTCAACTCACCCAGCAGCTTATCAGCGGGTGGACAGGACGAGCATCCCTGGCTGGTGTAGAGTTCCACGACCACCGGACCGCTGGTTTGAGCGGTTGCCGGGGCGGAGCCGACCAAACAGGCAAATGCGAGCATTGCCACAAATCGGCGCATGGGAATCCCCCTCTTGCTTGCGAACCCGATTTGTCTAGCCAACGAGCGGGCACGCCGCCAATCAAGGATTAGCGAGAAATACGTCATTGACCGGACAAACTGTCGCGTGCGCCCGAAGACGCAGGATCATGGCATGAGCGTTTTCGCGTTTGAGGTGCTGCCCGGTGTGGCGGGGCGCGGACGTGGCGCAGGCGATTGCCGCCTTGGCGGACCGCCCATAGGCTGGGCCAGAAGACGAGGATCGCGCGCGGTTATCTTTATATCATGGATAAGAATCTGGTCTTAAAATATTGCTTTTTCTAAATTTTATGGAAACTTGATCTGGAAGAAAAGAGATGGAAACTTCTTCGCCGCATAGACACGCAAAAGCCGGGGGAAAGGGCGCGAGCCGCTGATGATGCGCGGGGTCAGCCCGGCCCGGTGAGACCGTCACACACGAGCCGTGCACGTTAAAGGCGAGTGTTCTCGATTTCGCGCCAAAGCCGCTGGTAATCGCGGATCTTCCGCCAACACCCGCGCACGCCAATCATCGCCCCTAAGCCCAACCTACTCTTCGGGCTCTGCAAAGCGGATCAGCGGCGCACCGGCGTCAACTTGGCTGCCCGGCGTTACCAGCACCTCAGCAACGACAGCATCCGCGTGCGCCGTTAAGGCGTGCTCCATTTTCATCGCTTCCAGCACCGCCAACCGCGCGCCTGCCTGCACCGCCGCCCCCGCTGCCACGTCCACGGCTTTAACCAGGCCCGGCATCGGCGCGGTTACGATACGGCTTGCCGCGCCTGCCTCGACCCTCGGCGCCAGCGGATCCGGGATCGTGAACGGATAGCAATTGCCCCAAAAAACCGTGACGTGGGGTTCGTCAACCCGCACAGCCACCGCGAATGCCTGCTCATCGATTGAGAACCCGCCCTCGTGCCAGGCAATCCGGTGATGCGCGCCGCCGATCCGGGTCTCAAACAGGCCCGGCCCGTGGATGGTGACCGCCACCTCAACGGCCTCGCCGCGCCAATCGAGCCGCTGGATCACCGGCGCGAGCGGCCCCCAAAGCGCGAAACCGTCCTCGGGACGCGGCGCCCGGCACAGACCCAACGCCCCCAACGCGGCGAGTGAGCGGGCCCGGCTACAGGGCACAGGATCGGCCAGGAAATCGGGGCCCTCTGCCTCGATAAAGCCGGTATCGACGCCGCCTGCATGGAATGCGGCGCTGCGGGTGACCCGGCGCAGAAACGCGTGGTTCGTCTCGCAGCCCGAAATTTCAACCGCGTCGAGCCCATGGCGTAGCCGCGCCAGCGCCTCATTCCGCGTCGCACCGTGAGCTATAAGCTTGGCGATCATCGGGTCGTAATGGGGGCTGATCGTATCGCCCGAGCGCACGCCGGTATCCACCCGAATACCGCTTGGAAAGCGCAGGTGACGCAGCGTGCCTGTCGCGGGCAAGAAGCCTTTGGCCACATCCTCAGCGTAAAGCCGGGCCTCAATCGCGTGGCCAGTAAACGCGATTTGGTCTTGCACGAGAGGCAACGGCTCGCCCGCCGCGACACGCAATTGCCACGCCACCAGGTCGAGCCCGGTCACCGCCTCGGTCACCGGGTGCTCCACCTGCAGGCGCGTGTTCATCTCCATAAACCAAAACCCGTCCGGCCGCAGCGGGCCCGACCCGTCGACGATAAACTCAACCGTCCCGGCACCGCGGTACCCGATGGCTTGCGCCGCGCGCACCGCCGCCGCACCCATCGCTTGGCGCATTTCAGCGCTCATATTTGGCGCGGGGGCCTCCTCGAACACCTTCTGGTGGCGTCGCTGCACGGAGCAATCACGCTCAAACAAATGCACCGCCTGCTGACCGTCGCCAAACACCTGGATCTCGATATGGCGCGGCGCGGCGATGAACTTTTCCACCAGCACCGCCGCATTGTCGAACGCGGCCAGCGCCTCGGCTTGGGCGCCCTGCAGCGCCGCCGCAAAGCCGCTTGGATCATCCACCAGGCGCATGCCTTTGCCGCCGCCGCCTGCCACTGCCTTGATCAAAACCGGATAGCCGATTGCATCCGCCGCCGCTACAAGGCGTGCAGGATCTTGATCAGCGCCGTGATAGCCGGGCACGACGGGCACGCCCGCCGCCTCCATCACCGCTTTGGCCGCATCTTTAAGCCCCATCGCGCGGATCGCCTCTGCCGAGGGGCCGATAAAGGTAAGGCCCGCTGCCTCGACGGCGGTGACGAAATCGGGGTTCTCCGACAAAAAACCATAGCCGGGATGGATCGCTTGCGCGCCAGCCTTCAGGGCGGCTTCGATGATGCGGTCCCCGCGCAGATAGCTCTCTTGCGGTGTGGCCCCGCCAATCGGCAGCGCGCGATCAGCCGCCGCCACATGAGCGGCCTGGGCATCGACGCTGGAATAGACCGCCACCGTCTTGACGCCCATCGCCCGCGCCGTGCGCGCCACGCGGCAGGCAATCTCACCGCGATTAGCAATCAAAATGGTGTCAAACATCGCGCCTCCCTCGCGTGAGCGTGCCAGATCCACCGCCGCCGCGCTAGCCGTGCTGCGCTGCACCTCTAACCGCGCCGCACCAGCCGTGCCGCGCCGGACTTCTAACGCCAGGACACCAGCCGTGCTGCGCCGCATCTCTAGCGCCGGCGCACCAGCCGGGCCGCGCCGCATCTCTAACGGCGCCAACCTCCCGCCAGCAGCGCCGCAGCCTCCTGAGCCATATCGCGCAAAATCTCCTCGGCCGGGCGCACAGTATCGATCAATCCGGTGGCTTCGCCGACGAAGGTGTTGGCCACGCGCGGATCGCCTGCCTCCCACGCCTTTGCCCAGCGAGCGGCCTCGCCCGGCGCCGCTGCGCGCAAACCGTCGAGATCGTCTTGCCACCGCTCGGTGAAGCCATTGCGCAGAACCCGGCAGGAATAACGCGCAGGCCAGTTTAGCCCGCGGGCGATATCCATCACGCTTGAGCGGATCGTTTCATCGCCGGTGGCGTCTTGCGCGGCCTGCCACATCGCAGGATGCACCTGCGCCTCGGTGCTGGCCCATAGGCGCGAGCCCACCAGCACGCCATCCGCGCCAAGCATCAACGCCGCCGCGAGGCCGCGCCCATCCGCAATACCGCCCGCCGCCAGAAGCAGCACCTCAGGATTCGCGGCGCTCAGAAAATTGGCCACTTCAGGTACCAGCGTCATCGTGGCCCGGCTCTGCCCGTGCCCACCGGCCTCCGCCCCTTGCGCGACGATCGCGCGTACCCCGAGCCCAGCGGCGTGGCGGGCGTCTTTGAGCGTCTGCACCTGCGCGATCACCGGCACATCCGCGTCACGCAACGCAGGCATCAGCGGCGCGGGATCCCCGAAGCTGACCAAAACCGCGCGTGGCAACCGCGCTAGAATTGCTTCCAATCGGTCGGGGTATTCGGCTGCGACCCACGTGATCACACCGCACCCGACCGGGGCGTTGCCAGCCGCGTCAAACTCAGCGTCGATCCCCGCCGCGTCGAGATAGCCGCCGCCGATCAGGCCGAGCCCGCCTGCCCGGGTCACCGCAGCGGCAAGCTTCCCGCCAGCAGCATGGGCCATCGGCGCTGAAAGAATAGGAAGCGAAAGGCCGAATTGCCTGGTCAGGCGGGTGTCGATTACTCGCACCACCCCTCGCCCGCCGCCGCATCGGTCAGGCTAATCACGCGACCCGTCTCTTGCATCAGTTGCGCGACATCCACCCCGTCGAGCAGCACCTGCACCTCGCCTATCGCCACCGCACTGGGCTCCGGGGTGGGCTCGGGTGTGTCTTCCTCACTGGGTGCTTCCACGGTTTCCGCAAAGGGGATCGCATCGCCGCTTTCGGCGAAGGTAACCGTGTCATCGCTGTCATCCAGGGGCACCGCGTTGGTTTCCTCAGTGCCAGGCACGGTCGCACCGCCGGCCTCACCGTCACCCTCAGTGTCGGCTGTCGTCTCACCGTCTCCATCTGGCTGCGCCGGTGCCGGCACCACCGCAGGCGCCGGGGCCACGACCTCGCCAGTCGTGCTGATGCGCACCACATCGGCCGAAAACAACGCCCGCCGCAGATCGACGCTTGCTGCAAGGCCCGACATGGTCTCGCCGAAGCAGGAGGCATTGATCAGCCGGGGCGCGATATAGCCCGCGATCGCCCGTTCCTCGACCACGTCGCCGCCTGGGCAGCTTACCAACACCCGGCCGCCATCGATCACGGTGCGGATTGTGCAGGTGCCCGGCGCTGCCTTCGCGAGGCCGTTGGCGAAATCGAAACCTGGGCCGATCAGCGCCACGAACAGCGCCACCGCGAACACAAAGCGCAGGATGCGCCCGATGAGAGAGGAGCGATAAACGCGCCGCCTGCGCCCGTGAGGATTGTAAGTCGCGCCGCTTCGGATCGCCTCACCGTCTTGGCGATAACTGGGCCGCCAACCGGTATAGCGGCTATGTTCCCAATCCGACTTGTTGCGACCGCCTTGCTGGCTCACCTGTTTTCCTCCGATTTTCGCCGCGTGACCGCACTCGGTCCGGCTGCGCGTCTCGCGAGAGCCATAGCAAACAATTCAGGCGAGGCTCCACTGTCTTGTGTGCCGGTCGTGCGTACTGTCTTAGTGTGCTTGACGGGCCCGGCATAATAACGCTCGGCGCTTGGCAAAAGTTGGGCGTGGCGCAAGCGTTACATCCGGAACACGCCGAACCGCGTCTCGGCAATCGGTGCGTTAAGCGCGGCTTGCAGGGATAGCGCCAGCACGGCGCGCGACTTTCGGGGGTCGACGACACCATCGTCCCAGAGCCGCGCCGAGGCGTAAAGCGGATGCGATTGGCGCTCAAACATCGCCAGCGTCGGGGCTTTGAAGGCGGCCTCGTCAGCCGCTGACCATGTCTCGCCACCGCGCTCGATGGCCTGGCGTTTGACGCTGGCCAAGACCCCTGCCGCCTGCGGACCGCCCATCACCGAAATCCGCGCATTGGGCCATGACCACATCAGGCGCGGCTGATAGGCCCGTCCTGCCATCCCGTAATTGCCCGCCCCGAATGAGCCGCCGACGATCATGGTGATCTTGGGCACCTCGGTGCAGGCCACCGCGTTCACCATCTTGGCCCCGTGCCGCGCAATCCCCTCATTCTCATACTGGCGACCGACCATGAAACCAGTCACATTTTGCAGAAATACCAGTGGGATACGCCGCTGGGAGCAAAGCTCTATAAAATGAGCGCCCTTCTGCGCGCTCTCCGAAAACAGGACACCGTTATTGGCGACGATGCCCACCGGCCAGCCTGCGACATGGCCAAAGCCTGTCACCAGCGTTTCGCCGAAGCGCGGCTTGAACTCATCGAAGCGCGACCCGTCCAAAAGCCGCGCCAGAACCTCACGGATATCGTAGGGAATGCGCAGGTCAGCAGGCACCACGTCGAGGATCTCATCTGGATCATAAAGCGGCGCCTCAGGGCTTTGGCGGGCAAGCGCGGGCGCAGGACGAGGCCCCAGTGAGGCGACCGCTTGGCGCGCGAGGGCGAGCGCGTGGGCATCGTCTTCGGCCAGGTAATCGGCCACCCCCGACAGGCGGGTATGCACATCGCCGCCGCCCAGTTCCTCGGCGCTCACCACTTCGCCCGTGGCTTCTTTGACCAGCGGCGGACCGGCCAAAAAGATTGTCCCCTGATCGCGAACAATAATCGTCACATCCGACATTGCGGGCACATAAGCGCCGCCAGCCGTGCACGAGCCCATCACCACCGCTATCTGCGCGATACCAGCGGCCGACATCCGCGCTTGGTTGTAGAAGATACGGCCGAAATGGTCGCGGTCGGGGAAAACCTCATCCTGATTAGGCAGGTTAGCGCCGCCGGAATCGACCAGATAGAGGCAAGGCAGACAGCACTCCGCCGCGATCTCTTGCGCGCGCAGGTGCTTTTTGACGCCCATCGGATAATAAGTGCCGCCTTTCACAATGGCGTCGTTGCACACCACCATCACGTCGCGGCCATGGACCTGCCCGATGCCAGCGATCACCCCTGCTGCGGGCGCGGCATCATCATAAAGGCCGTAAGCGGCGGTGGCGCCGATCTCGAGAAACGGACTGCCCGGATCGAGCAGCGCGGAGACGCGCGCCCTGGGCAGCATCTTGCCCCGCTCGACATGGCGGGCGCGGGCTTTGTCACCGCCGCCTTGGGCTGCGCGCTCTGCCGCCTGCGCGACTGTCTCCAACGCTGCCAGATGGGCGGTGCGATTGGCGCGCGCGGTGTCCGATCCCGGTGCCAGCGCCGAGGTTAGCGTCATGCGTCTTCGGGTTCGGCGGTGGTCGCAGCCTCAGGGGCAGGCAGGGCTTGCCGCGCCATCAGCCATCGCTGGCGATAGGCATAGCGGGCCGCGCGCGAGACATCGACCTGGAACGAGGCATTGACCGTGGCGCCCACGGCGCTGCCCAAAACCGGGATCACCTGACCCGCTTTGCGCCCTGCGAGCGACAGGCCTAATTGCCGTGCTAGCCGCTCAATCACCTTCTCGGTCATCCATTTGGCGCCGTGATCGAGCACCATGCGCACTTCGGGCCGGTTCATCTCGCGGGCGAGCGCGTTCAGGTTTTCAATTGAATCCGCGCGCCGGTCGGTGGCGAGCGCGGTGGCCACTTCGAGCACCATCAAGCGGAAGGTGCGCTCATTCTCATCGTCCTCGACAAAACCATAGGCGGCCCCGGTAGCCCGCACGTTGCGCGCGGCCAGCGCGATAGTGGCCGGCACGTCGAGGGCCAGCCCGGCGGCGCCAAACCAGCCCGCCGCACCGCCGGTGGCCGCGTTCGAGCCTTGCGCCCAGGCCTGCACCCGCATCGCGGCTTTGTCGCAGGCAGCGATCGATTGCACGTCATGGCCGGTGATCTCCTGCGGCACTGTCAGCCCTGCTGCCCAATCGGCCTGATGCAGCGCTTGGCGGGCCAAAGCCGGTGGGATCAGGCGCGAGAGCAGCCCTGCCAACGGCGCGGTCAGACCCTCCGCGCCCCGGCCCAGCCGCGTGGCACGGCGATCTTCAAAGGCCCGTTGGCGCTCGATGGCGCTTTTGATCGCCTCGCTCAGTTGGTCTTTGTTTGTCGGCACGCCGTCGTCATCCATGCAGCTATCCTCCGCTCAGGAACTCCTCAAGATATAGGGATTGACGCCCCGTTTGCATCATCAGGCAGGAAACCGCAGCCGGACCGCCGCCGGTGCCACCGCCCCAAAGCGACCGCTCAAACCAGCAGGTTGTATCGCGAAACGTGATCCAGGCGCGCTGCATCTCTAACAGCGCTTGCACTTGACTAGGCGTGTCGGAAAAGCCCGCGGATTCGCTGTCTTCGCGCCGTTTTTGCGACCGAAGCGCTCGGTATACGGCGTTGAGACGATCATCCCACCACATCAGCTCCATATTGCTGCAAGCCGACATCCCAACGGTGCTATAGCCCCCTTCGGTCAATTCCATGCAAAGCGATGCGGAGGCCCCGATACAGGCTTCGCGCTCGGCCAGGCTCGTCGCCTCCGCCAAGCACGCTTCGGTATTGGACGGCGAGAATTGTAGCTCCTGCGCGGCCACGGGCAGCGCCAACAAACACACAACAATCGTCACCCACTTCATGCCATCGCTCCCATTAACTCGCGGCCTACCAACATGCGCCGGATCTCCGAGGTACCGGCGCCGATTTCCATCAATTTGGCGTCGCGGAACATCCGGCTGACAGCGCTGTCATTCATGAAACCCGCGCCACCCATCGCCTGCACGGCTTGGTGGGCCACTTTCATGCCCTCCTCGGAGGCGTAGAGCACGCAGGCCGCCGCATCTTGCCTGGTGACCTCACCCCGATCACAGGCTTTCGCCACCTCATAAGCATAGGCGCGGGCGGAATTCATCGCGGTATACATGTCCGCGATTTTGCCCTGCATAAGCTGAAACTCCCCTACCGGGCGGCCGAACTGTTTGCGGTCGGCGATATACGGCATCACCTCGTCAAGACAGCCCGCCATAATGCCGATATTGACCCCCGAGAGCACCACCCGCTCATAGTCGAGCCCCGACATCAGCACCGCAACGCCCTGGCCCTCTTCGCCCAGCACGTTTTCAAACGGCACCTCGACATCGTTGAAGAGCAGCTCGGCCGTGTTTGAGCCACGCATCCCCAGCTTGTCGAAATGGGGCGAGGTGGAGAACCCCGTCATCGCTTTTTCGATGAGAAACGCGGTGATCCCGCGCGAGCCTGCATCCGGATCGGTCTTGGCGTAGACCACCAGCGTGTCGGCGTCGGGCCCGTTGGTGATCCAGTACTTGGTGCCGTTCAGGCGGTAGTGATCGTTGCGCTTTTCGGCGCGAAGCTGCATCGACACCACGTCCGATCCTGCCCCGGCCTCTGACATGGCCAGCGCGCCCACATGCTCGCCCGAGACGAGCTTGGGCAAATAGCGCTGTTTCTGCGCCTCGCTGCCGTTGAGGTTGATCTGGTTGACGCACAGATTGGAATGCGCGCCGTAGCTGAGCGAGACACTGGCCGAGGCGCGCGCGATCTCTTCTACCGCCACGATATGGGCGAGATAGCCCAGATCCGCGCCACCATACGCGTCGCCCACGGTGATCCCGAGAAGGCCCAAATCGCCCATTTCGCGCCAAAGATTGGCCGGAAAGACATTGTCGCGGTCCAACTCGGCGGCGATCGGTTTCACCCGCTCTTGCGCCCAGCGGTGGACGACATCGCGGATCGCCTCCACTTCAGGCCCCAAATCGAAGCGCATCGACGCTGCGAACATTGCTCCTCCCGCTGATAGGACGCGACCCAGGGTAAGGTATAGGCGGCGCATTCAGCACCGCCCGATCAGCTGGGCGCGTCTTTCAACGCAAGGCTAGGCGCTGGGTCGATAGGGGTCAATCGATACCGAAATCGCGCAGATCTAGCGGCACCAACGCCGCGCCCATCTCATTGGCGTGAAGCGGATTGACCGTCAATTCGTGGCTGTACCGCTCTTCAAGCCGCGCGCCCCAAGCGGGGTTGAGATGGGCCATCAAGCGGGTATGGGCGTCCATCCAGCGCCACCGCGAATAGCCCCGCGCATCGCGCGCCTGCATCTCGGCCTGCTGCGCGTAGTGAAGGGTGAAGCGGCTCATTGCCAAGAACAGCACCTCGTCCGGGGTGGCGTGCAAATGCTCCAGCAGCGTGCCCTGCTCGCGCCGGTTCCAGATCAGGGTATCATCGGCGACCTCGACGTAAGGCGTGCCGTCATCGCGCGGCTCACGGGCGAGCGTGAAGTCGGGGTGCGGCCGGTTTATCTTCGCCAACAACGCCTGCATCTGGGCGTCGAGAGCCGCCAGCACATCTGAATTGGTCCTGTGCATCACTGTCAGCCGCTGTGAGGATTTTTGGGGGTTCTCAGTGTGTTTGAAGCCAGGCGCACGGTTTGGATTAGCTTCATGGCGACCCCGGCTCAGATCTCTTTCGATCGGCAAAGGATCTTTCATCGACCCTTATTCGACAGCGACATATGGCGTGGCGTTGTCGCCTGGCTCGAATGTAAACAGTCAGAGAGGGATTTCATTAATATTTTATAAACCAGTGCAGCGCGCACTATTCAAAGAGTTGAGTGCAAATTACTTCGCGCAATCTAAGGTTTAAATTCTGCGTTAATCCGCCGGTTCGAGCGCTTCGCGGGCAAGGATCCGCGCAATCAACGCGCAATCGTCCAAGCTGAGCGTCAGCGGGACGCGCATGTCGATCAGCCCGGCGAGGATCGCATCTGTGCGCGGCAGCGTCACCGGCTCGGTGAAATGCCAAGATGAATAGCGCGAGGTGAATGCGGCGGGTTCCGGCGCGCCGAACCATTTCACCTCAACCCCGGCCGCCGCGAGGCGCGCGATATAGGCGGTTACCGTGTCAGGCCCCCAACCGGGCAGCAGGAACTGGATCGATGAACCGACATAATGCTCGCGCGGATCGCGGGCGATGATCCGGATGCCCGGCACATCGGCGAGACCAGCCTCAATCGCCCGGTAGCGCCGGTTCCAGCGCGCCACTTGATCAGGCAGGTGCGGCAGCTGCGCGCGCAGGATCGCAGCACGCAGGTTGTCCATGCGGCCTGACATATTGGGCGTCTCGTACCGCAGCTTGGCAAATGCGTCCGCAGGCGGGCTGGCTAGGTGACGCTCATAGAGCATGTACGAACCCGACAACATAATCGCGCGCGCCATCACGTCGGGGTCATCGGAGGTGATAAAGCCGCCCTCGCCCGAATTGATGTGCTTGTATGTCTGGGTTGAATAGCAGCCGACCAATCCGTGACGGCCCGAGGGCACACCATCCCACGCCGCCCCCATCGTGTGGGCGCAATCCTCAATCACGGTGATCCCGGCGCGATCGCAAAACGCCATCAGCCGATCCATATCGCACATATGCCCGCGCATATGGCTGAGCAGCAGCGTGCGCGCCCCGGTTTCAGCCGCCTTCTGCTCCAAATCCTCGAGATCGAGGGTCAGCGCCTCGGTCACCTCGACAAAAACCGGCCGTGCGCCCACCGCTGCGATTGCCCCCGGCACCGGCGCCAGCGTGAACGCGTTCGACAAGATCGCATCGCCCGCCGCCACGCCCGTTGCGCGTAACGCCGTGGCCATCGCGTAGCCGCCAGACGTGACCGCCAGGCAGTACTTCGCCCCCACGGACGCGGCAAACTCCTGCTCCAGCAGCGCCGCCTCGGCCACCTCGCCCGGCGTCACGTTATACCGGTGTAGCCGGCCATGGCGCAGAACAGCCAGCGCCGCCTCGATCCCATCCTCCGGGATCGGCTCTTGCTGGGTGAAGTTACCAGTGAATCGCTCGGCCATATCCGCATCCTTGTGCTGTCGCCTGCACCGCGTCAATGCGGCGTCAGGGCAGCAATTTCTCCACAATCGGCAACAGCGCCTGATAGTTGGGCAAAAGCGCCTCGGGTGCCAACGCCGCCACGCGGTCACCCTCGGCGCCGAACGTTACCAACACTGAGGCAACACCCGCTGCCCGCGCGGTTTCGCGGTCGGTCGCGGTGTCGCCCACAAGCAGCGAGCGCGTGAGCGTGCCGCCGGCCTGCTCGACCGAGGCGATGTAGGGCGCAGGGTGCGGCTTGCGGTGGGCGAGCGTATCGGCACCGATGAGAGAGCCGAACAGGTCGCGAACGCCGAGCCGGGTCATCAAATCCTGCGCTAGGGCCTCGGGTTTGTTGGTGCAGATCCCGGTTTTGAAACCCTTTGCGCGCAAGGCTTCCACCGCTTCGACAGCGCCGGGATAGAGCGTTGTGTAGACGTCAATGGCTTCGCCATAATGGCCCAACAGCACAGGATAAAGCCGCTCCACCGCGTCAGGATCAGGGCGCCCTAGCCGCTCAAACCCCAAGCTTAGCATCGCCTTACCGCCTGCAAACGCTGTTGCCACGTCCTTGGCCGGGTCCAGCGGATCCCCCTCGCCTAGCGCGCGGAAACAGGCATTCGCGGCTGCGATCAAGTCGCCGCTGGTATCGGCCAATGTGCCGTCGAGGTCAAAAATAACCGTGCGCATCACCGCTCCCTACAGCGCCTGTCGCGGCGGTCTGTAACGCCCTGACACGCCTTTTGATAGCCGTAGACTTGCCCGATAGCGCCCGTACGATAAAGAGTGCGCCCGTTATCGGGCCCGAGGAGCGCCATGGAAAACGCCGTCATCGTTCTTGCCGCAGGGCAAGGCACGCGGATGCAATCGGATCTGCCCAAAGTCCTGCACGCGGTGGGCGGATTACCCCTGTTCGGGCACGCGCTGGCGGCAGGCGCCTCCCTCGCCCCGGCACGCCAGATCTTGGTCGTGGGCCATGGCAGCGACGCCGTGGAGGCGGCAGCCAAAGCGCTCGACCCCGATATCAATGTGGTGATGCAGAAAGAACAACTGGGCACAGGCCATGCGGTGGCCCAGACGCGCGAGGCGCTAGAGGGGTTCGATGGCGATGTGTTCGTGCTCTTCGGCGATACCCCGTTTATCGCGCCCGAGACGCTGACACAGATGAAAGCGGCGCGCGCGGCGGGCTTCGGCGTGGTTGTGCTCGGCTTTGAAGCCGCCGATCCGGGGCGCTATGGCCGCTTGGTGATGGAAGGCGACAGCCTGGCGCGGATCGTGGAGTTCAAGGATGCGCGCCCCGAAGAGCGGGCGATCACGCTGTGCAATAGCGGTGTGCTATGCGCCGCGGCGGACACGCTCTTCACGATGATCGACGCGCTTTCAAACGACAATGCGGCGGGTGAGTACTACCTGACCGATGTGGTGGCGCTGGCGCGGGCGCGCGGGCTGAGCGCCACGGCGGTGACCTGCGCTGAAGCCGAAACGCTGGGGGTAAACTCCCGCGCTGATCTGGCTGCCGCGGAAGCGGTGTTTCAGGCGAAAGCACGCCGCGCAGCCCTGGAGGCTGGCGTGACGCTCACCGCACCGGAGACTGTGTTTTTCTCCCATGACACCGTGCTTGGCCGCGATGTAACCGTGGAGCCAAATGTCGTGTTCGGCCCGGGTGTCAGCGTCGAGACGGGCGCGCAGATCCGGGCATTTTCCCATCTCGAAGGCGCCCATGTGGGCAGCGGCGCGATTGTGGGGCCCTATGCCCGGCTGCGCCCCGGGGCCGAGCTTGATGGCGCTGCCCGGGTGGGCAATTTTGTGGAGATTAAGAACGCGCAAATCGGGGCTGGCGCCAAGGTCAACCATCTAAGCTATATCGGCGATGCCAGCATTGGCGAGGCGGCCAATATTGGCGCCGGCACCGTCACCTGCAATTACAACGGTGTGCAGAAGTTTCGCACCGAGATCGGGGCCCGCGCCTTTATCGGGTCGGATACCATGCTGGTGGCGCCGGTAAAGGTAGGCGATGACGCGATGACCGGCAGCGGCTCGGTGATCACCAAAGACGTGCCCGACGCAGCATTGGCGTTGGGCCGCGCGCAGCAAGAGACCAAACCCGACATGGCGACCCGGCTGCGCGCTTCTTATCTATTGGCGAAAGAGAATTCGAAAAAGGGCTAGAGCATGTGCGGAATCGTGGGCGTCTTAGGGACGCATGAAGTGGCGCCGATCATCGTTGAGGCGCTAAAACGGCTAGAATATCGTGGCTATGACAGTGCCGGGATTGCCACGCTCACCGATGGCGCAGCGTTGGATCGCCGCCGCGCGGTGGGCAAGCTGATCAACCTCTCCGACCTCTTGGTGCATGAGCCGCTGACCGGTAAGGCCGGTATCGGCCATACCCGCTGGGCCACCCATGGCGCGCCCAATGTCACCAACGCCCATCCCCATCGCGCCGGTCCTGTGGCGGTTGTGCATAACGGGATTATCGAGAACTTTCGCGCGCTGCGCCAAGATCTTGAGGCCAGTGGCGCGACGCTAGAAACCGAGACCGATACCGAGGTGGTGGCGGCGCTGACGAAACGGTTCCTCGATCAGGGTCTGGCCCCGCGCGATGCCGCCGAGCAGACGATAGCGATGCTCGAAGGCGCTTTTGCGTTGTGCTTTCTGTTTGAGGGCGAGGAGGATCTGCTGATCGCCGCGCGCAAGGGCTCGCCTCTCGCGATTGGGCATGGCGACGGTGAGATGTATGTGGGCTCTGACGCGATTGCGCTGGCACCGCTCACCGATCAGATCACCTATCTCGAAGAAGGCGACCGCGCCGTGCTCACTCGGGCTGGCGTGGAGATCTACGATGCCAGCGGGCGGCTCGCCAACCGGCAATTGCGCACGATCCAGCTGGACACCACCCAGATCGACAAGGCCGGTCACAAGCATTTCATGGCCAAGGAGATCGCGGAGCAGCCGACAGTGATCGGCGGCGCGCTGCGCCACTACGTGCAAGATGGCGCGATAGCGTTACCCGAGGGGCTGGATCTCGCCCGCTATGACCGGCTGACCCTGGTGGCCTGCGGCACCGCATTTTACGCCTGCCTAACGGCGAAGTATTGGTTTGAGCAGGTGGCCGGGATGCCGACCGATGTCGATATCGCCTCGGAGTTTCGCTATCGCGAGCCGCCGCTGTCACCCAAGACGCTGGCGATTTTTGTCAGCCAATCGGGCGAGACCGCCGACACGTTGGCCGCCTTGCGGTATTGCCAGGACAAGGCCGAGATCGCCGCGGTAACCAATGTGCCCACCAGCTCGATTGCGCGGGAAGCGGCGGTTAACCTGCCGATCCATGCGGGCGCCGAAATCGGTGTCGCCTCGACCAAGGCCTTCACCTGCCAGTTGACCGTGCTGGTGTTGATGGCGCTGCAAGCCGCCCACGCCAAGGGCCGGATCGACGACACTGTGCTCGCGGATCATCTGGCGAGCTTGCAGACGTTGCCGGGCCGAATGAACCAGGCGCTCTCGCAGGCTGACGATATCGCGGACGCTGCACGGCAGATCGCGGAGGCTCAGGATGTGCTGTTTCTGGGCCGGGGGCAGATGTACCCTCTGGCAATGGAAGGCGCGCTGAAGCTCAAGGAGATCAGCTACATACACGCGGAGGGCTATGCGTCGGGCGAATTGAAGCACGGGCCTATCGCGTTGGTGGATAAGGCTGTGCCAGTGATCGTGATGGCACCGCGAGACGCGCTTTTTGATAAGACGGTTTCGAACATGCAGGAGGTGCTTGCGCGGGGCGGCAAGGTGCTGTTGATCACCGATCGCGAGGGCGCCCAGCAGGCGAGCGAAGGCGTGTGGCGCACCATCGTGATGCCCGAAATCGAGAGCTTGTTTGAGCCGATCCTCTATGCGGTACCCGCGCAGCTCTTGGCCTACCACGCCGCGATTGCCAAAGGCACCGATGTCGATCAGCCGCGCAACTTGGCCAAGTCCGTCACGGTGGAATAGCCGCATCTAGGACCTTTAGCGCGAGAATGCAGGCTGCCTAAGGGGGCGGCCGGTGATCGCGTGACTTAGCGTCTCCCGATGCGGGAAGCCGCGCTAAAGTGCTGGACCATTCGCTGATGGCTGGAGTGAAAGGGCAAACGTGTTAGCCGAGCCGTGCCTTCACCATCGGGCCGACCGACCCGAAATCCATGCGGCCGGTGTAATCCGCCTTCAGGGCGCCCATCACCCGGCCCATATCCTTGATTGATCCCGCGCCGGTATCAGCAATTGCCTGACCGATGGCCGCCTCCACCTCATCCTCGCTCAGCGGCTTGGGCAGGAATGCCTCGATCACCTTGATCTCGCCCAGTTCTCGCTCCGCCAGATCGAGGCGGCCGCCCTCTTCATAGACGCGGGCGCTTTCCTGGCGCTGCTTGACCATCGTGGCGAGGATACCGACGATTTCGTCTTCGCTGACGCCGTCGCCCTCAGTGCCGTAGCGGGCAGCGATATCGCGATCCTTGATCGCCGCATTAATCAGCCGCAGCGTCGACAACCGCTCAGCCTCCTGGTTTTTCATCGCATCTTTGAGCGCATGCCCAAGTTTCGTGCGTAATCCCATCGCGTTGAACCTCTTCGATCCGCTTTTGCGAACTTTGCAATGTAGGCGCAGGCTAATTGCGACGCAATGCTCTGATAAAATTGTAAGTTATTGAAATCATGAAAGAAGCATAAATGTGACGCTGCTTGCGCCACTCTAGCGCTACGCCTATTGTCCGCGCGAACTGCTCAGCGCACGCGAAAGGTGCCCCGATGCCACAATCCCGCGGACCCGATAATGCCACCGCCTGCCTGGCCCTGGCCGACGGCACTTTATTCTTCGGCCACGGCTTTGGCGCGGCGGGCGAGACCACCGCAGAATTGTGCTTCAACACCGCGATGACGGGATATCAGGAGATCATGACCGACCCGTCCTATGCCGGGCAGATCGTGACCTTCACCTTTCCCCATATCGGCAATGTCGGCGTCAACAGCGACGATGATGAAACCGCCGAGCCGGTTGCCAACGGCATCGTGGTGAAGTGGGACCCGACAGCGCCGTCAAATTGGCGGGCCAGCGAGGATTTGCAGGCCTGGCTGACGCGGCGCGGCCGGATCGGGATCGGCGGCATCGATACCAGGCGGCTGACCCGCGCGATCCGGCAGCAGGGCGCACCCCATGTGGCGCTGGCGCATAATCCCGACGGGTTGTTCGATTTGGCCGCGTTGGTGGCCGCCGCGCGGGGGTTTGCCGGGCTTGAGGGCCGCGATCTGGCGCGCGACGTCACCTGCGCCCAATCCTACCGCTGGGATCAGATGCGGTGGGCGTGGCCCGACGGGTTTCCCCGCCGCAGCGGACCCGGTCACAAGGTGGTCGCCGTTGATTACGGCGCCAAGCGCAACATTCTGCGGTGCCTGGCCTCGGCGGGCTGCGACGTCACGGTGATGCCTGCCAGCGCAACCGCTGAAGACGTGCTCGCGCAAAACCCGGCGGGGCTGTTTTTGTCCAACGGGCCTGGCGACCCGGCGGCGACCGGGGCTTACGCCGTGCCGATGATCCAAAGCGTGATGGAGCAATCGCCGATGCCTGTCTTTGGCATCTGTCTCGGCCATCAGATGCTGGCGATCGCGCTTGGGGCGCAGACGATTAAGATGAACCACGGCCATCACGGCGCGAACCACCCGGTCAAAGACTTAGAGACCGGCAAGGTGGAAATCACCTCGATGAACCATGGCTTTACCGTCGATAGCCAAACCCTGCCGCCATCGGTGATGGAGACGCATGTCTCGCTCTTTGACGGCTCTAATTGCGGCATCCGCCACCGCGAACGGCCGATCTTCTCGGTGCAGTATCACCCCGAGGCAAGCCCGGGCCCGCAAGACAGCTACTACCTGTTCGAGCGCTTTGTGAGCGCCATGAACGCCGCTGCGCAAACGCCCGCCTAGCCTGAGGGCCCCGTCTAGCCTTAGGGACAAGTGCCGTTAACCTTCTTTAACTTAACGGAAAATTAAGGATAAGGGCGAAATGATGACCGAGTGGTTAACGACCCCTCGGTGGTATCATGGTTTCCTACGGCCTGCTTCGCTCGCTTCCCTCTCTGCACGACCGCAACGAAAGCCGCCCGCCTGACAAGCGGCCGAAGCTGGGGGAGATCTTGGTCGATGCAGGAACCCTGACAGAGCAGGATCGACGCCGCGTCTTGGAGCGTCAGACGCGCTGCGATGCCCGCTTTGGCGAGATCTTGTTGACCAATGGTCTGGTGTCGCGGCAGCAGCTTTACGCCGCTCTATCCGAGCAATATTGCGCGCCGCTGGTGGATCTGTCGGTGATCCCGCCCGACCCATCGCGGATCTCTGCTATCGGCGCAGCGCGGTGCTTGCGGCTGGGCCTTCTGCCGCTCAAACGCATCGGCGAGACGCTGCTGATCGCCTCATCGAAGCCGGATATTTTCGAGGACAACCGTGCTTGGCTTGAGGACATGTTCGGCCCGGTGCGCCTGGTGATCATCGGCGAGAGTGATCTGCACGGCGCGGTAACAGGCATGGCCCTGCCCGAACTGATCGACCGCGCCGAAACCCGGGTGCCCGCCCGCGAGAGCTGTCGCAATTTGGGCCTAGGCGTCAGCGACGCGAACCCGATGGCGCTCACCGGTATGCTGGCGCTGATCCTGCTGGCGCTGGCCTATCCGTGGCAGGCCGCGCAGATCGCCACCGTTGCCGCCCTATTGATCTTAGCGGCCAACACCGCCCTAAAGGCAGCGGCCTTGGTCGCGCGGCTGCGTGAAGCGGCGCAACCCCCGGCAGATCGCGCGCTGAGCCCGGTCATGGCCCGTCTGCCGCGGGTGTCGGTTTTGGTGCCGCTTCTGCGCGAGCGCGAGATCGCCGCCAAGCTGGTCGCCCGGCTCAGCCGCATCGACTACCCCCGAGAACTGCTCGATATCGTGCTGGTGGTGGAGGCCGATGACGCGGTGACCCAGGACACGCTGGCGCGATTGACGATGCCCGCCCATGTGCGCGCCATCGTGGCGCCCGAGGGCAGTATCAAAACCAAGCCGCGCGCGCTTAATTATGCGCTCGATTTCTGCCGCGGCAGCATCATCGGGATCTATGACGCCGAAGACAGTCCAGACCCGGATCAGATTTTGCGGGTGGTGCGCCGGTTTCACGAAGGCGGCAGCGATCTGGCTTGTGTGCAAGCGGTGCTCGACTTCTACAACAGCCGGTCGAACTGGCTGGCGCGCTGCTTCGCGATTGAATATGCCGCATGGTTCCGCGTGATCCTGCCGGGGATTGTGCGTCTGGGGTTTGTCACCCCGCTCGGCGGCACATCGCTGTTCTTCCGCCGTGATGTGCTCGATGCGCTCGGCGGGTGGGATGCCCACAACGTGACCGAGGATGCGGATTTGGGTATCCGCCTGGCGCGCCACGGCTATCGCACCGAATTCATCGAGTCGGTCACCCAAGAAGAGGCCAATGCCCGCGCCTGGCCCTGGGTGAAGCAGCGCTCGCGCTGGCTGAAGGGCTACGCGATCACCTGGGCCACCCATATGCGCCGCCCGCTGGCGCTCTGGCGTGATCTGGGCGCTTGGAAATTTCTGGGTGTGCAGCTGGTTTTGCTCGGTGCGCTCGGTCACGCCGCCCTGGCGCCGCTGATCTGGGCCTTCTGGCTGGTGCCGTTCGGCCTGCCCCATCCAATCTCGCCCTGGCTTACGCCGGTAAGCGGCACGCTGCTGATCGTCCTTCTGTTAAGCTCGGGGGTGATTTCGCTGACCGTCTGGCTCTACAGCGTGCGCGCTGCATCGCATCGGCATCTGCGGCTGTGGTGCTTCACCGTGGGCGGGTACTTTCCCTTGGCCACGCTGGCGGCCTATCGCGGCCTCATCGATCTGGTGGTGCGCCCGCATTATTGGGAAAAGACCCAGCACGGCGTCTTTTCTGCCCAGGATGAGCGGTTCGCCGATGCTCGCGCGTTGCCGCTTCTGCTTCTGGCACGCCCAGCAGCGTTTGGGCGGCGGTTGTTTACGGCGTTTCGCCCTGAACCCGACTTGCTTACGCTGAACAAAAGGCGGGCTCTCAGCAATAAACGGGCCTTCAACGCGAAACAGGCGTTAAGCGAAAAACAGCGAGCGATTGAGCGTCGCGCGGCCCACGCCACCCGCGGCTGAGCGCATGCATCTCGAGGCGGGACGCGGCGAGCGAGGTCGGCCGCCTGACGCCATCGCGACCGAAAGCGGCGCCGGCGGTACCGATTTGGGCCCAGCTAGTTAGCTCTTGGCGTTTTCAGCGTCGTGTTTGAGACGGGTTTCGAACGCCTGAGAGATGTGGTCTTTGAGCGCGTGATAGGCCGCGTCACCGTCATGGGCGGCGATGGCATCGACGATTTGCTGATGTTCCTCGAGTGCCCGCTCACCCCGCCCTTCCACAGCCAGTGACGTGGTCGCCAAAAGCGCCATCGACTGATGCACCAGATCAAGCTGCTGCACCAAATAGCGGTTATGCGATGCGAGGTGGATCTGCTTGTGAAAGCGTTTATTGGCCCGCGCTAAGGCGCTTGGATCGCTCAGCAAGGCACGGTCGTCTTGAACCATGCGTGCCAGAACCCGCACCTCCTCGGTGGAGGCGTGCTGCGCGGCGAGCCGGGCCGCGAGACCCTCAAGCTCGGTGCGGACGGCGTAAAGCTCGGACATCTGGTTGTGATCGAGCGAGGACACCATCAGCGACCGGCCGTCCCGCGTGAGCAGGGATTGCGTCTCAAGCCGCTGCAGCGCTTCGCGGATAGGGGTGCGCGATACGCCAAAACGCTCGGCCAATTCGCTCTCGACCAATCGGGTGCCAGGCTTATATTGCCCGACATCAATCGCCTCGAGGATCATCGCATAGGCGTCGCGGGTCGGGGTTTTGATCTGCACCATAATGTTAGGACCCTGCGCGCGGCTGATTGAATACTATGGTATACATAGTGCCGTCGCCCGGACCATCAAGTCAAGCATTCTCGCGCGATCCAACGCAGCAATGCATCGAAATTGTGGCCAGGCTTGGGACCCCCAGTCACACCCGAACGCGCGGTCTCATCGACGGCCAAACACCCAACCAAGCGCCAGGCCAAACGCACCTCATGCGGCATGAGCGCAAGCGCGGTGGACGAACCGGCCCGAGCAGTCTAGCTCTCAGGCATGACCAGCGCCGCCTTCGACCATGTTCGCTATTGGGTCTTTGACCTCGACAACACCCTCTACCCGCCCAGCGCCCGGCTTTTTGAGCAGATGCACGGCAAAATGCGTGACTATGTTGCCGCGCTTTTGGGTGTGAGCGACGCCGAAGCCGACGCGATCCGCAAACGCTACTGGCTTGAAAACGGCACCACGCTGGCAGGGCTGATCCATCATCACGCCATCGATCCCTGGCAGTTTCTGCGCGCCGTGCACGATATCGACCTAAGCGGGCTTGAACCCGATACTGATTTGGCGGCGCAGATCCGCGCGCTGCCGGGGCGGCGGATTGTCTACACCAACGGCGATGCCGAATATGCGGGCCGGGTGCTTGCTGCGCGGGGGCTCGAGGCGGTGTTCGACGCGGTCTACGGGATCGAGCATGCCGATTGGGCGCCCAAACCAAACCGCGACGCCTTCGACCGCGTCTTCGCCGCGGATGCGCTCGACCCCGAGCAGGCGGCGATGTTTGAAGATGAGCCGCGCAATCTGGTCGTGCCCCATGCCTTGGGGATGCGCACGATCCATGTGGCGCCTGCGGCGGCCGAGGGCAGCCATATCCACCACCATACCAGCGATCTGGCTGGGTTTCTGGCAGCGATCCCATGAGCGTGGAACGCTACGATCTGGTGATCGCAGGCGGTGGTCTGGCCGGGCTAACCGCCGCCGCAGCCTTCGGCGCGGCGGATTTTAGCGTGCTCGTGGTCGACCCTGCGCCGCCGCCTGACCCAGAGGCGGCAAACGCTGATCGTCGCAGCACCGCGTTCTTGCAACCGGCAAAAGCGCTCTTTGATGCGGCGGGCCTGTGGCCCGCGCTTGAACCCCATGCCACCGCCCTCACCGGTCTACGCATCATCGATGCGGGCGGTGACCCGCCCGCGCCGCGCGTAAGCCGGGTGTTTTCACCCGTCGATCTGGGACAGGACAGTTTTGGGTGGAACCTGCCAAATGCACTGGCGCGCTGCCGCCTGGCGGCTGCGCTGGCTGAGATGGAGGGGGTGACGCTGGCCTGGGGCCAGCGGGTCACCGGGCTGGTCACTCGCACCGGTGAGGCGAGGCTGCGCCTCGACCGCGCCGGCGGCGCGGTTGCCGCACGCCTCGTCATCGCGGCCGATGGCCGCGCGTCGGTGCTGCGCAGCCTTGCCGGCATTGACGCGCGCACCTGGCACTATCGTCAGCGCGCTTTTGCGTTTCAGGCCTGCCACGCCATTCCCCATCAAGGGATTTCCACTGAGATCTATCTCGATGGCGGCGCCTTCACCACGGTGCCGATGCCGGACCTGGACGGGCGGCCATGCTCGGCCATCGTTTGGATGAATAATGCGCGGCGCGCGGAGGCGCTGGCCGCGCTTGACGCGCGGGGCTTTAATGAGGCGATGAGCGCGCGGGCCTGCTATGCGCTCGGCGCGATGGAGCGGGCCAGCCCGATGGCGGATTGGCCGATCATCACCCGCACAGCCGCGCGGCTGACGGCGGAGCGGGTGGCGCTTGTCGCTGAAGCCGCCCATGTGATGCCGCCGATTGGCGCCCAAGGGCTCAACACCTCGCTTCATGACATCGCAGTACTCTATGATCTTGCCCAGGCGGCGCCCGCGGATCTAGGCACGCCCGCGTTTCTGGCGCGCTATGCCCGCGCCCGAGAAGGCGATATCGCCCTGCGCGCGCGGGTGATCGACGCCTACAATCGGCTATGCCAATCGGGCGCGGCACCGCTGCAAGGGATACGCCGCGCGGGTCTGCGCCTGGTCCATGATGTGGCCCCGTTGCGTCGCGCGGTGATGCAGGCGGGATTAGGCCGCCGGTAGCGCCGTTTCATCGGTGGCACCCAAAAAGAGATAATGCCTCCGGCGGAGGTATTTGGGAAAAAGAGAAGCGGAAGCGAGGCGTAGGTCGTGGTATGGACGCGCAGCTATGGAAGTCTGTCGGGGACGCGCGGCTATGGAAGTCTGTCGGGGACGCGCGGCTATGGATGTCTGTCGGGGGCGCGCAGCTCTAAGCGTGTGTTGGGGGCACGCGGCTATGGATGGGTTAGGGCGCGCCTATGGATGGGTTTGGGTCGCGACATTTGGAGTGGTTTCCTGAAACGCAGGTAGGAAAGCGAACGGCGCGCGCGGCATGGGTGAGCCTCGGTGGCGATGGGTTCGGCGAACGTGGAGCGTGCTTCGACTGACGTGACCAGTATGCGCGGCTTTGCATGGCTGCGGCGCGCGTGGTTTTGCGACTGCGCGGGTTCAGCGGGTCGTGGTTTCGCTAGGGGCTCATTGTCCGGGCCATGGTGATCCAGGCCCTAATGACCTGCACCAGAATGATCCGCCCCATAGTTGTCCGGGCGATGATGGTGCGCGCCACCCGCATCAGGCCCAAGCGGTTAGTTTTGATACACGACCAGTTCCGGCAACCCGTCGAGCGGCGCGTTCAACAGCCGCAAAGCCGCCAGCGACACCTGGCTGCCGGAGCCTGAATCGCCCCCCGATGGGATCAGTTGCACCTGGATCGTGCGGCCCGAGGCGGGGTAGAACAACCGCCCCGACCCTTGCGCGGAGACGAGCGGCGTCTTGATCCAGAACCCCGGCTCTGCCGCATCGCCGATGGAGGCCACGGTCGTGCCGAGCCGACCATCCCCCGACGTGTCTGGCGTGGGCGCCACCGCCACATTGCGATCCTCTTCGGTGGTGGTGTCAAACTGCTCTGGCGTGGTGGCGTTGGGCGGCGGCGGTGGTGCCGGCGGCAGCGTGGCCACTTCGGTGGTGTTGTCGGTGACGGTCACCGTGTTGGTGTTATTGTTGTTCTGCGCAGTATCGGTGTTTCCGGCTGCAGGAGGTGTCGCCGCATTGGGGTCAGCGGCATCCGGATTGGCTGCGTTATTGGCGGCATTATTGCCCGCGGGGGGCGGCGCGGCATTGTTGAACAATCCCGGACCCTGGCCGGCGCAGCCCGCGAGAGCGAGTGCAGACATCAAGACCAAAAAGCGTTTCATGGGCGACCCTCGTGCGATGCGATGGCACATATACAACACGATGCAAGGGATTGCGACAAGACTCTGATCTGGCTAGGCTTCTGCGCATGCCTGACGAGTTAATCGATCCCTTTCAGCGCAGGATTGACTATCTGCGCGTCTCGGTCACGGACCGATGCGATTTTCGCTGCGTCTATTGCATGGCCGAGCAGATGAGTTTCCTGCCCAAGAAGGAGTTGTTATCGCTCGAAGAGTTGGACCGGATATGTTCTGCCTTCGTGGGCCTGGGCATAAAGAAGCTAAGGATTACAGGCGGTGAGCCGCTGGTGCGCCGCGATATTATGACGTTCTTCAAGGCGATGTCGCGGCATCTGGAAACCGGCGACTTGGCCGAGTTGACCGTGACCACCAATGGGTCGCAGCTTTTCCGCTTCGCCGATCAATTGGCGGCTATGGGCGTGCGGCGGATCAATGTCTCGCTCGACACGCTCGATGAGCAGAAATTCGCCCGGGTCACCCGCTGGGGCCGCCTGCCTCAGGTGATGAAGGGAATCGATGCCGCTTTGCAGGCGGGGCTGCGGGTCAAGCTCAACACCGTGGCGCTGCGCGGCTTCAACGAAGATGAGCTGTTCGATCTGGTCAGCTTTTGCCAGGAACGAGACATGGACATCACCTTTATCGAGGTGATGCCGATGGGGGATCTGGGCAATGAAGACCGCATCGGCCAGTACTGGCCTCTAACCGATCTGCGGCGGCAATTGTCAGAGCGTTACACGCTGACTGATCTGGCCGAGCGCACCGGTGGGCCCGCCCGCTACGTCACGCTGGAAGAGACGGGACAAAAGATCGGGTTTATCACCCCGCTCACCCATAATTTCTGCGAAAGCTGCAATCGGGTGCGGCTGACCTGCAAGGGCGAGCTTTATATGTGCCTGGGTCAAGAGGACATGGCCGATCTGCGCGCGCCGATGCGGGCGTTTCCCGACACGGATGCGCCGCTTGTCTCAGCGATCATCAAGGCGATTGGGCGCAAGCCTAAAGGACACGATTTCGACTATTCGCGCCAGGTGATCGACGGCCAGATGACGCGTCACATGTCCCACACTGGCGGCTAGAGCGAGCGGCTGACGCGGCGCTCTATGGCGGCGCGTCGCGCTGCGCCACCAGCGCCCGCAACCCATCGCGCAAAGCGGCGATCTGTTCATCACTAAGCGGCGCCAAGACATGGCGTTCCTGCGCTTGGGCCAAGGCGATCAGATGCGTGACCCGCTCACGCCCCTGGGCGGTGGCATGCACAGCACATCCACGCCCCGCCCCGTCGCGGCGGCATAGGCCCGCCTCCTCCATCGCCTCGAGCGTGGCCTCTAGCGTCGCCGGTTCCAGGAAGGTCTGGCCCGCGAGGTCTGAGAACGACACCGGCGCTGGCGCGTAGAGCGCGCTCAACACCCGCCACTCATCGACCGTCAGCCCGTTTTGGCGCACCACGTCGTGAAATTGGACCACCATCTTGTGATAGGCCTGGGACAGTTGATGCTCCAACGTGTCGCCAACGCCGCCATCCTCGGCCAGATCGGGGCGCAACGCCTCGAGCGGGGCCGCTAAGGAATAGGCGCCACCGCCGAATACCAGGCCCTGGCGCTGCAGCGTGTCGATCGAGAGCACTTCGCCCACGATAATCCAGTGGTCGCCGCCCTCATAGACCGCCCAGCGGCGACAATCGAACCGCGCCGCCGTGCCCGGCAGGATCGGCACGCCGTGCTCATCCTCTTCAAACGCGGTTTGAGCGAATTTATCGATGCCGCTCTTGGCAAATGTGTTGGAAAGATCGGTCTGTTCTGGCGTGAGCACATGGACCGCAAAGTATTCCGCCGCCTCAAACGACGGCGCGCTGCGGGAGGTTTTGCCCACGCTCCACAGGATCAACGGCGGCTCGGTAGAGACTGAGTTGAAGCTGGACGCCGTGATGCCCACAGGCGTGCCGTCGCGCCCCGGCGCAGTGACCACGGTGACCCCGGTGGCGAAGCTGCTGAGCGCGTCGCGAAATGCGCGGCTGGTGAATGTTGTGACCTTGGTCACCATAGGCGAATCGCGCTCCCCTGCTTCTGGCCGTCCCCGTGGTACTGACAAAGCCGCGCTGGCAAAAGCCGTGATTGCTGCGTTACGCCGCGACGGGCGATCTGCGATAGCGAGAAGCGGGCTGATCGGGGCGGGCATACCCGGCAGAGACGCGTGAGGATGGGTCGCGTATCGGGTTGGTTTGACAGCGAGACCCTAGACTTGGGCAGCGGAGCGCCTGATGATTTCTGTGCGCCTCCGGCGGAGGTATTTTGAAAAAAGAGAAGCGGCGTCAGTTCCTTATTGCCCGGCATTCATGTTGGCGGCGTTGCTATAGCGCGCTGTTATTGGGTCGCGCGGTTACCGGCGCACCCGCTCATAACGTGCGCAGGTAGCGCGCGGTTTCCACCGGGGTGACTTGATCGTTGAAATAGGCCAGTTCGCGTTCGGCCTGCTGACAGAGCAGATCCCATTGCGGCGTGCCCAGCACCGCGCGCAGCCAAGCCGAGCCGCGGGCGTCGGCGATGGCGCTGCCCAGATCGCGGTGCAGCGGCGCCCCGGCATGGGGGTCGTCATAGGCGTTGCCTTGACAAGGGGCGCTGGGTTCAAGCCCCTGCTCGATCCCGTCGAGCCCAGCGGCGATATCGGTGGCGAGCAGCAGGTAGGGGTTGGCATCTGCCCCGGCATCGCGCTTTTCCACCCGCACCGCGGCATCGGCGCCCTCGATCACCCGCAGCGCCACGGTGCGGTTATCCACCCCCCAACTGGCATTGATCGGCGCAAAGCTCAGCGGGATGCGGCGGCGATAGCCGTTGACGGTGCCTGCGCTGCAGATCGACGCCTCATTCATCCGCGCCTGCAATCCGGCGACGAAGGCGCGCCCGGTGGCGGACAGTTTGCCGCCCGCGCCGGTGACGTTTTGGCCATCGCGCCACAGCGAGTAATGCACGTGAAACCCGTTGCCCGAGAGATCGTGGAACGGTTTGGCCATAAAGGTGGTCAGGTAATCGTGGGCGATGCCCAATTGGCGCACCAGGGATTTGAACAAAACCACCCGGTCGGCTGCCAAAAGCGCCTCATCGTAGCGGATGTTTACCTCGACTTGGCCCGGGGCATATTCGGGGTTGGATTGCTCAATCGGGATGCCGCAAGCGTTGATCTGGCGCCGGATCGGGCCCACCACATGCTCAAGCCGCGCCGCCCGCGACAGGCTATAGCATTGGTTGCCGCTATCGCGGGGCAGCCCGGTTTCGGGATCGAGCAAGTAGAACTCCAACTCAGTGCCCGCCTGCACCTCAAACCCCATCTCCCGCGCGCGGTCGAGCTGTCGGATCAGGGCGTTGCGCGGATCGATCGGCACCGGTTCGTGCGCCATCGTCTCGGCGCGGCCGAACACCACGGCGACCCCCTCCTCCCAGGGCAGCGCGAAGGGCGCGCGCTCAGGAAAGATATGCATGTCGGGAAAGCCGTTGGCAAAATTGACATAAGGCGTGTCCCAGACATCGCAGGCCATATCCATCGCGAAGACCGACAGGCAGATGGCGTTGCCGTCGCGACAGATCGTGTCCCAATGGCTCGACGGGATCCGCTTGCCGCGCATGATGCCGTTTAGATCGCCCACCCCCAGCATCACGGTATGGGTGCCGTCGGGAAGGGTGAAATCGCCCTCGCTCGCCGCTGCCATGCTTCACTCCCCGCGCCTTTGCGTCTGCCTCGCGCGAGCATCCACGATCCGGACGCCGGTGCAAGATGCTAGCGTCGTGCCCACTCGCGCGGGGCGCGCGGTTTGATCCGAGCGCCTCGGGCGGCACCCATATTTGCAGATCTTGCGTGCGGTGCGCGCAGGTGGCACTGCCGAGCCCAACTCAAAGCTAATACACGCTCGCCCAAGCCGCGAAGGATGACATCCATGAAAATCACCAAGCTCACCACCTTCGTCGTCCCGCCGCGATGGACCTTTTTGAAGGTTGAAACCGATGCCGGGATTACCGGCTGGGGCGAGCCGATCCTGGAAGGGCATGCCGAGACCTTGGCCACCAAAATCAAAGAGTTGGAGAGTTTCGCCATCGGCGCCAACCCGCTTTTGATCGAGGATATGTGGCAGAAGATCTACCGCTCAGGCTGTTACCGGGGCGGCCCGATCCAGATGAGCGCGATCTCAGGTCTCGACATGGCGCTGTGGGATATCAAAGGCAAATGGTTGGGCCAGCCGGTGCATATGCTGCTGGGCGGCCAGGTGCGCGACAAGATCCGCACCTATCGCTGGACTGGCGGCGATAAGCCCGCCGATCTGGCGGCTGGGGCGCTGGCGTTGCGCGATGAGGGGTTCAACGCCGTCAAGTTCAATGCCTGCGCGGAAATGCAGATCGTCGATACCTACGCCAAGATCGACGGCGTGCTGGAGGCGCTTTACGCGGTGCGCGAGGCCGTGGGCAGTTCGATGGACCTGGCGTTTGACTTTCATGGCCGGATCCATGCGCCGATGGCCAAGATCATGATCAAAGAGGTGGAGCCACTGCGGCCGATGTTCATCGAAGACGTGGTGGACGGCGTGCATATGGATAAGATGGCCGATCTCAACCGCCATTCGAGCGTGCCGATCTGCGTCGGCGAACGGCTTTATAGCCGCTACCAGTTCAAGCCGGTCTTCGAGCAAAACGCGGCCTCGGTGATCAACCCCGATACCGCCCATGTGGGCGGGATATCGGAGATGGTCCGCATCGGTGCGATGGCGGAAGCCTACGACGTGGCCTTGGCGCCCCATTGCCCGCTGGGACCGATTGCGCTGTCGGCTAGCCTGCAGGTGGATGCGGTGTGCTACAACGCGTTCATCCAAGAGCAATCAATCGGCATCCACTACAACCAGGGGGCGGATGTGAACGATTACCTGACCGAGGCGAGCAAGATCCGGGTGGTCGACGGGCACCTGCCGATCCCGCAGGGGCCAGGCCTTGGCATTGAGATCGATGAGGATGTGGTGCGCGAGAAAGCCCGGATCGGCCATGCCTGGCGCCCACCGGTCTGGCGCCACGAGGACGGCTCAATCGCGGAGTGGTGAGCGCTAGTAAGGGTGCCGGTTGTCCGCGTGGGCTACCAGGCCACTTCGGGCATCGGGCTCAGCGTATAGGCCAAACCGCGCAGCCGGGCGCGCGCCACGTCGTTGCATAGCCCGTTGCGGCCGCGGTGGAGCACGTTCTGCACCGCCTTGAACGCCGCGCGGTTTGGGTCGCAGGTGCTATCGCCGGGCGTGTAACCCTGGCAAATGCCATCTGTCACCCGCGCGGCGCGCAGCATCGGGCAGGACAGTGTCTCGATAATGAGGCTTGCGTCGTTGGCGCCGGCGAGCACCTCTTGATCCGCCTCGATGCGCGCCTCGGCAGCGACGAAGGCCGCGTGCAGCATGTTAAACAGCCGCCCGGCCCCATAGGGCGTGGTGTTTGCCACCGCGGCGAGGTTTTCCAGAAACGGCAGCGCCGCAATCGCGTCGGACGGGTGCTTGCCTGCCATCGCCAACAGCGCGCCCATCTCCCAGACGAACGGCGATTGGCTGCCGTAGCGCAGAGCGGCAGGCCACATATCCCGCGCTGCGGCCACCGCGTCCGCCGGTGGTTCGGGTTGCACAATCACCGCGTGGGCGCGGGTCAGCACCAGATCGACATTATAGGGGTCATCGACGAGACGCGCATCGATATAGGCATGGAGCGCGCCCGACACCGTTTGTGCGTAACCGGGGCGTTCCAGGGCGTATTCTATCATATGCGTGCGGCGGTTGAATGCTTCTACATCCACACCCATCCTTAGCTGCGCTTCATGCCAGGCGATAACCGCATCGGCGGCGGACACATCGCGTTGCGACAACGCCGCGAGGGCGCGTGCGCCTTCCAGCAGCGGTGAGGTCCGGCCGGGCAGCGCCTCCAGCGCCGCCTCACGCAAGTTTCGCAGCCCGTACTGGCGCAGAACCACGTCGAACATGCATAGCTCAACATCGTAATCCACGATCGCCGACGCATGGGTCTCGCATAGCGATGCGAGCAGCCGGTCGCGGTTCACACCATGGCGTGACAGGGCCCGCATCACCAGCAAGATGGTTTCGTGATCCGGCGAGATCGCAAACAGCCTAGAAAGGGTGCGGTCGAGCGGCGTGTCGTCATCGTCACTCCAAGAGAGGGTGACCCAGAGTTCGAGCGCGGGGGCGAAGTCTTGGCCGAGGCGCAGCGCCTCTCCGGCTGCCGCCAGCGTCGACTTGCGGGCCGCGTCGCGGTCGTCATTTAGCGGTTGATCAATGAGCTCTAACAACGCCACCGCTGTTTGCGCATAGGCAGATTGGCGATACGCACGTGCCCAGGCCTGAATGGTCTCACGCCGCTCGGGATGAGTGGTGGCGATATAGCGGGCGTAGAGCGCGCGCAGCGGTCGGGCATCTTTGTCGAGCAAGGACTTGCGGTGCATGTCGGCGATCAGTTGCTCCAGCGCATGCACGTCGCCGCTATCGAGCGCCTGGGCGACAGCCGCATCGGCGGTCAGCGCCTGCGCGGGGGCCAGAATGGTGAGGACAAAAAGGCAAGCCAGAGCCAGCACACGCATGATCGTCATCCCTAATCGAAGGTTTGTGGCACAAGCGGCGAGAACAACAGCGCCTCGGGCTCAGCATGCTGGACCCAATCGCAATGCTCGATCTCTCTCGACAGCATATGGACATTGTCCATCATCGTCTGGTCGAAGTCGCTTTTGTGGCAGCCGGGCGGGGCGAACATGCCGCTGCATTGGGTATCCCAGAGCCGGGCGGCCTGCAGCATCGGACAGGCAATCGCACGCAGAACCGCCTCGCGTTCGTCACCTGATGGCGCTTGCTCGGCCGGCTGCGCGCGCAGCGACATGTAGGTTGTGTGGAGCCTAAAAACCGCGTTCGACAGCATCCGCGGGGCGTGATTGCCGCTGACGACCATATTGACGATGAACGGCAGACGCGCTTCGATGTCGTACGCGCCGCTTTTGGCAAAGGCGATTTGGTCGCCAATGTCCCACGTATCGTGCCGGTGCGACGCAAGCGGCAGCGTTTCCAGCCAATGAGCCCACGCCTCATCGAGATCAGCATAAGGATCGCCGCGTTGCACCCGCCGGATGATGTCGCGGATTAAATGGAACCGAAGCTCGGGGTTTTGCGGATCATCTTCCAACCGATCCAACATCTCGAAATAGAGCCCGTCGACCGCTTCGGCCCGGTACAGCAAATTGTTGAACCGCGCTTCGATGACGCTGAGGCGCTCCAGAAAAATCGCAGGCTTTATGCCTTCTTGGAGGGAGGCATAGTGCAAATCATACGCCCGCTCCTCGGCCTCGGGTCGGTCTTTCCAAGGGCCGACATAGCCATGGTAGCGCAGGTAATCGAGCTGGGTTTCATCGCGCGTATCAAGCGCCGCGAGCGCGCGTTCGCGGGCGTCACCCCCCATGCCGCGTGTCAGGATCAACTCGATCCAACACGCTTCGGCATCGTATCCCGGCACGCGGTCAGCGTAGCGCGCGCAGATCAGCTCATTTTGCGCGAAACTCTTATCGGCGGGGATCCAGCCCGACAGAAAGGCCTGCTGCCCCGCATAGATGGTGCCGACCTGTGGGGCGAGCGCGAAGGCCTGCTCGATGAGGTCAAACGGTTCGATCTCAACGGCAAGCACACCGCGGAGGTTGAGAAGTATGTCGATCGCAGGAACGAAATCGGGCGCAAGGCCGTAGGCGATTTCGGCGAGCCGCACAGCCTCGCCAAGCTCGCGCTTGAAGCCGTGGAATGCCGCGGGCGGGGTAACGCTGGGCAAATACTCACCGCGGATCGCAAAAGCGCGCTGCAGGTGCATCTTGGCCAGCGCCGTCGCCGCATAGGGCGATGACGGATAGGTCTCGTGCCAGCGCAACGCCGCATCGAAGCGCTCGGCATGGAGCTTAGCGAAAATCCTACCGTAAGCCGCCCGTAGCGGAACAAAGTAGCTGTCTTCAAGCGCCGTCTGATGCGCTGTGCTCAGGTGGGTCTCAAGGGCGGCGAAATCCCCCTCATCGAGCGCTTTGCGGATGTCGTCGGGGGTGAGCGCCAGGGAGGCAAACGGGCAGAACGCAAACAAGAACGTGAGAAACAGGCGGCGCATCGGACAGTCCTCGCAGCAGCATCAGATGCACGTTAAACGCGTGCTGCGACCGGGGTAGGACCATTTCGCGGCGATAATTAGGGGGCTGAAGAGCGTGGTGCCGCCCTATCCCGCTTTTGCCGGTTTCAGACCCAGCAGCTTGTAAAGGCTTGCAGGACGGTGGCGGCCGCCGGTGGTTTTGCGCTTGAGATCCTCGATCTGCCAATGCGCCTCCATCCACTTGCGGAAATTGCGTTTGTCCAACGGCTCACCCTTGAGCGTTTCAAACACCGATTGAGCCTGGGCGAAGGTGAACGCCTCGGGCAGAAACGAGAACACCGCGCTGGCCTCATCGGTCAGGTGGGTGGACACCATCCGGGATAGCTCCGTCCTCGCGTCGCTCAGGATTGCGCCATGGTCGAAAGCCAAGTCAGGCAGGTCATCGACGGCGAACCATTCGGCCTTGGCCGCGTCGGTTGAGGCCACTAGCGTCACCCGGTCCATCGGCACCAGCGTCATGAAAGCGATGGTAATCACCCGCTCGCGTGGGTCACGGTCAGGCGTGCCATAGGCGCCCACCTGCAAGAACGGGAGCCCTTTGAGCGCCTTCAGCGTCACCCCGGTCTCTTCGGCGAGTTCCCGGCGTGCGGCGGCGATCAGGTCTTCATCGATATGGACAAAGCCACCCGGCAAAGCCCAGGCGCCCTTATGCGGCGGCTCGGCCCGCTCAATCAGCGCCACGTTCAAGCGGCCCTCGATGATGGAGAAAACGGCGATGTCAGCCGTTACGGCGGGATGGGGGTATTCGTAGGTGTAGCTCATGGCTGGGCCTCAACGTGTATTTTCTACACTTTATATAGCGTTGCGACCCCGTTGCGATCAACCCCCCGGTTTTTTCCGCGCGTTTTTGACGTGGAATCACCGTCGAAACAGGCGACGATTCTTGGCGATCATTGACCTTGATGTGCACCAGGGCGATGGCAATGCCGCAATCCTCACTTCGAATCCAAGTGTTTTCGTATTCTCAGTGCACGGTGCGAAAAACTTTCCCTTCCGAAAAGTCGCATCCGACCTCGATATCGCTTTGCCGGACGAAACAGGCGATATCGAATACCTAGAAGCCCTTGAGACACATCTGCCGCGCGTATTCGCGTTTGAGCCTGATCTTGTCCTCTACCAAGCAGGCGTCGACCCTTTGCGCGAAGATAAACTCGGCCGCATGACCCTCACCTTTGATGGTCTCATGGCCCGCGACCGCATGGTGCTTGGTGCCTGCCGGGAACGCGGCATCCCCGTTTCAATGGCCATTGGCGGCGGCT
>JBCDGW010000014.1:0-51539 GCA_038750765.1 Pseudomonadota bacterium | reverse complement strand
CAGTAATTCACCACGAACCGGCTATCGGCTACTGCAACGTCCTGGCGCAGGATGTCGGTGGCGCGCGCGCCCAGCGGTTCCGTCGCGATGATGTAATTGTTGATCGGCATGAAGTGCGCCTCAGTCGTGCGCTCGAGCCCGGCCAGATAGCCGTTCCCCGCTATGATCACGCTGTCGGCTTGGATGCGGCCGCGCCCGGCGCGTACCTGGCCCGGCGCCACGTGATGGGCCTGGCTTTGCTCAAAGATGCGCACGCCTGCATCGCGCGCCGTCGCGGCCAAGCCAAAGGCAAAGCGCAACGGGTGGATATGGCCTGCCATCCGGTCAATTGCCCCGCCATAAAGCGCATCCGAGCCGATGACAGCGCGCATCTGTCCCTGGTCCAGCAGCTCAAGCGCGGGGTGGTCGTAGGCGCTGATTAGATGCTCGGTCTCACGGCGGATCGCGTCGCCTTCCGCCTTGGTGTGTCCAGCATGGGCGATGCCGTCGCGCCAATAGGCCTCAATCCCGTGGCGGGTGATCAGGTCTTTGACGAGGGTGACAGCAGCGAGGCCAAGACCCCACAGCGCTCGGGCAGTCTCATCGCCGTAGCGCGCTTCCAGGGTGGGTTGATCGAGCCGCTGGCCGGTGCCGACTTGGCCGCCATTGCGTCCCGAGGCGCCAAAACCCACCCGCTGGGCATCGACAAGCACCACGTCATAGCCCTTTTGTGCGGCATGGAGCGCCGCCGACAGCCCGGTAAAGCCACCGCCCACCACCGCGATATCCGCGCGCAGTTCGCCGCGCAGTTCGGGGAACGGGGCGAGCGGCTCGGCGGTGGCGGCGTACCAACTCGCCGGGTAGTGCCCGGCTTTATCGTTGATGGTCAGCAGGCTCACGGGAGGGCAGGCTCATAGATTGGTATGTGGACGTTGGCGCCGGTCAACACGCGACACAAGCGCCAGGCTCATACGTTCAAGAGGAGGTGCTGGCGCTCCCACGGGCTGATCACTTCGAGAAACGCTTGATATTCTACCCGTTTCACCGCCTCGTAAAGCTTGCAAAACTCTTCGCCCAGGATGTCGCGGATCCCTTCGGCGGTGCTCAACGCATCCAGCGCATCGCCCAGCACGCGGGGCAGATCGATGCCGGTATCATAGGCGTTGCCGGTGAATTGCGGCGCCGGGTCCTCGCGCTCGAGCATGCCCAGATAGCCGCATGCCAGCGAGGCGGCGATGCCGAGATAGGGGTTGCAATCCATCCCGGCCAAGCGGTTTTCCACCCGGCGCGCTTCGGGCCCCGAGATCGGCACCCGGATGCCGGTGGTGCGGTTGTCGATGCCCCATTCCAGATTGATCGGCGCGGCGTGGTCGCGCACATAACGCCGGTAGCTGTTCACATAAGGCGCCAGCACCGCGATCACCGAGGGCAGATGCCGCTGCAACCCGGCGATGAAGTGGCGAAACGCCGGTGTCTCGCTGCCGTCGGGGTTGGAGAACAGATTTGCGCCGGTGGCCTGGTCGACCACGGAATGATGGATATGCATCGCTGAACCGGGCTCGGCTTGGATCGGTTTGGCCATGAACGTGGCGAAGCAATCGTGGCGCAGGGCGGCTTCGCGGATTAGCCGCTTAAAGTAAAAGATCTCATCGGCCAGCCGCACCGGATCGCCGTGGCGCAGGTTCATCTCCACTTGGCCCGCGCCGCCTTCCTGCAAGATACCGTCGATCTCAAAGCCCTGTGCTTCGGCGAAATCGTAAATGTCGTCGATCACCGGCCCGTATTCATCCACCGCCGACATCGAATAGGCCTGACGCGCGGCGGCCTGGCGCCCGGTACGGCCAATGGGCGGTTCAACCGGCTGATTGGGGTCGGTGTTGCGCGCGACGAGGAAGAACTCCATCTCGGGCGCCACAATCGGCGTCCAGCCTCGGTCACGGTAGAGCTGGCGCACCCGCTTGAGCACATTGCGCGGCGCCACCGGCACCGGCGCGCCATCGCGGGTCTCGATGTCGTGGATCACCTGCAGCGTCCAATCGGCGGTCCAGGGCGCCGCGGTAGCGGTGGCGAAGCTGGGCTTCAGGATCATATCGGGTTCGGTGAAGTCCGACCCGTCATCGACCCAATCGCCGGTGATCGTCTGCTGGAAGATCGAGTTGGGCAGATAAAAATGCGATTGAGTGGCGAATTTGGTACCGGGCATGGCTTTGCCGCGCGCCACGCCAGCCATATCGGCCACCAGGCATTCCACCTCGTCTGGTCGGCGGCCCGAGAGGTAGCTGCGCGCCGCTTCAGGCAGCGAGCCGACCCAGTCGCTTTCGCCGCTGCCGCTACTCAAGACGCCGCTCTTTGAAAAACGTGGCGATCATGCCCGCCATGGCAGCGTTATCCACCGGTTGATCCATCCGCCCCCAGGCCGCCTCGATCTGATCGGGGGGCACCACGCCGGGCGCGCGGTGCTCGAGCAGCCCTTCGACCTGAGCCGGTTCATATTCAGGATGCGGCTGCACCGTGAAAGCGCGCCCTTCGTAGAGGAGCGCGGCATTGGCGCAGAAATCGCTTTGCCCGATGCGCTCCGCCCCCTCGGGCAAAGCGGTGACCTGGTCTTGATGCCATGCATAGGAGGCCAGGGTGCCGCGCGTGCCGAAATCGTAGCGTTGCTGGCCGACCGACCAGCCGCCCGCGAACTTCTCGACTGTCCCGCCGAGCGCCTTAGCGATGATCTGATGGCCAAAGCAGATGCCGACCATCGGCACGCCCGCGCCGTAGCAATCGCGAATAAAGCCCTCGAGTGGGGGGATCCAGGCGTGGTCTTCATAAGCGCCATGGCGCGAGCCCGAGATCAGCCAGCCGTCAGCGGCATGGATCGAGCCGGGCAGCACCATATCGACCACTGGATAGCTGTCGAAGGTAAACCCGAAGGGCGACAGCATGCGGATATAGAAACCGGAATAGTTGCCTTGGCTGGGGATAAGCGCGTCGGGCCAATGGCCTGCCTGCAGGATGCCGATATGCATGCACCACCTTGGAATTGTCTCGCCGCGACCCTAGCCAAGGTGCCCCATCGCGTCCAGCGCCGCGCTTGACACGGGCGTGTGGTGCCGCCTAGCGCACCAATTGCGGGCGCAAGCGCATGCGCGGGCGATCATCGCTCGGCAGGTGCTGGTTCAACCGCGCATTCACCCGGCCGAACGCGAAGATCAAGAGCAGCGTCAGCAGCACAAAGTAAAACGCCACGATCGGGTAGGGCACGAAGGGGTTGAAGGTCTTGTCGGCAAAATAGTTGGCGTAGTAGAGCGCGTCGCCCTTTTGTTGCCAGGCGGGAAACCCGGAAAAGAACACCAGCGTGGTGGCGTGAAACAGAAAGATCGCCTCATTGGTGTAGGACGGCCAGCCGAGCCGCAGCATCGTCGGCAGCACCACCCGTCGAAACCGTGGCCACCCAGTTAAACCATAGGCGTCAGCGGCTTCCAGATCGCCTTTGGGCATCGAGCGTAACGCGCCGTAGAAGATCTCGGCCGAATAGGCGGCGGTATTGAGGAACAAAACGATCAGCGCGCCCAAGGCCGCCGACGTGAGCGGGTCGAAGAGAGGGCTCCACTGCTTGAGCGACAAGAACAGAAAGTAGGCTAGGAAAAACTGGATAAAGAGCGGCGAGCCGCGGAATACGAAGACGAACCATTCAGCTGGTTTTCGCAGGGCCGGGTTTTGCGCGGCTTTGGCGACCGCAAGCGATAGCGCCAGGATAAAGCCTGCGCTCAGCGCCAGGACACCGAAATAGATGTTCCACAACAGCCCCGAGCCGATCAGGGTAAACTGCTGGCAAAGAGTGAAATCGCTGCGCGGTAACAGCCGCTCCCCAAATCCGATGGAGCGGAAGGCGTAATCGGCCACCGTCTCCCAGCAGCTCATGTTGCGGCCTCAGCTTGGGCGTCAGCCTGAGCGGCGGTGCCGGCTTGTGTCGCTTGGCCCCGCGCCAACCGCGATGTGAGCCGCGACAGCACCATTTCGGAGAGCTTGGTAAAGCCGAGATAAAACACCAACAGCGCCAAAAAGTACCAAAGCCGCCAGTCGGGATGCGGATAATCGGAAAAGCGCGGGTTCGCTACGCCGCCCAGCTCTCGCGCCCAGTAGACGATGTCCTCAACGCCCAGCAGAAACAGAAGCGGTGTCGCTTTGATCAAGATCATCCACAGGTTCGACAAGCCCGGGATCGCGTAGCCCCACATCTGCGGCACCAACACGCGGCGGAAGGCCTGGCGCGGCGTCATCCCGTAGGCTTCTGCGGTTTCCAGTTGCGCCCGCGGCACTGCCCGCATCGCGCCGTATAAAACGTTGGCAGCGAAGGCGCCAAAGACGATGGCGAAGGTGAACACCGCCAGCGTGAAGTTATAGATCTCATGCCAAATCTGCGGTGAGGTGGAGAGCGGCAGCTTCGCCTCAGCACATACGATAAAGTCGGCGCCCTGGCGGATCGGCTCGGTCCAATCGGGGCATTTGGCGTGGTGGCGGATCCACTCCAAGCCCTGGTCTAGCGCGATCACGAAGAACAGGAAGTAGACCACATCGGGCACGCCACGCACCATCGCGATATAGAGCTGACCGAACCAGCGCAGCGGCAGGATCCGCGAGCGTGCGGCCACGGCGCCGCCAAAACCAAAGAGCAATGCCACCGGGGCCGTCACCGCCAGAAGCGACAACACCACCAGGAAAGAGCCGTAGAAGAGGAAGTGTTTGCCGGTGGTGAGATAGCACGAAAGCCAGGTGAGCCCCTCTAGGAGCGACGGGTCACTGCAGTAGCTAAACACGCGCAGGCGCCCCGCGGTTGGTTGCGAGGGCCGCGGCGGTCTTTCGAGAGGTTTTGCGGGCTATGTCAAACAGCATCTCGTTGCGCAATTCGCAGGATTTCGCGGCGATAAGGCCGTCGTTTACCGAATCGCCGCAGGATAAAGGGTGGTAGGGAGTGGCGATCCTGAAAAAGCCCCGGGCGGGTGCCCGGGGCGTTCTGTGTTGCCGTCTCAATTACCAGGGCGTCGCCACTTCCCACTTTGCGATCATTTCGTTGAGCGTGCCGTCGTCTTTCATCGACTGGATCGCCGCGTCGAACTTTTCGCGGACATCGCCGTCGGATTCGCGAAAGCCCATGCCAACGCCGCCGCCGATCATCTCTTCGCGCTCGAGCAGCATCAGCGTCTCATCCTCAGCCACCGCGTTGGCCAGGAATGACTTGTCCGCCAGCACCGCGTCGGCCTCACCGTTTCGCACCGCCGCGAGCGTATCTTCGGGGGTCGGAAACTCGACCAGCGTCCAACCTTGCTCGGCGATGAACGAGGCTTGGATGGTGCCCGTTTGCGCCGCGATCACGCCGCCATCGATAGCCACATCCATCGACAGCGCCGCATAGGATGACGGGTCGGGCGGGGTGTAGGCTTGGGTGAAGTCGATCACCTCATCGCGCTCATCGGTAATCGACATGCCCGCGATGATGGCGTCGTAATTGCCTGATACCAAGTTGGGGATAATCGAATCCCACTCGTTGGAGACCCATTCGCATTGCAGTTCAGCCCGAGTGCAAAGCTCGTCGCCCAATTCGCGCTCAAAGCCGTCAATCTCACCGTCGTCATTGATGAAGTTCCACGGAGGGTAGGCGCCCTCGGTGCCCAAGCGCACGACGCTGTGGCCGTCGGCATAGGCCAGCCCCGCGGCAAAGCTCAGCGCTGCGGCTGACAGTAGCAGGTGTTTCATTGCTTCATCTCCCTCACTGATTGATTATGCCGCACGGATGGCGGCTTGATTAGGCCGCACGGGTGGCGGCCAGGAATTGTTGCAACCGCGCGGTTTGCGGGTCGCCGAAGAGCCGCTCGGGCGGGCCTTCCTCTTCGATCCGGCCTTGGTGCAGGAACAGCACGTGATTGGATACGTCATGGGCCAGTCGCATGTCATGGGTGACCAGCAGCATCGTGCGCCCCTCTGCCGCAAGCGCCTTGATCACTTTGACCACCTCTTGCTCAAGCTCTGGGTCGAGCGCCGAAGTTGGCTCATCAAACAGCAGCGCCCGGGGCTCCATGCACAACGCCCGCGCAATCGCAGCGCGCTGTTGCTGCCCGCCCGAAAGCTGGCTGGGCCAGGCCTCGCATTTGTCGCCGATGCCCACCTTGGCCAGGTAATCGCGCGCCTTGGCCTCGACCTCGTCGCGCGGCCGCCCCATCACCGTTACCGGCGCTTCCATGACGTTTTGCAAGATCGTCATGTGGGACCACAGATTAAACTGCTGAAACACCATCGACAGGTTGGTGCGGATCCGCAGAACCTGCGCCCGGTCGGCCGGTTGGCGGCGCGCGCCGCTGGCTTTCCATTGGATCGGTTCGCCCTCGAAGTGGATGTCGCCCTGCTGGCTATCTTCAAGCAGATTGCAGCAGCGCAGCAGCGTGGACTTGCCCGAACCTGACGAGCCGATCAGCGAAATCACATGGCCGCGTGGCGCGCGCATGCTGACGCCTTTGAGCACTTCGAGACTGCCATAGCTTTTATGCAGGTCCCGAATTTCGATCACAGGACTGGTGGTATCGGCGTGCGCAACACTCATCACCCGCCAGTTCGTCCGATTTTATCCCTGAACGCAATGCTTGACCTGTGGGCAAGAGTGACGCGGCGCGGATTAAAGTGTTACTTTTTGTGCAGATGCATGGGGAAAAGGCGGTGTAGGAACAGCCTCGTAGTCGGCACGCGGGATATCAGCCAAACCAGTGAGGTTTAGAACGTCGCGGTCATGGGACGACAACGCCGCGATTGCTTGGTCTACGGCCATGCGCAAGCTCGGGGCCAGCGCCGGATCGGCGGTTATGAAAGCGTGGCCTGGGGTCGGCTCTGTGCGAGCAATCTCACGCAGGCCTAAATCCCCGTCCCACCGTGTGATCATCTGCCAGGTTTGCGCATCAATCGCCGCGATATCAGCGTGACCGAGAGCCACCGCGCGGGCCGAGATCGCGTGAGCGCCGCTGAGAAAGACGTGTTGAAACGCCAAGGACCGCGCGTGCATCCAGTTTTGCGCGGCGGCCCAGCCTGATTGCGACAGGGCCTCGTTGCAGACAAAGCGCAAACCCGGCCAGTCCGACGGGTCAGTCCTCGGGTCATCGGCGCGCATCACAAAGACGGAATTGTAATAGCCCGGTGGGCATCCTGGCAGCGGATGTACCGGGCTCGCCACCAGCGCCACCTGGTCAGCCGCATGGTTGCGATAGGGCAGGCCGCAGATCTGTGACAACACCAGATCGGGCGCGCGCCAATGGGCCAAGAAGTCGTCTGGCACGAGCAAGGTGTCGGGCAAGCCCGCTAGGTGGTCCGGGGATGTTTCGGCCATCGCATCCCGGGTGTTGCGCCAAAGCTGTTCGTAAGCGGGCGCGGTCTCGGCACGCCAATACATCGCCAGGGACGCGACCGGCATGTCAGTCAGCCCTGGGCGGCTTCGACTCGCTGACGCGCCAATGCCGAATCGCGATCATTCACGCCCAGGAGATTGGCGATCAGGCGCAAGAGGGCGGCCTCTTCATGATCGCGCACGCCGTCCGCCAGCACCACGCTCCATAGCGCCTCAATCACGCCGGTGCGCTCTTCGTAAGGAACCGCGTCTTTGATGGCGCGCGTGAATCGCACGGTGTCGGGCGCCTGCGCTTCCAAATCCTCGGCGTCAGCCCGCAGCTTTGGCGCTTCAAACGGGCTCAGCCCATAGCGCACGGCCAGGATGCGATCGATGCGCTGCGCCTCTTCGGCGGCGTAATCGCCGTCCGAGCGGGCGACCCGCACGAGCAAAGCGGCCAGCGCTAGCCGGGCATCTTCATCGGGTAGCGGCTCGGGCTTGGGCTGAGTGAGACGGTTGAGAAGGTCTTGCAACATAACCGCGATATAGGGGCTCAAAGCGCAGGGGGAAAGCCCGCTTACCCCTGGCTTAGTCGGATCGACATTCTGGTCAGGTCAAGCTCCAGTTCCGCAGGCAAACTGCCCCGACCTAACGTAGCCATATGCAGGGCGTTGGCGACGTCGCCGATGCGGGTCAGTTCGGCATCAAGATATTCGCGATCATTGCGGCACACACCCACGACTGTGCGCGAGCCGCCCGCCACCAGCGCCAGCGTTGCCCCGTGGGTAAGCCCGTATTCGCGCGCTAAGGCAATCACGCCGGCCGGATCCTGCGCTGCCAGATCGCGCCATTGAACGTAGCCCGAGTTGGTAAGGCTCCATGCGACGGCCGGGTCGCGTAATTGTAACCCTTGCTCGGTGTAGTAGCTCAACCACTTTAGCGGGAACGTGGTAAACAAGAACATCGGGCCACGCAGCCCGATATGCAGCCCTAGGGCAAAGCCCCCCGGTGTGGCTTCGGCCAAGTCCGCAAGGGCAGACGCGATTTTCAGGCGGTCGCTCACTGGCGAGGACAATTTTCACGATAAAGTTGCATTTAGAACCTTTTGTGCCTAGGCTCTGCTCAAATCGATTCCCGGATTGTCACATATGTTAGATGTAAATTTACACAATCCGCGTGGGTTACTACCGGATCGCCTAGCCGATCGATTGGCCGAGCTAAGCCCTAGCGGATACCTGTTGGTGATTCGGATGGGGTTTTTCTTCCCAGTCTATGAGCAGAACACTATGCCTGAAAAGTGGGCAGATAGATATGTGTCGCGCGGCTATATGGTGTCAGATCCTGCGCTAGCGTGGTGTTATGCCAACACTGGGGCGATCAGATGGTCGGAAATTGATGTCGATGACCCGCGCGAAGTGCTGGCGCAGGCGGCCTTGTGCGGCCTCAAACACGGCGCCGCGGTGAGTTGCCTCGGAAGCGGTGAGCCTGCGCAGCGAAGCTTTGGGTCCTTTGCCCGCAGTGATCGGGAGTTTAACGGCGACGAGTTGAGCGAGCTCTCCGCGCTGTTGGTTAGCTTGCACGACCATTTCACACCACCGACGAACCTTACACCCGCGGAGCTTGAGGCGCTGCGCATGGTCAAGAACGGTCTGCTGATGAAGGAAATCGCGAATTTCCTCGGTGTGACCGAGGCTGCCGTCAAGCAGCGGCTGAAAGGCGCGAAGCTCAAGCTTGGCGCAAAAAACGGCACTCATGCCGCAACGATGGCGACAAGCTTCGGTCTTATTTGATCTGTTAACGTATATCGCGAAAAAGTTGTGGCATTCTCGCTAGGATTGTCGATTGCCTGTTAACAACCTGGGCAGGTATAGCGTTATATCGCTCTCCATAAAGGAGAGCGATGATGAGAAATATCACCTTTGACTTTGCGGGTCTTCACGTTCACGGATCGGCCTTCTTCGACTACCTGGAGTTGCGGAAGCAGTTTTTCGTCGACCGTCTGAACTGGGATGTGCCGCACAATCAAAGCTACGAAATGGACCAGTATGACAACCCAACCGCCTGGTACTCGCTGGTGGTTGAGGATGGCGTCGTTTTAGGGGGGGCACGGGTCATGCCCACCACCTCGATCTGGGGCCAACACACCTACATGCTGCGCGATGCGTTTACGGGGACGATTGATTCAATCCCGGCGCGGGCGATGCCGTCGGAAATCGTGACGCCGATGGTATGGGAATGCACCCGCCTGGTGATATCGGACACGCTGCGAAACGGGGAAGATCGGGCGCGATGTCTGTCGATGATCGTTGACGGTCTGGCCGATGTCGCGCAATCCCGCGGCGCCACGGAATTGGTAACGTTGTCAACGCTCTCGCTCGTCCGGGCGCTACGGCAATTGGGCTTTCCCGCAGAGCGGTTGGGGGAGCCGTATCAAGATCCTGGCGACCGGCGGAAGTATGCGGTGCTGAGAATGCCGCTGATGTCACCGACGCATGCCATCGCGGCGGAATAAAACCCACATACCCCAAGCGGCGATAGCATTGGCGCGGCCGCGACAGGAGCGCCGATGCTATCGCCCCAATCCACAAGCCGAGCGCGTTGGGGCTATCGGCTAAATCACGAGCCAGCGCGTCTGAGATCGAAAATGATGTCGTCAATCGCGATGCCGCCAGGATCGCGGTTTTCAATGGTAATGCCCGCGATGTCGTCTTCATCGCCGGGGCGGGCGAAACCGTAGCCGTTGCGGCCCCAATCGAGCGGCACGCGGATACGGTCAATCACCGACCCATCCCTGCGATGCGCGGTAATCGTCATTGTGCCTTTGGGCTCGGGCGTGTCTGGGCGCAACTCAGCCGAGACCTTGAGGCCAAACGCCTGTTGGTCCTGTTCGAAGAGGATCGCGATCGCGCCTTCACCGCCGGCATCCCGGGTCGGGTAACCACTCGGCCCCAAACCCTGTAATTGGTTGGTTTGAAAGTAAATATGAGTGATGGTCAGGTTCTGACCCGGGGCACCCGGGCGGATCACGAGGCCCGGCTCAGGCGCCCCGCTGAGGGTGTCGAAGAACGCGGCTTCGGCGGCAACTTGGCCCGCGAAACGCTCGCCCAAGGTGGCGCCTTCAAACACCAGCGGCGCGTCTTGGTTGATGCCGGGCGACAATTGGCTTGGAAACTGCTCGAAATCGATCCGCTCAGACAGGGTTTGCGCCAAGGTAGAGTAGGGCACGCGCACCAATTCAGCCGCCTGCAAGGGCGCGGCGAGTATGATCAGCAGGAAAGCAAGACTACGCATCGCCAAAGAATGCGCGTTGACGCCAATCGAGGCAAGACAGGTTGTAACGGGGCGGATCGGGGCAGATCGGTTCGGATCGATCCTAGGGCTACTTCGCCGGGCCGATCATCATCACCATTTGCCGCCCTTCCATCTTGGGCATGTTCTCTACCTTGCCGATTTCTTTGACGTCATCGGCTACCCGCTCCAGCAGGTTGCGCCCGAGATCCTGGTGCGCCATCTCGCGGCCGCGAAAGCGGAGCGTCACCTTTACCTTGTCGCCGCCTTCCAAAAACCGAAACACATTGCGCATTTTCACATCGTAATCGTGGGTGTCGGTGTTGGGGCGAAACTTCACCTCTTTGACATCGATGGTCTTTTGCTTTTTGCGCGCCTCGGATTCCCGCTTTTGCTGTTCATATTTGAACTTGCCGAAATCCATGATTTTACAAACCGGCGGCGACGCGTTCGGCGAAATCTCCACCAGATCGAGGCCTGCCGCTTCGGCCAGTGCCATCCCGCGCTCGGGCGTCACGACGCCGACATTCTCACCCTCGGAACCGATAAGTCGTATCTCAGATGCCCGGATGCGATCATTGACGCGTGGTCCCGTATCGCGGGTTGGCGGGGCATTGTGCGGTCTGCGAGCTATAACAGGCGTCCTTCTGTCGGTTTTGTTCGAGAGCAGAAGATACGGGCAGTGGCGCGGCGTTTCAACGCCTATTGTTCACTGAGATCGGCCTTCGACTTGCGCCAATGGGGTCTCGCGCGCATGAAACCCCGGAACAATGGGCCGGTAGAACGGTTTGCGACAAGAGGGTCAGTAGGATGACGAAAATTCTCTCAATTCTGGGTTTGGCAGTGGTTGTCGGGGCGATTATTTTCGCTTTTGTCGATAGCGGTGGCGAGGAAGAAGCCACCGAGATTGGGTCAACTGAAACCGTAGAGACGCCGGAAAGCTTAACGGTTGAGACAGCCGAAGAGGCGGCGGCGGAAGAAAGCGAAAGCATCGAAGAAACCGTTGCGACGGAGAGCGTTGAGACAGCACCCGAGGGTGAGGCGGACGTTGAGACCACCGCAGAGACAAGCGCAGATGAGGCGCCCGAAACCGTGGGTGACGCCGCCACGGCGCTGGTCGATGAAGCAGCCGAGACTGTCGAGGAGGCGGTGACCGGCGCTGTTGACGAGGTGGTTGAGGGCGCCGGCGCGGTGGTCGGCGGCGCCGCGGGCGCTTTGGTTGGCGACACGTTGCAGGGCCTTGCTGAGGGCACCGGGCTAACCGAACCCAACGAGACGCCTGCCGAGGGCGAGGGTGACGTTGCCGCAGGTGAAGTTGCCGCAGACGAAGCCGCCGCCGATGAAAGCGTCGCTGGTGTGACTGAGACCGCCGATGACGGCGCCGCCGATACCCCGACAGAGGAAGAGATTGCCGCTGATACACCGGTGAGCGACGAGGCCGCCGGTGACGAGGCCGCCAGCGAAGAGGTGGCGAGCGGCGCAGCAACGGGCGACGATGAAGTGGCCACGGCCGACACGACAGAGGGCGATCAACCGTCCGAGGAGGTCGCGGTTGATGAGGCGGCCGAGGAGATCGCTGCGGAAGAGACACCCGCTGCGGATACCGGCAATGAAGAGGTGGCTTCGGCCGACACGGCGGAGGGCGATCAGCCAACCGAGGAGGTCGCGGTCGATGAGGCGGGGGCCGAGGAGACACCCGCTGCGGATACCGGCACTGAAGAGGTGGCCTCGGTCGACACGACAGAGAGCGATCAGCCGACCGAGGAAGTCGCGGTTGATGAGGCGGGGGCGGAGGAAGCCACTGGCGCTGATGAAACCGTCGCTGAGGACACGAGCAGCGAGGCCGCGGGCGACACAGGCGGTGTGGAGGCTGACACCGATCCGGCGACGCTCTTCACGCTCGACGGCTTCGACAAGGACAAAGCGCTGGCTTTCTTGTCCGACGCCTCGCTCGATCCGCTGAGGAAAACCGCGCTCATTGCTGCCATCGAAGCGGCGGGGCTGGACCCTGAGGTGCTGGGCCCGGCACTTGAAGCCGCGCGTGAGGCGTTGGGGCTGTAACGCACGCAAAGAAAAACGGCGCGCCAAGCTCGGCGCGCCGCCCTTTCGTGTCAAAATACCGTGCCTAGGCGGCCAGGCGCCCTTCGTTGCCCCAGGACCGGTTGATCGTCCAAACGATCCAGGCCAGCGCCACCGCGGAGAACCCGGCCAAGACATAAGCACCCGGCGCGTCGAAGAAGCTCTCGAACATCTGGGTGTAGCCGTGGATGGCGCCAAACGTTATCGCGGCATTAAACAGCCCCCGATTTGCCCGCCACGCCGCCCGGGCGATGATCGCTGCCAGCACGATGCCCCAGACGATGGCGTAGGTGTCGGCGCTGATGAACAGGGCGGTTTCTTTGAAGGCATTCGAGGCTGCCTGCCAATCGGCGATACCGTCGAACTGATCGCGCACAGACCAGTAGCGGCCAGGCCCCCAAACCGTCTGACCGACCCAATCACCCCACAGGCTGCCGACCAGCGCGCACAGATTAGCGACGATGAAGGCCATAGTGGCGAAGATGCGGCTGTGCCGGGCAATACGCTCGCTGCTGCGATGCGCGATCCACAGCCCCAATACGACAGCGACGCTCATCTGCAGGATCGAAAGCGTGCTTTCAGGCGAGTAGAATACATAGGCTGCGTGAAAATAGCTGGTCCCAGTGTCAAGCGCTTGGGCGAAAGGCGCGATCGCCAAAGCCGTCACCAACCGTACATCCAGCAGCCAACCGAAAACGACCAAAGCCGCAGCGCTGTAGAGATGAAACAGGGGCCAAACCACGCCGCTGCTGCCTGCTTCCAGGATCAAATGCGCAATCCCGGCGAGATGGAGCGCAAAGCCCATCAGCGCAATCGCGCCTTGGACAAACCGCGTGGTCAGACCACCGCGCAGGAAGGTAAACGTGGCGATAGCGCTGATCACCAGGCCGCCCGGTATCATCACCCAGGCGGCGATGTCAGGATATTGGCTTGTCAGTTCAATGCCCGCGCCTGCGATGAGCATGCCCGCACCGATTAGTGCCCCGGCATTGCCCAGGATGCGGAAGGCGGCGCCAGCCTTCGCCAGAACGGTGAGCCCCGCACCGAGAAGCACCAGGCCGCACAGCGTGACCGCGGCGGCATCGGCCAGCCAGAAGATCAAGCCGAACGTGGCGCATAAGATCCCTAGACCCAAAATGGCGTTGATCGCGAGCGAGACCATCGCCTCGCGCCCCCGCAACTCGATGACGCGCGCGGCCGCTTGATCGATGAGCCCGTCTGTGACGAGCGATTTAGTGTCGGCGATGACATGCATTTCCTTGGCTCCGTGAACAATGTTCAAGAACGCATAAAGTGAAACCGAACAGCGTTCAAGAAAAATATTGAACAACGTTCAAAAAATGTCAGGGACAGGGGGCTAGCCGACGAAAGCCTTTTCCACCACGTATTCGCGCGGCTCGGAATTGGCGCCTTCGCGCAGGTCAAACCGCTCCAAGATCGCCTTCATATCCGTGTTAAGGCCGATTGAGCCGCAGACCATGGCGCGATCCGTGTCAGGCTTCAGACTGTCGATACCCAAATCCGACAGCAGCGTCCCATCGTCCAAAAGCGTGGTGATGCGGCCCATTTTCGGGCTCTGCTCGCGCGTGGTGGTGGGGTAGTAGATCAGCTTGTCGGCAAAACCCGGCCCGATCAGCTCCTCTAGCAGGGGATCAGCGCGCACCGACGCCACCAAGCGCGCGCTATAGGCCAGCTCTGCCACATCGCGGCAGGTATGGGTCAGGATCACCTGGTCGTATTTGTGGTAGGTATCGGGTTCGCGGATAAGCGAGGCGAAAGGCGCAAAACCAGTTCCGGTCGCAAAAAACCACAGCCTTTTGCCTGGCAACAGCGCGTCATGCACCAGCGTGCCAACGGGCTTCGGCCGCAAGATCAGCGGATCGCCCGGTTTCACGTGCTGAAGCTTCGAGGTAAGGGGGCCGTCTTGCACCTTGATCGAATAAAACTCCAAAGCGTCATCCCAGGCCGGGCTGGCGATGGAGTAGGCGCGCAAGAGCGGCTTTTGCTTGCCGGTTTTGGGATCGGGGTCGCCCATCAGGCCGATCATCACGAACTCGCCGGATCGAAAGCGCAGGCTGGCGGGCCGGGTGGCGCGAAACCGGAACAAGCGGTCGGTGAAATGCTCAACCTCGGTGATCGTCTGCGTATCCGGCGCGGCAGATTTCGGTTTGCTCTGTTGATCGGCGAGGGTCATCGTCAGGTCACTTTCTCGGCGGCAGGTGCCGTCAACTTAAGCGACACCTGCGCGGATGAGAATGCGGCCGCACCGGTTTTTTCGTCCTCCTACAACGCGGCGCTTTGCGTGGGTTGAGGTGTTTTCTCGGCTGCGATTTGCTCGGCGTGGCGCGCGGCCTCGCGCGGGGCGAGCCCGAGGAAAGTAAGCACCGGCCCTGCGCATTCCGCCGCCGCCAGCTTGTCCGCCATGTCGTGGAGTTGCGCGGCGATGATGCGTTGATCGGGGCGTGAGGCGTTCTCGACAAAGGTCACGGGCGTATCGCGATCCGAGCCGTGCATAAGCATCCGCCCTTGCACAAACCGCGCCGCCCGCTTGCCCATATAGAGCGCGGCAACCGCACCGGGCTCGGCCAGCGCGCGCCAATCATGATCGGCAAAACCGGCCATGTCGTGGGCGGTGATCAATTGGATTGAGGCGTTGCGCCCGCGCCGGGTGAGGCTTTGGCCCAAGGCAGCAGCCGCGGCGGAGGCGGCGGTGATCCCGGGCACGATGCTCCACGCGATCCCGGCGGCGTCGGCCGCGTCAATCTCTTCGTCGAGGCGCCCGAAAACCGCGCCATCGCCGGATTTCAGCCGCACCACCTGCGCGCCGCGCCCAGCATGCTCGGTGGCGAGCGCGTTAATTTCTTCCTGGGGCTTCGATGGCCCGAAACCAGTTTTGCCCGCTTCGATCATCACCGCTTCGCGCCGCGCCAACTCAAGAATTTCAGGCGCAACAAGCCGGTCGTAGATCACCACGTCGGCCTCATCGAGCGCCTTGCGCGCCTTGAGCGTCAGCAAGTCAGGGTCACCGGGGCCAGCGCCGACAAAGGCAATATGGCCGGGTCGGGCCTGGCGCGCCAAATGCCGATCAAGAAGCGCGTCGAGCGCGCCATTTATCGCCTTGGCATCGCCCTGTTCCACAGCGCGCGGCCCGGCTTTGAAATAGTAATCCGCCCAAAAATCGCGCCGTGCGCGGCCGAAGGGGAGCCGCTCAGCCATCGGGCGGAAGGCTTTGCCCACGCGCGCCAGCAAGCCCAAGACGGAGGGCAATTTCTCCTCGATATCGCGTTTGATCGCGCGGGCGAGCACCGGGGCCGCGCCCTCAGTGCCGATAGCCACCACCACCGGGTCACGATCGACAATCGCCGGGGTGATAAACGCGCTATCGGCCAAATTGTCGACGATGTTAATCAGAGCGCCCTCGGCGCGGGCAATATTGGTGGTGCGCGCGTCTTCGCCCGGGTCTTCATCGGCGCCGTAAAACAGCGTCGCCCCGATCACATCCCACGGTTCAAGCGCGCGGCGCATGAGCGTGAGTTTGCCAGCCTCGGCTAGGGCGATGATCTCAGCGCTGGGATCGGGGCTGAACACCTCGATCGCGGCCTCGGTTTTCATCAGCAGCCGCAGCTTGGCCAAAGCCGCCTCACCGCCACCCGACAGAACAACGCGGGCGTTGCGCAGATTGACGAAAATCGGGAAGTGCTGCATGGCGGGCTCCAACTGGCTGAGCGATATATAGGAAAATTTCCCTTGTGGTCGCCATGGGCGCCGGTGAATAAGGACATGCGTTCCCCTTTCGCAGATTTTGCGAACGAGCGTTGTGAACCAGAGGAAAATGCAAAATGGATGTCCGGCTCGACGCCTTGGATCGGAAAATTCTCGGCGCTTTGCAGAAAGATGCCAGCCGGTCGCTCGATGATATCGCCCGTGATGTCGGCTCATCGAAGACGCCGGTATGGAACCGGATCCGCAAGATGCGCGAGGCGGGGATCATCGGCCAGCAGACGGTGATTTTGGACCCCGAGGCGCTTGGATTTGAAGCGTGTTTTTTCGTGCTGATCCGCACATCGGAGCCTGAGGCGAGCTGGCAGGAGGCGTTCCTCGATGCACTGCGGCGGCGGCCCGAGGTGATGGAAGCGCATCGTCTGGCGGGCGAGATCGACTATATCTTGAAGGTGCAGGTGGCCAATGCCCGCGCCTATGACGCGTTTTACCAGGCGCTGATTTCGGACGTGAAGATTTACAATGTGACAGCGCTGTTATCGATGGAAACGATCAAATCGACGACCATGCTGCCGCTGTGAGCGTGTGCGTGTGCGGGGCGTTGGGCGTGTTGCGGCTTAGCCGGGTCTTGGGGGGGGGGGAGCACCTACAGGTGGGGTCAGCGACATGTGTATGACATGTCATGTAGATTTGTATGACATGTCACAGAGATACGGATGACATGTCATGGGGATACGGATGACATGTCATATAAATGCGATTGGCATGGTACGCTAATAGCCGCGACGTTTCAGAAATATTTGTATGACATGTCATACAAATCAGAGTGACATGTCACGGATGGATCGGCGCTGATTAGGCCCCCGCGAAAACGCTTAGCGGCCCTGCATGCCCCGTCGCGCTGTCGACAAGGGTTCAGATGTTACCATAAGGCTCTCAAGCCCATGAAAATGGTAGAGATTTGCGTAATGCGGCGGCGCCGAGAGCCGCAGACCCGGTAGACGCTCGAACAGCACCCGAAGCGCGATTTGGATTTCCAGCCGTGCCAGCCCGGCGCCGATACAGAAATGGAGCCCCGCCCCGAAAGACGCGTTCAATTTGCGGGGCCTAAAAGGATCGAACCGGTTGGGCTCCGCAAAGGCGCGGGGGTCGCGATTTGCCGCGCCGAGCAGCAGGCCCACCTGGTCGCCGCGCGCAAGGTGATGGCCGTAAATCTCCGTCGGCCCGTACGCATAGCGGGTAAACATGTGCAGGGGTGCATCAAAACGCAGCACTTCCTCGGCGGTGGCCTCGATGCAATCGCGCTCGAGCCATGCATGCGGCGCGCCTTGGCTGATCAGCGCTGCAATCCCGTTGCCCAGCGTGTGCACCGTGGCTTCGTGGCCCGCATTGAGGATCAGCACGCAGGTGGCGATCAGTTCCTCCGTACTCAAGCGTTCGCCCTCGGCTTCGGCGGCGATCAGATCGGTGATCAAATCGGCTTCCGGGTGGGCGCGGCGGGCATCGATATGCGCACGCAAAAACGCCGCGAATGCGGTCGAGGCGTCAGCTGCTGCGACCTCCTCGCGGTGGGTGCGCCGGGCCTGGTACATTGCCACCATCGCGTGCGACCAGCGCAACAAATCGGGCGCCATCGTTTCGGGCACCCCCAGCAACCGCGCGATCACCACGACGGGCACCGGGGCGCAGTATGTCTGCAGAAGGTCAACCTCGCCGCCGGGAAACCGATCGATCAACCCGTGGCAGAGCGCTTCGATCATGGGGGCCATCGTCCGCACGTTGCGTGAAGTGAAGGCCCGCGCCACCAATCCGCGCAGGCGTTTATGGCGCGCGCCCTCCGCTTCCAGCATCGAATGGTCCTCGATGGCGTAAAACGGCGCAAGATGCGGCGGTGCCGGTTCCGGATCGGGCTGTTCCCGGCCGAGGCGCCGATCTCGCAGGAGCGCGCTGACTTCCCCATAGCCTGCCGCCACGACCAGATCGTAATCCTGCCAATAAACCAGCGGCCCCAGCGCCCGCAGCCGGTCATAGAACGGATAGGGGTCCTGCACGAAGGCGGGATCGGTCGGTGATTGGCTCACAATCGGCAGCGCTGGCATGCTGTACTTGACCTGGTTGCACCGTCCAAGGCAAGCGCGGCGCGGCGCGGCGCCTATAGGGATGAGGTCACGGCACTGCCCATGACGCAGTAGCAATGCCCATCAAGCGCCTCGGGCCGTCCCGGCCGGTTGCCCGAGGCATCAAACCAAACCCAACGGCGCTAAGCCGCGCGGCGCATAGCTGAACTACTCCAAATCGCCGTGAACTGGCTCAACGGCGCGGCACCCGTCCTCCTGACAAGCGGGGGCACCTCGCGCTCTGTCACATTAATCATTCAGGTCAGCGCCGCGGCTTTCTCCTCCACATCCGAGGCGATCCGCTCAGCCTTCTCGGTTAGCGCCACCATGTCTTCCAACAGACCGTCCGGCAAAACGGGCACTTCAACCCGCTCACGATCGGGCGCGGGGGCAGGGGCGCCAGCGCGCAGGGCCTCAACCTCGGCGTCGCGCTGTTTCAAGCGCTCTTCCGTCGCGCGCAACTGCTCTTCAAAGCCCGCGGTTTTGTCGGCCAGCATCAGCCCCGCCATCAACAACAGCCGCGGTTCGGGCAGGGCAGAGGCCTGGGTGCCAAGCGCTGCCGCCTCCAAGTCCAAAAGCCGTGCTGCGGAGAGGAGATATTGCTCCTCCCCCTCCTGGCAGGCGACCGCGTAATTGCGCCCGCCGATGGTGATGGTGACTTCAGGCATTCTGCTCATCCTTCAACAACGGCCGCAGTTGACCGAGCAGCGCGTCCATCTCCGCCCGGTCACCCTCGCGCGCCACGCGCAGGCCTTCGAGTTCGGATACCATGGCTTGGTTAATCAAATGTGCCTCAACGACGCCGCCCTCGGCTGCTTCGCGCAGAGCCTGTACTGATTGGCTTAATTGGGTGTTGGTGCGCCGCAATTTGCCTGCCTGATCTTCGGCGGCTTCGAGTTCCTGGGTCACGCGTTCTTGCGTTGCCAGCAGATCGATCTCTAGCCGGCTCACCTTATCACTCTGAGTGCGCAGCCGCTCCTCAAGTTGTGCGCAGGTCGCTTTCTCGGCCACCAACGCCTCGCGCAGGGCGGCGACTTCTTCCATATCCACTTGTTCGCCAGAGCGTGGCGATTCGAGCTTCACCACGCCTAGGGCGATCTGATCGAGGGCCTGTTTGAGGCGGGCCTGCAAGTCAGCAATCTCGGTCACGTCTTAAGACCTCTTTGTTTTCGACCTCTTCACGCGGGTGCGCAGGCTCGAATCGACTGGGCCCCGACGATGGTGTGAGTGTATCCGCCGCGCAGGTCAATTGCTGCCCCCCAATCCCGCCAACGGCTTGCGGGTCACGCTTGAACTCATCTGCGAGCTTGGTAATGAGGGCGCTAACATCCCAACAAAGGAACGCCCCCATGGACATCGCCGCCCTCCGAAACGCGCATCCTGAACATTGGCGCAAGGCCTGTGCGATCCGCATGCTGGCGATGGATGCAGTCGCGGCGGCCAATTCCGGCCATTCCGGGATGCCGATGGGCATGGCCGACATCGCAACGGTGCTGTTTGACAAACATCTCAAATTCGATGCCGCCGCGCCCGATTGGGCTGACCGGGACCGCCTGATCGTCTCCAACGGGCACGGCTCGATGCTACTCTACGCGCTGCTTTACCTCACCGGCTCGCCCGAGATCACGCTGGAAGAGATCAAGAACTTCCGTCAGCTGGGCTCCAAGACGGCGGGGCATCCCGAGAATTTCCTGGCCCAAGGGATCGAGGTGACCACAGGGCCGTTGGGTCAGGGTATTTCGAACGCGGTGGGCTTCGCCATTGCCGAGGAATCGCTGCGCGCGCGCTACGGCACCAAGATCATCGACCACAATACGTATGTTTTCGCAGGCGATGGCTGCTTGATGGAGGGGGTGAGCCACGAAGGGATCGGGCTTGCCGGGCGCCATGCTCTATTGAAGCTTGTCGTCTTTTTTGACAACAACAACATCACCATAGACGGCACAGTTGATATGGCTGACGTAACCGATCAAAGCGCGCGGTTCCGCGCTGCGGGTTGGCATGTACAAGAGATCGACGGTCACGACCCCGAAGCGATCGATGCGGCGATCACCGCCGCCAAGGCCGCGCCTGAGCCATCGATGATCGCGTGCAAGACCCATATCGCGCTGGGTTCAGCGGCTCAGGACACCGCAAAGGGCCACGGCGCGCTGACCGATGCTGGTCTGATCGCCGATACCCGCGAGGCTTATGGCTGGGAGCACGGCCCGTTTGAAATCCCCGCTGATATCAAGTCGGCCTGGGAGGCGATGGGTCAGCGCGGGCAGGCGGCGCATCTGGCGTGGAAAGAACGCTTCGATGCGCTCTCAGACGGACGCAAGGCGCAGTTTGAGCGCGCTTTTTCCGGTGAATTGCCCAAACGGCTGGGCGCGGTGCTGCGCAAATTCAAAAAAGAAATGTCGGAAAGCGCGCCGAAACTGGCCACCCGCGCGGCCTCTGAGCAGGCGCTGCAAGTGATCAACCCGGTGCTGACCGAGACCATCGGCGGCAGCGCCGATCTTACCGGCTCCAACAATACCAAGACGCCCGATCTCGGCGTCTTCAGCCCCGATAACCGCAAGGGCCGCTATATCCATTACGGCATCCGCGAGCATGGCATGGCGGCAGCGATGAACGGGATGGCGCTCCACGGTGGGATCAAGCCCTATGGCGGCACGTTCATGTGCTTCACCGATTATGCGCGCCCGGCGATGCGGCTGTCGGCGCTGTCGCATATGCCGGTGACCTACGTGATGACCCACGACTCAATCGGGCTTGGCGAGGATGGCCCGACGCACCAGCCGGTTGAGCATCTGGCGATGCTGCGCGCGACGCCGAACACGCTGGTGATCCGGCCTGCTGATGTGGTGGAAACAGCCGAGGCCTGGGAAGTGGCGCTGGGGCAAACCGACCGACCCAGCGTGCTGGCGCTGACCCGGCAAGGGCTGCCCACGCTGCGGCGCGAGCACAAGACCCGCAACCTCACCGCGCAGGGCGGCTACGTGCTGGCCGAAGCCGAGGCCAAGCGCCAAGCCATCCTGATCGCGTCGGGCTCGGAAGTGTCGATTGCGATGGACGCGAAAGCGCTGCTGGAGGCCGAGGGGATCGGCGTGCGCGTGGTGTCGATGCCCTCGATGGAATTGTTCGCGGAGCAAGAAGACAGCTACTGCCGCCGGGTGCTGCCGGGTGGGCCGGTACGGGTCGCGATTGAAGCGGGCGTGCAGCAAGGCTGGGATCGCTGGCTTCTGGGCGAGCGCGGGCGCGAGTCGAAGGCCGGTTTTGTCGGCATGCGCAGCTTTGGGGCCTCGGCCCCGGGCCCGGCGCTCTATGAGCATTTCGGCATCACCCCGGCCGCCACAGTCGAAGCGGTCAAAGCCCTGCTCTGAGCAGGGCACAACGGGGGTGACCAATCGGCTCGCCTTGATCCTGGCGATAGGGGTGGTCGTGGCCATCGGCTACGACGCGCTGTTCTGGAACTGGGCCAACACGCTGTTTGTCGCCCGGAAGGGCCTCGATCTGCTCGAATGGATCGCGTTCTGGCGCTAACACTTGACCTTCGGGCGCAAACCCCCTTCAACCCGCAGCGACGCAATCTGAAAAAGGAGGGCCCTTGCCATGGCCGTCAAAGTCGCCATCAACGGGTTTGGCCGGATCGGGCGCAATGTGCTGCGCGCCATCATTGAGTCCGGTCGCACCGATATCGAAGTGGTCGCGATCAACGACCTGGGCCCGGTGGAAACCAACGCGCATCTGTTGCGCTATGACAGTGTGCATGGGCGGTTTCCGGTCAATGTGACGACCGACGGCGATAGCTTGGATGTGGGCCGTGGCCCGATCCGGGTGACGGCGATCCGCAATCCCGCCGATCTGCCCTGGTCTGATGTGGACGTGGTGCTTGAATGCACCGGCATTTTCACCTCGAAAGAGAAGTGTCAGCCGCATCTGGAGAATGGCTCGTCGCGGGTGCTGATCTCGGCGCCGGGCAGCGACGCGGACAAAACCATCGTCTTCGGGGTCAATGATGACGTGCTCACCACCGCCGACGTGATCGTGTCGAACGCCTCATGCACCACCAATTGTCTGGCCCCGGTGGCCAAAGTGCTCAATGACGCGATCGGCATTGCCAAAGGGTTCATGACCACGATCCACAGCTATACCGGCGACCAACCGACACTCGATACGATGCACAAGGACCTATACCGCGCTCGGGCGGCAGCGATGTCGATGATCCCCACATCGACCGGTGCGGCGAAAGCCGTTGGGCTGGTGCTGCCGGAATTGAACGGCAAGCTTGACGGGGTCGCGATCCGGGTGCCGACGCCCAATGTCTCGGTGGTGGATCTGACCTTCGAGGCGGCGCACGAAACCAGCGTCGATGAGATCAACAGTGCGATCCGCACGGCAGCCAGCGGCCCGCTGAAGGGGATCTTGGGTTTCACCGATGAAAAGCTGGTCTCGATTGATTTCAACCACGATCCCCATTCCTCGGTGTTCCATATGGATCAGACCAAGGTGATGGAGGGCACGATGTGTCGGATCCTGACGTGGTATGACAATGAATGGGGCTTTTCCAACCGGATGAGCGATACCGCGGTGGCGATGGGCAAGCTGATCTAGCGCCGCCCACGGCCTCACGGGCGATACGCCGCCGCTTTGGCTTTGGGCATGGCGGCGGCGAACAGATATGGGTTGGTGCCCTGGACTATATGAACGGCGTGATTGCGTTCGTGTTGGGCCGCCACTCTTTGCTGCGGGCGCGGTGGGCACGGTGGCATGTGGCTTTCCGAGAAGAGCGGCATCAGCGCCGGATCAGCCAACATAAGCATTTCTAATCGCAATGATAATCGAATTTGCTGCATTGCAGAAAGTGCATAGCGGCGCTGCAGAAATTCGAATTGTCGGCGGCGGGGGCTGGCCCCATGTTAGCGCCATCTGAAACGGCGCAAACAACGCCAACCGACTGGAGAGCAGTATGACCTTCTTTAATCGCCTGCGTGACGCCCAGGCAAAACGGCGTCTTTACAATCAAACCGTGGCTGAGCTTGAATCGATGCCCCGCGATGTGGCCCTCGATCTGGGGATCGCCCAAGAAGATGCCCGCCGGATCGCCCGTGAGGCTGTCTACGGCAAGTAATGCCACGCGGACCGCTGGCGCGTATTGCAGCGTTCAGCGCGCAGGATTGTTCAAAACGGGCCAACGCGGCCCGTTTTCTATTTTTGGGTACTGCGCGGCGTCTTCAAGCCGATTGCAGGAGCGTCGGCGCCGCGACCGGTGCGGCTTGGTGCGGAGACACGGCCGTGCCGCGCGGCGACGCCTGCATAAACGGCATAAGTGCGCGACGTTTGCTGGCTTCATGGTGGGCACGCACGGCCCCTAAAACCCGGCCGAGATTGCGTGATTGCAGCGCGTAAAGGATGGCCAAACGTTCGTCTACCTCCGCGATCATATCGGCCTGGGTCGCGGGCACCCGATCCCGCGCAATCATCCGCGCCTTGACTTGGTTGATGCGAAACGCCTCGGTCAATTGGTCATTGTCGATCGCCGCAATCGCCGCGTCGCGCAGATCTGCATCTAAAGCGTGGAGCCGGTCGACGATGTCCGCTTGGTTCGGTTGTGACGGCGTCGCGCCCCGGGTTGCCCCGGTATTAGTGGCGTCAGATTTGTCGGAGGCGTCCGGTTTGTGCGGCTCGGCTCGTGTGGCGCACTCTTCCTCGGCGGCGTCGCTGGCCCAATCCGACGCGGAAGCGCGCGCGCCCGAAGCAACCGGGGGACGCGGGCGCGCCTGCACCGCGTCGCGCAGGGCACGATGCGCGGCCACGTTCTCAGCGAGCCATGTTGCGTCAGCGCGGCTGCACAGCGCGCTAAACCCTTCGCGTTCGATGACAGCGCGCAGATCAAACACGTCGCGCACGAAATCCATGTGCAGATACGCCACCTGCACGCCGCGCCGGGGCAGGGCGCGCATCAGCCCTTCACTTTCAAGACGGCAAATCATGTCGCGCACCGCGGCCAGTGGAAAACCGGTTAGGCGGGTCAGCTCGCTTTGACTAAGCGCTTCACCGGGGCACACGCGCCCATCCTCGAGCAATCGCAGAAAGGCCGAATAGGCCAAATGCCGAAGCGGAACCCAACCGCGCGTCATGCTATATCCTCTAATTGCCGACCTCTTTGCCACGAGGATGCGGGCGAAAAGTCTAAGCTTTGATTAAGAGTGTCGGAAATTTTTCATCAGGCGATCCGGAGCGCCGAGACCCGCCCACCATCGATGAAGGGTCACGCCGGCATCCATGATATTTCATCTATATTTAGATGACATGTCATACGTATTTCTATGATATGTGATCAGGGCGTGTCCGGCGGGATTTCGGCTGGCCTATGTGCCCCCGGATGGATTTAACTGCGAAAAGTATGATGCGATACGCATGAAATGTCATTAAAATCCATATGACATGTCATCGATATTCGCATGCCAAGCCAATTAACATCCCAATCAACACGCCACTAAAATTTGCATGACATGTCATAGAGTTGCGGGAAATTGGTCTGCGTTAGCCGACGGCCCCAAATCGAACCGAGCGCGGCCCCGCTATTCCGCCCGACCAAGACGGCGGTAGAGCGCATCGCGCACGCTCGGCGTGACAAATGTCGAAACGTCGCCACCCAGGCGCGCCACCTCTTTAACCAGTTTCGACGCGATCGCCTGAAACCGCGCTTCGGCCATCAGAAATACCGTCTCGACACTTTCATCGAGCGCGCGATTCATGCCAACCATCTGATATTCGTACTCAAAATCAGTAACCGCCCGCAGGCCGCGCACGATCACGCTGGCGCCCACATCCCGCGCGCAATCCACCAGCAAATTCTCAAACGGGTGCACAACGATCTCGGTGTTCTCAATCTGTGCGGCCGCGATTTCCGCGACGATCATCGCCTCGCGCTCATCAAGCGAGAATAACGGGCTTTTGTCGCGGTTTATCGCGACCCCGATCACCAGCCGGTCCACCAGCGTGGCCGCGCGCTGAATGATGTCGATATGCCCCAAGGTTAGGGGATCGAAAGTTCCCGGATATAATCCAATGCGCATCACCGCCCTCGTTCGCTGGGGGGCACGCAACGCTAATCGCGCACAAAACGCAAGGGTGCTGTCGTCTAGCGTTCGGCGGCTTCGGCTTCGAGCCGCTGCACCTCGGCGCGCACCCCCGCGGCCACTGCTTCGGCCACCCGGTTAAGCCGCTCCACCCGCCGATCATCAGGGTGGCGCAACAGGTAAAAGCTGCGTGTGAGGGCAAATGCGTCGCGCAAGACCGGGCGCAAGCGGGGCGCTGAGGGCAGCGCGAAATCATGGACGATGCCGATGCCTGCACCGGCCCGGATCAGGCCCAACTGTACCGGGATCGCATTGGACGCCAGCGCCACCCGCGCGATCCCCGCCTCCGACAGATAATCGAGCTCTTTGTCGAAGATCATGTCGGGGATGTAGCCCACAATCGGGTGGTGGCGCAGATCGTCCAGGCTCTCAATCGGCGGCGCGTCACGCAGATAGCCGCGAAAAGCCGCCAGATGGAGGCTGTAATCGGTGATCTTCTGCACGCTGAGGCGCCCCGCCGCTGGGGTGCTTACCGCAATCGCCATATCCGCCTCACGCTTTGACAGGCTCACCACGCGCGGCGCGGCAACGATCTGAATGTCCAAATCGGGATTGTCGCGTGACAGCCGCGCGCAGACTTGCGGCAGGAGATACGTGGCACAGCCATCGGGCGCGCCGATCCGCACCTGACCGCTGAGCTGGCCCGCCCGTTCGCCTAAGGCCTCCACTGCGCCAGTGACCGCTTGCTCGGCGCGTTCGGCATGGGCCAAGAGCCGCTGTCCATCGACGCTGAGCAGGTAGCCTTGCGGGGATTTCGCAAATAGCGGCGCCCCCATCGCCTGTTCGAGCCGCTGCACCCGCCGGCCTACTGTCGCGGGATCAGCGCGCAATACCCGGCCCGCGCCGCTGAGCGATTCCGCCCGCGCCACGGCCAAGAACACTTTCAGATCATCCCATTGCATGGCCGCTGTGCCCCCTTACGCGTTGCGCCGGGAAAACCGGCGACGGGGCTTTGTGTTTCTGCAAAGCCCTTTTGAAAAACTGGCTCTTTTTCAAGCGAATTTGCAAGCCTAAGGTGCACGCAACTGAGGAGGAACCGATGCAAGAGCTAAGCCATTTCGTCAACGGCGCCCGTGTGCCGGGCCAGTCCGGCCGCTTCGCGGATGTCTACAACCCCGCCACCGGTGAGGTGCAAGCGAAAGTGCCGCTCGCCAGCGTGGCTGAGGTTAATGAAATCGTGGCTAAGGCCGCCGAGGCCCAGATCGGCTGGGCCGCCACTAATCCGCAGCGGCGGGCACGGGTGATGATGGCGTTTGGCCAATTGATCAACGAGAACATGGATAAGCTCGGCGAAAGCGTCAGTCGCGAGCATGGCAAGACCCTGCCGGACGGGCGCGGCGACGTGCAGCGGGGGCTTGAAGTGGTCGAGGTTTGTATGGGCGCGCCGCACATGCTCAAGGGCGAGTATACCGATAGCGGCGGCCCCGGGATCGATCTCTATTCGATGCGTCAGCCGCTGGGTGTGGTCGCGGCGATCACGCCGTTCAATTTCCCGGCGATGATCCCGCTATGGAAGATGGCCCCGGCGCTCAGTTGCGGCAACGCGATGATCCTTAAACCGTCGGAGCGCTGCCCATCGACTGCGCTTCTTCTGGCGGAACTGTTGCAGGAAGCGGGGCTGCCTGACGGGGTGCTGCAGGTGGTCAACGGCGACAAAGAGGCGGTCGATGCGCTGCTCGACAATGAGACCATCGCCGGCCTCGGCTTTGTCGGCTCAACCCCGATCGCGCAATACATTTATGGCCGCGCGGCCAATAATGGCAAACGCGCGCAATGCTTTGGCGGCGCCAAGAACCACATGATCGTGATGCCCGACGCCGATATGGATAAGGCCGCAGACGCGCTGGTCGGCGCTGGATACGGCGCGGCGGGCGAGCGGTGCATGGCGGTCTCCGTTGCGGTACCTGTGGGTGACAAGACCGCCGATGCGCTGATCGAGCGGCTGGTACCGCGGATCGAGAAGCTCAAAGTCGGGCCCTATACCGCGGGCGAGGACGTGGATTACGGCCCGCTGATCACGCAAGCCGCGAAAGAGCGGGTTAAAGGCCTTATCGACAGCGGGGTTGCGCAGGGCGCCACGCTTGTCACCGACGGGCGCGATTTCTCGCTTCAGGGTTATGAGAACGGCTACTTCGTCGGGCCGACCCTTTTCGATAACGTCACGCCGGAGATGGACATTTATAAAGAAGAGATCTTTGGGCCGGTGCTGAGCCAGGTGCGCACGCAAAGCTATGAAGAAGCGCTGAAGCTGACGATGGATAACACCTATGGCAACGGCACGGCGATCTTCACGGCCGATGGCGATACCGCCCGTGACTTCGCCCATAGGGTCAATGTCGGCATGGTGGGTATCAACTTCCCGATCCCGGTGCCGCTGTCCTACCACACCTTTGGCGGTTGGAAGAAATCGGCCTTTGGTGATCTAAACCAGTACGGTCCTGATGCATTCCGGTTCTACACCAAAACCAAAACCGTCACCGCGCGTTGGTTTTCCGGCATCAAAGAAGGCGGTGAGTTCAACTTTAAGGCCATGGATTAGCGCGTCACCCGGATGTGTCGTCGTGGCGTTGCGATTGGCGCCACGTCCCCAACTGGACCAGCTTGACTAGATCCAAGCGCACCTCGCACGCCGCGCCGGGCCGCAACGGCGCCACCGCAGGCTCGGCCGGCATTCGCTTGTGCGCGCCGGGCGCGTCTGGTTACGTGGCGGGTAATCAATCGAAGGCGGCGCTATGACTGAGCCAAGTTTCACCTTGGGCATCGAGGAAGAATACCTGCTCGTCGATCAAACGACGAAAGACTTGGTCGATGCGCCCTTGGGCATGATGGACCAGTGTTTCGATAGCCTGGGCGAGCAGGTCTCACGCGAGTTTAAGCGCTGTCAGGTGGAGATCGGCACGAAGGTTTGCGGCTCAATCGCCGAGGCGCGCGAGGATCTCAAACGCCTGCGCGCCGCGGTGCGCGACACAGCCGCGCCGTTCGGTGTCGCGCCGCTGGCCATCTCTTGTCATCCCTTTGCTGATTGGAAGGATCAACCCCATACCGACAAAGAGCGCTACAACACGCTTGCCCATGATCTGGCGGGGGTGTCGCGGCGCATGCTGATCTCGGGGATGCATGTGCATGTAGGCATTGAAGACCCAGACCTGCGCATCGATTTGATGAACCAGGCCGCTTATTTCCTGCCGCATCTGCTCGCGCTGAGTGGCTCGTCGCCGTTCTGGCAGGGGGAAGATACGGGCCTGTCGAGTTACCGCCTGACGGTGTTCGATAATCTACCCCGTACCGGGTTGCCGCCACGGCTGGTCAGCCATAGCGAGTTTGAGCGGTCGGTTCAGGCGATCATCGATGCGGGTGCGATTGAGGATGCCTCGAAGATCTGGTGGGATCTGCGTCCCTCCTCGCATTTTCCCACCTTGGAGATGCGGATCTGCGATAATTCTCCGCAGCTCGAGCATACCCTGATCTTGGCGGCGCTCTATCAATCGACGCTGCGGATGCTTTGGCGTCTTGGCCAAAGCAACCAGCGCTGGCGCATTTACGATGCCTTTCTCATTGGCGAAAACCGCTGGCGCGCGTTGCGTTACGGGATGAAAGAAGGGCTGATTGATTTCGGTCGCCGGACCGTGATTCCGTTCGCTGACTTGATTGGCGAGTGGATCGATCTGGTGCGCGAGGATGCCGTGGCGCTGGGCTGCCTGGACGAGGTCGAAGCCGCTCGGCTGATCGTCACCCTCGGCAATGGCGCTGACCGCCAACGCGCGCTTTGGGCCGCGGCGCAGGAAGAGGGGAAAGAGGCGGCGATGCGCGCGGTGGTTGCCGGGATGGAAGCTGAGTATTCGCTTGGGCTCTAGGCGCGGCTCTTGCCATGATTGACCCTGTTTTCATACAACGACAGACGCTTGTACGGTTGAGAGGGAGAAGCCCGTGGATTTTGCCTTGAACGACGAACAGGCCGCGATTTTCGATATGGCCAAGGCCTTTGGCGCAGACCATATCGCGCCCTATGCCCGCGACTGGGAGCGCGAGGGCACGATCCCGCGGGCGCTGTGGCCGAAACTGGGTGAGTTGGGCTTTGCGGGGCTCTACGTATCAGAAGCGAGCGGTGGTACCGGGCTCAGCCGCCTCGATGCGACGCTGGTCTTTGAGGCCTTGAGCGGGGCTTGCGCGTCGGTGGCTGCCTTCTTGTCGATCCACAATATGTGTCTGGCGATGATCGACCGGTTCGGCAGCGACGCCTTGCGCGCGCGGTTTCTGCCCGGTGGGCTGACGATGGAGCAGGTGTTCTCGTACTGCCTGAGCGAGCCTGGTTCTGGCTCGGACGCTGCCGCGCTGCGCAGCCGCGCGGAACGCACCAACGCCGGTTGGCGGCTCAACGGGACCAAAGCGTTCATCTCAGGCGGCGGCTACTCAGACGCCTACCTCACGATGGTGCGCACGGGCGAAGACGGGCCGAAGGGGATCTCTGCGGTGATCGTCGAGGCGGGCACCCAAGGCCTTAGCTTCGGCGCGCTTGAGGACAAGATGGGCTGGCGCGCCCAGCCTACCGCGCAAGTGCAGTTTGACGAATGCGATATACCGGCGGAGAACTTGCTGGGGGAAGAGGGCGCGGGATTTACCTATGCGATGATGGGGCTCGATGGCGGGCGGTTGAACATCGCGGCCTGTTCGCTTGGGGCAGCCCAAGCGGCGCTGGATTCAACGCTTGCCTATATGGCTGAGCGCAAGGCGTTTGGGCGGTCGATCGATCAGTTTCAGGCGCTGCAATTCCGCCTCGCCGATATGGAGATCGAATTGCAGGCGGCGCGCACCTTTCTGCGCCAGGCTGCCTGGAAGCTCGACCACGGCGCGCCGGATGCCACCAAATTCTGCGCCATGGCTAAGAAGTTCGTCACCGAGGCTGGCAGCCGCGTCGCCGATCAATGCCTGCAATTGCACGGCGGTTACGGCTATCTCGCCGATTACGGTATCGAAAAGATCGTGCGCGATCTGCGGGTGCATCAGATCTTGGAAGGCACCAATGAAATCATGCGCCTGATCATCGCGCGGCAGATGGTGGCATGAGCGAGGTCGCGATTGGTGGCATGAGCGAGAACGCGATTGATGGCATGAGCGAAAACGCGATTGATGATACCGGCGAGATCGCAATCCGGCGCGAGGGCTGTGCCGGTCGTATCACCCTGCAGCGCCCGGAGGCGCTAAACGCGCTGAGCTATGACATGGTGCGCGCGATCTCCGCAGCGTTGCGGGGCTGGGCAGATGACGACGCGGTGCGCCTGGTGATCCTCGACGCAGCCGGGGAGCGCGCTTTTTGTGCAGGCGGTGATATCGCGGATATGTACCGCACCGGCAAAGCGGGCGATTTCGCCTACGGGCAACGGTTTTGGCGCGATGAATACCGGATGAACGCGCAACTGGCCCGGTTTCCCAAGCCGGTTGTCGCCTTCATGCAGGGCTTTGTGATGGGCGGCGGGGTTGGCGTGGCGTGCCACGGGTCGCACCGCATTGCCTGCGACAGCACCAAGGTGGCAATGCCTGAATGCGCCATCGGCTTGGTGCCTGATGTGGGCGGCTCGCTGCTGCTGGCCCGAGCCCCGGGGCGGCTCGGCGCCTATCTGGGCACCACCGGATACCGGATGAACGCCGCTGACGCGATTTATGCCGGGTTTGCAGATTACCATATCGCGTCATCGCACTGGCCCGAGCTGATCGACGCGCTGTGCCAGTCCGGCGATGTCGGGCTGATCGAGGCGGCTGCATCCACACCGGGCGCGGCACCGCTCGCCGCAGCCCAGGCCGAGGTGGACGCGTATTTCAGCGGGCAAACCCTGGCCGATATCCTGGATGCGCTGGGGCAGGGGGCCGACACCAGCTTCAACGCCGGAGCGCGCAAAAAGCTGGGGCAGATGAGCCCGTTATCGCTAGCCTGCGCTGTCGAGATCGGGCACCGGCTGCGCGGGCAAGAGGCGCATATCGAGACGGCGCTTGATCTTGAGTACCGCTTTGTCGCGCGGTCGATGGCGCAGGGCGATTTCCTAGAAGGGATCCGCGCCGCAATCATCGATAAAGACCGCAATCCGCGCTGGCGTCATGCGCTGCACGCGGTGACCGACGCGGATGTCTCGGCGATGTTGGAGCCCTTGGGCGCAGCAGCGCTTGATCTGGAGGATACGGCATGAAGATCGGCTTTGTGGGCTTGGGCAATATGGGCGCGCCCATGGCGAAAAACCTGGCGGCAGCGGGCCATGCGGTGACCGGTTTTGACCTCACTGCCGCCTGCCCGGACGGCGTTAGCGCGGCGCCAAGCGCGGGTGAGGCCGCTGCGGGCGCGGCAGTCTTGATCACGATGCTGCCCGACGGCGTAATCCTGAACGCGGTGGCTGATGAAGTGATCCCGCATATGCGGCCTGGCGCGGTGCTGCTCGATTGCTCGACGGTCGATGTGGCAACGGCCCGGGCTGTGGCCGACCGCGCAGAGGCAGCAGGCCTACGCCCGCTCGACGCCCCTGTTTCCGGCGGAATTACCGGCGCAGCCGCTGGCACGTTGACCTTTATGGTGGGGGGCAGTGTCGAGGCCTTCGCTGCCGTGACACCGCTCTTTGACATTATGGGGCAAAAGGCCGTGCTGTGCGGGCCTTCAGGGAATGGGCAGGCGGCCAAAATCTGCAACAACATGATCCTGGGCGCGACGATGATCGTCACGTGCGAGGCGTTCGCGCTGGCCGACAAGCTGGGGCTAGAGCGCCAGGCAATGTTTGACGTGGTGTCCACGTCCTCGGGGTACAGCTGGACGATGAACGCCTATTGCCCGGCGCCAGGGATCGGACCGACCTCGCCAGCGGATAACGGGTATGCCCCCGGTTTCGCCGCCGAGTTGATGTTGAAAGATCTGCGACTTAGCCAACAGGCCGCTGAAACGGTGGATGCAGACACGCCGATGGGTGCGCAGGCCGCCGCGCTTTACGCTACCTTTGTGGAAGCCGAGGACGGGGCAGGCAAAGACTTCTCCGCGATGCTGCCCCGCTTCGAGAGCCGCCGTCGCAGCCCGGGCGGCAACAGCGACGGATAACAATCGCGCGCTACCGCACGCCGGTATCAGCCATTCGCCTTGCGGATCTCCTCGGCCGCATCTTTGTTGTACGGCACGCCGCTTTCGTCGAAGAGTTGGTCTAGCTCACCCGACAGCGTCATTTCAGTGATGATATCGCATCCGCCCACGAACTCGCCCTTGACGTAGAGCTGCGGGATCGTCGGCCAGTCGGAGAAATCCTTGATACCCTGGCGGATCGCGTCGTCCTCGAGCACGTTAACGTCGGCGTAATCGACGCCCATATAGTTCAGCACGCCAGCGACGCGGCTAGAAAAACCGCATTGCGGCATCGACTTGGTGCCCTTCATGTAGAGCACAACAGCGTGCTCCGTGATCTGGTCTTGGATGCGATTAGTGGCGTCCATGGCGGTTTATCCTTCGGTTTCGCGAGGCGCAGTATTGGCGCGCTGCAGCAATGAATAGGGGTGTCTCTGGTTTAGTCGGGCACTTTCGTGGTGAGCGCAAGCGCATGGAGCTCGCCCTGCGCGCCGTCCATTTTGCCTTTGAGCGCGGCATAGACTGCGCGCTGTTGCTGCACCCGGTTTTTGCCGCGAAAGCTCTCATCGATAACCTCGGCGGCGTAATGGTTGCCGTCACCAGCGAGATCAGTGATCGTGATGCTGGCGTCGGGAAAGCTCTCCCGGATCAACGCTTCTATTTGCTGCGCCTGCATCGGCATCGGCTTCTCCACGGTTTGCTTGAGAATATGCAGCGCACCTGCCGGGTGCAAGGGCGCGGCTTGGGCGCCACGGCTGTCCCATGAGGATAGGAGTATGATGGATGGCGCCACTGTAGGGGTTGCACGATTGAAGCTGACATGTGACGCAAATTTATATGACATGTCATACAAATGTGATTGAAATGTCTGCGCACTGCATGCGGGTTTGGCAGGGAGGAACGTGTTCAGGCCTAGTCGAAAAGGTCAGGCAGCACAGCATCATGCGCGGCCACCAATGTTGCCAAGGCCGCTGACGCCCGGCCGAACACAATCTCCGTACCCGTGAAGCGGCCAATCATGGCGAGCGGGACCGAGGCCTGCCCTGCTGCCACCATCAAGGCCTCTGCCGCGTCGAAGCTACACGCGATCAAGTAGCGTCCCTGGTCCTCGGCGAAGAGCGCCGCGGTGTCGCCCAGGTCCAGCGTCACACCGACCGCGCCCGCCCGCGCCATCTCGAACGCCGCCAAAGCCAGGCCCCCGTCGGAGAGATCGGTGCAGGCGGTGATCCAAGCACTGTTTTCCAAGATAAAATCGCCATGGGCGCGTTCGGCAGCAAGATCCACCATCGGCGCGGGGCCCTCTTCGCGCCCGAATAGCTCGGCCAAGAGCGCGGACTGCCCCAGATGACCGGCGTCGCGCAGCCCGACCAGAAGCGCCAGATCGCCCTCGCGCGGCACACCGTTGATCATCCCAGCGGGGTCGTCGATCAGGCCAACCGCGCCGATGGTGGGTGTGGGCAGGATCGCCTGGCCGTCAGTCTCATTATAGAGCGAGACGTTGCCGGACACGATGGGCATGTCGAGGGCCGCACAGGCCGCGCCAATCCCCTCGATTGCGCCGACGAACTGGCCCATGATCTCGGGCTTTTCAGGATTGCCGAAATTGAGGTTGTCTGTGCTCGCCAGCGGTCGCGCGCCCACGGCTACCAAGTTGCGAAAGGCCTCAGCGACCGCTTGTTTGCCGCCTTCCACCGGATCTGCCCGCACATAGCGCGGCGTCACATCGGCGGTAAAGGCCAGAAGTTTGTCGGTCCCGTGCACCCGCACAAGGCCCGCGCCAAACCAAGGGCCGCGGGCTGTGTCACCCATAACACTCTGATCGTATTGCTCAAAAATCCACGACCGAGCGCTGTAATTGGGGCTGCTGATGAGCTGCTGTAACGCGTCGATCGGGTCAATAGCCGGGATGTCGCCAAGCGCCGGCGGCGCGGGCGGTTTTACCCAGGGGCGGTCATATTCTGGCGCCGACGAGGCCAGTTTGGACAGCGGCAAATCGGCTTTGACACTGTTGCCTTGCAAGATCAGAAATCGATCCTCCGCGATGGTTTCGCCCACCACAGCAAAGTCGAGATCCCATTTTTCGAAGATCGCCTGTGCTGCGCGCTCTTTCTCGGGTCGCAACACCATCAACATGCGTTCTTGGCTCTCAGACAGCATGATTTCATAGGCCGACATCGCCGTTTCGCGCAGCGGCACGCGGTCTAGATCGAGGCGGATCCCGAGCCCGCCTTTATCCCCCATCTCCACAGCCGAGCAGGTTAACCCGGCTGCACCCATATCCTGGATCGAAATCACCGCGCCGCTGGCCATCAGTTCAAGGCAGGCCTCAAGCAGGCGCTTTTCGGTGAACGGATCTCCCACCTGAACGGTGGGGCGTTTCTCGTCGATGCTGTCGTCGAACTCAGCCGAGGCCATGGTCGCGCCGCCGACACCGTCGCGGCCGGTCTTGGCGCCCAGATACACCACCGGCATGCCGATGCCGCTGGCCGCCGAGTAAAAGATCCGGTCGTGAGCAACGAGCCCCGCGGCAAAAGCGTTCACTAAGCAATTGCCGTCATAGGCGCGGTGAAACCGTGTCTCGCCGCCGATGGTCGGCACGCCGAACGCATTGCCGTAGCCGCCGATGCCCGCGACAACGCCTTGGACCAGCGACCGGGTCTTAGGATGGTCGGGCGTGCCGAAGCTGAGCGCGTTCATCGCCGCCACCGGGCGCGCGCCCATGGTGAAAACATCGCGCAGGATGCCCCCGACGCCCGTGGCCGCGCCTTGATAGGGCTCGATGTAAGAGGGGTGGTTGTGGCTTTCCATCTTGAAAACAACGGCTTGACCATCGCCAATATCGACGATCCCGGCATTTTCGCCCGGCCCGCAGATTACCTGCTTCCCCTCGGTGGGGAGGGTGCGGAGCCATTTCTTCGATGATTTGTAAGAGCAATGCTCGTTCCACATCGCCGAGAAGATACCCAACTCGGTGAAGCTTGGAGACCGGTCGAGGAGCGTGAGGATGCGCTCATACTCATCCGGTTTCAGGCCATGGGCCTCGACGACCGACGCGGTGATCTCTGGCTCCGACATGCGGTCCCCCAACTTTTGCGCGGGTTGTAGAGGAGGCTTTGTGGAAACGGAAGCGGAAGCGCTGGTTTGCGGTTGTGTGCTTGGGCAGCGATATTGGCGGTGGGGCTTTTGCCGGTGCGAAATCACTCAAATACCGATGACATGTCATATAAATATGCCTGAGATTTCTGGTTTAGGCAGCGAGGACCGCTGCGCGTGCGGCAAACTTCGCCAGGGACGCGCACAAGAGATATCCGCTACGCCAACAGCGCCGTGTTAGCTCGCTGTTCCGGCTCTGGGTAACAGCGTGCTCGGCGGCTTAGACAGGGCAAATCAACTTAAGCGTGTGTTTCGCCCTGGGTGCCTGACAGCCCCACGAGGGACTAGATGATCCGATGTAATGCCGCCACCGGTCAGCGCGCCAGAACGCGCATCCGCTAAAAAAGTGGCCGGGCGATTGGCCCGGCCCAGTCCAACAGGGAGGTGAAGAGCAAGCTGCCGCAATGTGCCTCTTGCGTCCTCGTGATCCAAGTATGCCTCAGCTGACGGCGATTCAAGATTGTTTTCCAAATCGAAGCGCGCAACCGATCTGCATCAGATGCATAAGTGCCACAGGCTTACGCGGCGCTCTCGACGGACTTGCGTTTTCGGTAAGCGATGATCTCTTCGGTAACGAACTCACGAAAAACCGCTATCCGCTTGGAATTGCGGAGCTCTTCGGGGTAGGCCAAGAACACGGGCACCTCGTTGGACTCCACATTCGGCAGCACGCGCACCATGTCGGGGAAGTCTTCCAATAGGTAATCCGGTAGGACGCCGATACCGAGATTGTTCAGCACACTCTGCAAAACCCCGAAATAGTTATTGACTGTCAACATCGAGCGGACATTGAACGCCATCAACTCCTGAACCAGCGACGCCCCCGCGCTCACCTGCGCCGAAGCGGGGCTTTGCGCGATCAGCCGGTGGTTCGATATTTCGGCGATGTCCTGCGGCGTTCCGGCCTCGCTAAGGTACTGAGGGGACGCGTAAAGCCGCATCCGAATGTTCATAAGGCGGCGCCGGATCAGGTCGGCTTGGCTGGGCTCTTTCATCCGGATCGCCACATCGGCTTCGCGCATGGGTAGATCAAGCACCCGTTCTTCGAGCATCAGGTCGATCTTGAGATCGGGGTATTTGGCGTAGAGTGCGGGCAGGCGCGGCGCCAGCCATAATGAGCCAAAGCCGATGGTCGTCGTCACCCGAAGGACGCCGAACACCTCCTCTTTGCTGTCGCGGATTCGCGCCTCGGCGGTATCGAGGCGGCGGATCATCGTCGAGGTGGCATCAAACAACAACTCGCCCTGCTCGGTAAGGATCAGACCGCGCGCGTGGCGATGGAATAGCGTGGCGTTAAGGCTCTCCTCTAGTGCCCGGATCTGCCGCGACACCGCCGATTGGCTTAAATGCAGCGCTTCGCCCGCATGAGTGAGGCTGCCTGCATCAGCCACCGCATGAAAAATTCGCAACTTATCCCAATCCATCCTGCTCACCTTGCTTTGCGCATGGGCCGCCTCGGCGCAGGCGATATCGCGCCATTGCCGGCGACGCCTTTTACCACATCGGCTGAAAACCTGCGCAATATAGGGTCAAAAGCCCTGATGCGCACAGGAAATGTCACACTTTCTTTGTAACCGTGTTGCACGCAGGGGCACCGTGCTCGGGCGGCATTGCGGGTTTGCGCCGACGATGACCCTGTCGGCGCTTGCGGGCTGCGGGCCATTACGCCTTGGTGAGCGGCCCCGAAAGCAAGGAGATTGAGCAAGGTGAATGACGGCCACATCGCGCGCGACATCAGCTATTCAAGTTCGGCCAAAACCCGCAGCGGTCGGGCCGTGATCCGGGTGCTTGAGGCCGCAACCGGGCGTAACCGCTTGATCAAACGGGCCAGCGGCTACCAGCACGAGGTGAGCGCGGGACGGGACTTTTGGCAAGTCATGGTCGAGCGGTACGGCCTGAGCCTCAAGGTCACCTCCGGTTCATTAAGCGATATTCCCGCGTCGGGCCAGCTCATCATGATTGCAAACCACCCCTACGGCATCCTCGACGGGTTGATGATGGGCCATATCCTCAGCCTTGTTCGCGGCGATTTCCGCATCATCGCGCACCGCATCTTTCGCAAAGCCGAAGAGCTCAATCGCGTTGTCCTGCCGATTTCCTTCGATGAAACCCAAGCCGCGTTGCGTCAAAACGTGGCGACACGGCGGGGGGCGCTCGATTATCTGGGCGGCGGCGGCGCGATCGGGATTTTTCCAGGCGGTACGGTGGCCACGGCGCCGAAACCCTTTAGCCGCCCGATGGATCCCGCATGGCGCACGTTCACCGCTAAGATGGTGGCGAAATCGGATGCCACAGTGGTGCCGGTTTACTTTCCAGGCCACAACTCGCGCCTGTTCCAGATTGCCAGCCACCTCCATTTCACCCTGCGCATGGCGCTTTTGATCAATGAATTCCGCATGCGGGTGGACGAACCGGTGGAAATTGCCGTCGGGAAACCGATACCCCGCGCCGAGTTGGACCAACATCGCGCCGATCCCAAATCGATGATGGATTTTCTGCGCGCGAAGACGTATGCCCTCAGCCCAAGCCCGTTGAAATCCATCGCTTACGGCTTTGAGTTTGAGGAAAAATATCGGGCGTGACGCGAAGGCAGCGCGCGAGGGCGGCATGGCAGTCGGTATCTTTGATTCAGGCCTTGGCGGGCTGACCGTGCTTAAGGCGATCAACGCCGAAATCCCTGACCTCGACGTGGTTTATCTGGGCGACAATGCCCATACCCCCTACGGCGTGCGCGACCCTGACGATATCTATACCCTCACTACGACAGGCTGCGCGCGGTTGTTTGAGGCGGGGTGCGATCTGGTGGTTTTGGCCTGCAACACCGCCAGCGCAGCCGCGCTCAGACGGATGCAAGAGACTTGGGTGCCAAAGGGTAAGCGCGTCTTGGGGGTTTTCGTGCCGCTGATCGAGGCGCTGACTGAGCGGCAATGGGGCGATAACTCGCCGCCGCGCCAAGTGGGGGTGCAGCATGTGGCGTTGTTTGCCACCCCGGCCACCGTGCGCAGCCGCGCCTTTCAGCGGGAACTGGCATTTCGCGCGATCGGGGTCGATGTCGAGGCGCAATCCTGTGGCGGCGTCGTGGATGCGATCGAAGAAGGTGATATGATCCTGGCTGAGGCGCTTGTCCGCTCTCACGTGGACGCCTTGGTGCGCAAGATGCCCGACCCGGATGCCGCCGTCCTCGGATGCACCCATTACCCGCTGGTGGAGGATGTCTTTCGCGCCGCTTTGGGGCCTGAAGTGCGGGTTTTCAGCCAACCGGCGCTTGTGGCGCGCAGCCTAGCCGATTATCTGCAGCGTCACCCGCATATGCGGGGAGAGGCAGGGCAATCGATGTTTTTGACCACCGGAGATCCAAACCGCGTATCCGACCAGGCGACCCGGTTCTTGCGACGACGTATTGCGTTCTCGGCCGCCTGAGGCCGCCCTCCGCTCTCGTCAAAACGTCGCAAGGAATTGATATGACTTACAAAGCTGCAGTGCTCGGCGCATCGGGGTATACCGGGGCCGAGCTTGTCCGCCTGATCTCGACCCACCCGCAAATTGAGATTGCCGCGCTTTCTGCCGACCGCAAGGCTGGTATGGCGATGTCGGATGTGTTCGCGCAGTTCCGGCATTTGGATCTGCCCGGTTTGCAGCGCATCGAAGACATTGATCTCACCGCCGTGGATCTGGTGTTTTGCGCGCTGCCGCACGGCACCTCGCAGCCGGTGATCCAGGCCCTGCCGCGCGATGTGCGGATCATTGATCTCTCGGCGGATTTCCGGCTGCGCGATGCCGAGGCCTATGCCCGGTGGTACGGCAAGCCCCATGTGGCGCCTGAGCTTCAGCGCGAGGCGGTTTACGGCCTGACCGAGTTTTACCGCGACGCAATCGCCAAGGCGCGGTTCGTGGCCGGAACCGGGTGCAATGCAGCAACCGGGCAATACGCGCTGCGCCCGCTGGTCGCTGCCGGGGTGATCGACCTCGACGAGATTATCGTCGACCTCAAAGCGGCGATGTCGGGCGCGGGGCGCTCACCCAAAGAGATGCTGTTGATGGCGGAAGGGTATGAAAACGTCACCTGCTACTCCACCGGGGGCACCCACCGGCATCTGGGTGAGTTCGATCAAGAATTGAGCGCGGTGGCCGGCCGCCCTGTCGAAGTGACGCTGATGCCGCATCTTTTGCCCGCCAGCCGCGGTATCATGGTGACGTGTTACCTCAAGGGCGAGGCCGACGCTGTGTATGATGCGCTGGCCCAGGCCTATTGCGATGAGCCGTTCATCCAAGTTTTGCCTCTTGGCGCCACCCCAGCGATGAAGGACGTGCGCGGATCGAATTTCTGTCATATCGGGGTGGTGGCCGACCGCGCCGATAAGCGCACCATCGTGGTGGCGGTGCTCGACAACCTCACCAAGGGGTCGTCGGGTCAGGCGCTACAGAACGCAAATCTGATGCTGGGCATCCCAGAAACTGAAGGGCTGACCCTCGCACCCGTCTTCCCGTGACCTAGCTCACCGCCATGGCTGGATTGAAATCGCTCAAGAAACAACGGCGCATCCAAGTGCTCGTGATCACCTCGGTGGCGCTTTTCGCGGCCACCCTTCTGATCGGTTATGCGATGCGCGACGGGATCAACTTCTTCCGCGCGCCCAGTCAGATTGTCGAGGCGCCGCCCGACCCGAGCGAGGTGTTTCGCCTGGGCGGGCTGGTGGAAGAGGGCTCGCTGGTGCGCGGTATGGGCGAGACCGTGACGTTTAACGTGACCGATGGCGGCGCGTCGATCCCGGTAAGCTATACCGGTGTGCTGCCAGACCTGTTCGAAGAGGGGCAGGGCATGGTGGGGCAGGGCCGCTTTATCGGCGGCGTGTTTCAGGCCTCCGAGATCCTTGCCCGTCATGACGAGACCTACATGCCCAAAGAGGTCGTGGACGCGCTGAAAGAACAGGGCGTTTACCAAGAACCGAACGGTTAGGTGCCGCTTCCTTAACGAATTTTACTGAAATTGCCGCCTGTGTTTACCTTTGGTGGGGCAGGTCAATGATTTCAGTCGAAACGATTGCGGACGAAATTGTCACGCGCGAAGGCGGCTTCGTGCATGATCCCGACGATCCCGGCGGGCCGACGAAATACGGTGTCACGCTGCGCACGTTGCGTAGCCTGGGCGTCGATGTGGATGGCGACGGCGACAGCGATATTGCCGACCTGCGCGGATTGCGCCGCGAACATGCGCTCGACATCTTCGTGCAGCACTACTTTCATCGCCCCGGCCTCGGCCACCTCCCCGAGAGCATCCAAGCCTCGGTGTTTGATATGTACGTCAATTCGGGCGCGAACGCGGTGCGGATTTTGCAGCGGGTGTTGCGCGCGATGGGCCATGATTTGGCCGTCGACGGCGTTCTTGGGCCGCTTACGATTGCCGCCGCGCAAGCCGGGGAGGCCGCTGCGCCCGCGTATTTTGCCGACGCCTACGGGATCGCGCGGCGCAATTACTATTACGCGCTGGCAGATCGCCGCCCTGCGAGCCGCAAATTCGCCCGCCGCGCCGATGGCGGCAAGGGCGGTTGGATCCGGCGGGCGGAAGAGTTCATCGCGCCGCGCTTCCATCTCGATGACGCGGCCCACCGCGCACGGGTGGCAGCATGGGGCTGATCGAAGCGCTGTTCGGGCTGCTGTTTGGAAGCGGCCGCAACGTGGTCAAGGAGACCGCGGAGGTGTTTCGCGAAAACGCCGAGGCCGCGGGCACGCGCGAACTCGATATGCGCACCGCGACGCTGGAGCAATTCGCAGCCGAGTTTGTGGTGCCGCGGCGGGGGTTGTTTGACCGGTTTATGGACGCGATGAACCGGGTGCCGCGGCCCGCTTTGGCGCTTGGGACGCTCGGTTTGTTCGTTGCGGCGATGATTGACCCGATTTGGTTCGCTGCCCGGATGCAGGGCATCGCGCTGGTCCCCGAGCCGCTATGGTGGCTGTTGGGCGCAGTAGTGAGCTTCTATTTTGGCGCGCGGCATCAGAGTAAATCGCAGGAATTTCAGCGCTCTATCGCAGAAACCTTAGCGCGGGCGCCGGTTGTAAAGCGCAATCTCTCGGCGTTGACGGCACTGCAATCGGGCGCTGGTGTGCCCGCGCCAGCAGAACAGGATGGTGTTGTGTCAAGCGAAGGCTTGGCGCCGGACGCGCCCAATCCAGCGCTGGACGCATGGAGGCGTGAGCAATGACCGAGGAATGGCGCCGAAGCGTCGAAAAACGCCTGCAGAGCCTGGAACTGCGCAATGCCGTGGACGAGGTGCATCGGCTTAATGTGGAAGACCGGCTAAGCGGCATTGAGGAATCGCTCAAATGGCTGCTGCGTTTGGTGATGGGGGCGCTGATTACCGCCGGTCTGGCGTATATCCTGGCGGGGGGATTGGCGTTGTAGCCGACAATCTTAGCTCTCGCTCCCGCGTCCTTGTTCGGCCGTATTTGTATGACATGTCATCTATATCTCACGGTCTAGGCTCTCGCTCCGACGTTCAACGTCAGTCGCATCTATATGACATGTCATATTGATTTTGTTGAAACGGCAGGCCGTGAGCGCGCCGGGTGTCACGGCAACCATCCCCAGATGTCCCGTGTACCTTTAAATCAGATGCCCTTGCGCCTCTAAACAAGAACACCCGTAACAGGCCACGTTGACCTCGACGGCAGGTCATAAAAATTCGTATGACATGTCACGCTCGGCGGGCGCGTGTATCAATGCGTGGTCGCGGCCCAGGGCACTTCATCCGCCAGGGTACTTCCTCTGGATGAGCGCCCGGGTCGTCTGACGCGGGGCCCATACACATGATTTCCATGACATCTCATTAAAATGCGGGTGACATGTCAGCCTTAGATGCCGCCGGGCGCAGTCGCCGGTGATTGCCCGCCATCGGAACGGGCGACAGCTGCGCCGCTTTAGGCACCAGTGGCGCCACTTCACGGGCACGCGGTCAAAACACTGGCACAGCCCCGACCGTAGAGTGGGCCATCATCCGTTTGTGAGGTGGCACCCTACGTCTGTCACCGCCGCAACGTCGCGAACATGCGTCAAAAATTCCCAATTTAGACTCGTTCCAGAATTGGCAGCGCCGGTGCCATGACCTACTTTACCTCCATGATCGTAGAGCTAGGCCATTTTGCGCTGATATTGGCGGCCGCCATCGCGGTGGTGCAGACAATTGTGCCGTTGATCGGCGCGCAGGCCGGGTGGCGCGGTTGGATGGCGATGGCCGAGCCCGCCGCCTCGGCGCAATTCGTCCTGGTGGCGTTCTCCTTCGCCGCGCTGACCTACGCGTTCGTCACCTCGGATTTCTCACTGACCCTGGTGGTGGAGAACTCCCACACCGACAAGCCGATGCTCTACAAAGTGTCGGGCGTGTGGGGCAATCACGAGGGCTCGCTGCTTCTGTGGGTGTTGATCCTCACGCTCTTTGGCGCCTGCGCCGCGTGGTTTGGCCAAGCCTTACCCGAGACACTTCGTGCCCGCGTGCTGGCGGTGCAAGCCTCTGTTTCGGTGTCGTTTTACGCGTTCATGCTGCTGACATCGAACCCGTTCACCCGCGCTGATATTCCGCCGATGAACGGGCGCGACCTCAACCCTCTATTGCAAGACCCGGGCCTCGCCTTCCACCCGCCCTTTCTCTATCTCGGCTATGTCGGCCTCTCTATGGCGTTCTCGTTCGCGGTCGCCGCGTTGATCGAGGGGCGCGTCGATGCGGCCTGGGGCCGGTGGGTGCGCCCGTGGACGCTGGCCGCCTGGCTATTTCTAACCATCGGCATCGCGCTTGGCTCGTGGTGGGCTTACTATGAGCTTGGCTGGGGCGGGTTTTGGTTTTGGGACCCGGTTGAAAACGCCTCGTTCATGCCCTGGCTTATCTCGGCGGCGCTGCTGCACTCGGCAATCGTGGTGGAAAAACGCGAGGCGCTCAAATCTTGGACGGTGCTGCTGGCGATCCTGGCGTTTAGCTTCTCGCTGATCGGCACCTTTATCGTGCGCTCCGGTCTGCTGACATCGGTGCACGCCTTCGCCAACGACCCCGAACGCGGGGTGTTCATCCTGCTGATCATGGCGGTTTTCACCGGCGGCGCGCTCACCCTTTATGCCTTCCGCGCCAGCACCTTAGAGGCCAAGGGCGTGTTCTCCACAATCAGCCGCGAAGCCGCGCTGGTGATGAATAACATCCTACTGGCAGTGTCCTGCTTCGTGGTGTTCATCGGCACCCTGTGGCCGCTCATCGCCGAGATGTTTTTTGACCGCAAGCTTTCGGTCGGGCCGCCGTTTTTCGACGCGGCCTTCACGCCCTTCTTCGTCGCGCTCTCGATTATCTTGCCCGTCGGCGCGCTCTTACCCTGGAAGCGCGCCAAGATGGACCGGATTGTCACGCGGCTCTGGGGCGTGTTTGCGCTCGCGCTGGCGGCGGGCGCGCTGACCTGGACAATCCAAACCGGCATTTCGATCATCGCGCCGCTCGGCATGATACTGTTCGTGTGGCTGCTGGGCGGCACCGCCGTCGATCTCATGGGGCGCACCGGGCGCGGGCCGTGGATGACGCGGCTGCGGCGGCTAAGCCGGGTCCCGCGCGGCGATTGGGGCAAGATCGTCGCTCATACCGGGCTGGGCATCACCATCTTCGGCGTCGCCACGCTGGTTGCTTGGCAGCATGAGGATATTCGCGTGGCCCAGATCGGCGAAGAGTTCGACGTGGCGGGCTTTACCCTCACGCTTGAAGCGGTCGATCGGGTGCCGGGCCCCAACTTTAACGCCACCGTTGCCACGATCACGGTAGAGCGCGGTGGCCGGGTGATCTCCGAACTACGGCCCGAGAAACGCATCTATCCGGTGGCGCGCATGCCCACGACCGAGGCTGCCATCGATAATGGTGTTTTCCGCGACGTCTACGTGGTGATCGGCGACGCCCAGGCCAATGGCGGCTGGACGGTGCGCACCTACATCAAGCCGTTCGCCAATTGGATCTGGGCGGGTGCGATCATCATGTCGCTCGGCGGGGCGCTGTCGCTGACGGACCGGCGTTATCGGGTGGCGGCGGGCGCGCGGCGCGACAAAGGGGCTGGTCCCGAGCCAGTGCCGGCGGAATGACGATTGGCGCAGCCCGGCGTTGGAGCGCAGCGCTTCTCGCCTGCCTTCTCGTAGCCACACCGCTTGCCGCGTTACAGCCCGACGAAATCCTAGACGACCCGGCCCTCGAAGCGCGGGCGCGGGCGCTGTCGAAGGAACTGCGCTGCCTCGTCTGCCAAAACGAATCGATCGATGCCTCCGATGCCCGCATCGCGCGCGATCTGCGCCTGTTGGTGCGCGCGCGTTTGGTGGCGGGTGACAGCGACGCCGCGGTGCTCGATTTTATTGTGGCGCGCTATGGTGAGTACGTGCTGCTCAACCCGCGTGCGACCGGGGCCAACCTGATCCTGTGGGTTGCGGGGCCGGTGATGCTGCTGACAGCGCTGGGTATCGGCGGGTTCTATCTGCGGCGCCGCGCCGTGGCCGCACCGCCGGAAGCACTGACAGAGGACGAGACCGCGCGGCTACGCGAAATTCTGAAAGAGTAACGGCGCGTCGGGCTTTCGCTTCGCGCGCGGGCAGCTATTGTCGGGCACATCGACGGCGTGGCCTGCGCCTGGAGGGAATTCGATGAACTACGACACGATTGAGCTGAGCACTGCTGACGATGTGGCTGTGCTGACGCTGCAGCGCCCCGACGTGATGAACGCGCTCAACACGCAGATGCGGGCTGAGTTGTTGCATGCAGTCAAAGCCGCTGAAGACAGCGCCCGCGTCCTAGTGATTACCGGTTCTGGCAAGGCGTTTTGCTCAGGCCAAGACTTGGGCGATCGTGTCAACGCCGCCAATGTCGATCTGGAGCGCACGCTGCGCGATGAATATGAGCCGCTGTTACGCGCCATTTTCGACAGCCGCATCCCCACCATCGCCGCTGTCAACGGCACCGCTGCGGGGGCGGGGGCGAACCTAGCGCTGGCCGCTGACGTGGTCATTGCCTCTGAGGAGGCGCGGTTTTTGCAGGCATTCACCCGGATCGGCCTGATGCCCGACGCGGGCGGCACCTATTGGCTGCCGCGGCAGATGGGTTTTGCCAAGGCAATGGGTGCCGCGCTCTTTGCCGAGCCGATTTCCGCTGCCCAGGCCGCCGATTGGGGGATGATCTGGGAGGCTGTGCCCGCTGCCGAGTTCGAGGCCCATTGGCGCGCCCGCGCGCTGAAGCTGGCCCAAGGCCCCACCGTGGCCTATACCAACCTCAAACGCGCCCTGCGCGACAGCTTCGGCAATTCGCTGGACGATCAATTGACCCTGGAGGCGCGGTTGCAAGGCGAATGCGGCAAGACCCGCGACTTCCAAGAAGGTGTGCTGGCGTTCATGGAAAAGCGCGCGCCCAATTACGAGGGGCGCTAGGCGCGGGCAATGCTGACGGGGTCGAAACCATGGCCCGACGCGTGGCGCACTGTTTCCGGGCCACGCATCCACTGTTGACCTGCTGCGTCACTGGTTTATCGCTCATCCGGTAGCCAAGACGCGGAATAGCGAAGGAAAAACGATGCCGCTCGACGGGATGACCGCACAGGATTTGCGCGGCGCAGTGTTGCGCCATCTCACCTTTACCTTGGGAAAACAGGCCGATAGCGCCAGCTTGTACGATTGGCGTATGGCGTTGTCCTATGCGCTGCGCGACCGGATCGTCGAGCCGTGGTTCGCCTCGTCACAGCGGGCGCAGGCCAGCGGTGCCAAGCGGGTCTACTACCTGTCGTTGGAGTTTCTGATCGGGCGTTTGCTCGACGATGCGGCCACCAATCTGGGCCTGCGCGATTTGGCCGCCCAGGCGCTGGAGGGGATCGCGCCCGACTTCGCCAGCTTGGTTGCTGATGAGCCCGACGCCGCGCTTGGCAATGGCGGGCTGGGGCGCCTCGCGGCGTGCTTTATGGAATCGATGGCGACGCTGCAAATCCCGGCATTCGGCTACGGCATCCGTTATGAGCACGGCTTGTTCCGCCAACGGTTTGAGGGCGGGCAGCAGGTGGAGACGCCCGAGGATTGGCTGAAGCAGAAGCATCCCTGGGAATTTGAGCGCCCCGAAATTGCCTATGAGATCGGCTTCAAGGGGGAGGTCGACGGCGATCACTGGCGCCCTGCTGAGTCGGTTATGGCCACTGCGTACGATATGCCTATCGTGGGTTGGGGTGGTGCCTGGGCCAATACCTTGCGGCTTTGGGGGGCGCAGCCGACGACGCTGTTTGACCTCAATCGGTTCAATGCGGGCGATTTCACCGCCGCGGCTGAGCCCGAGGCCCTCGCGCGCACCATCTCTCGCGTGCTCTATCCCGACGACACCACCCATGCCGGTAAAGAGCTTCGGCTGAAGCAAGAATACTTCATGACTTCAGCTGCTTTGCAGGATATCTTGAAGCGTTACTTTAAGTCGTGGTCGGATGTGCGCGACCTGCCTAAGCATATCGCGATCCAGCTCAACGACACCCATCCAGCGATTGCCGGGCCGGAACTTATCCGCCTGTTGATGCTGCGCGGGCTGGGCTTTGAGGAAGCCGCCGATACCGCAGCCGCGACGCTGAATTACACCAACCACACGTTGATGCCCGAAGCGCTGGAGCGGTGGTCCACCTGGCTGATGGGCACGGTGCTGCCGCAGCACATGGATCTAATTGAGCGGATCGATGCCCGCCACCGGGCGGCGCACCCGACGCGTGCCAAATCGGTGGCCATCGTGCAGAACCACGAAGTGCATATGGGGCCGTTGGCGTTTGTGATGGCCAATCGCGTTAACGGGGTGTCTGCGCTTCATACCGGGCTGGTGCGGGAGACGCTTTTCGCCGAGCTGCACCGGCTCCATCCTGAGAAAATCATCAACCAAACCAACGGGGTGACGCCGCGGCGCTGGCTGAAATTGGCCAATCCGCGCTTGGCCGACCTGGTCACGGAGAGTGTGGGCCCCGGCTGGGAGGCGGATCTGCCGCGCATCGAGGCTATCGACGCGCAGACCGATGATCCGGCGTTCCTCGATGCCTTCGGTGCTGCCAAAGCCGCCAATAAGCGCGATCTGTCCAACTGGATCCGCGATGAGGTGGGCGTGCTCGTTGATCCGGATGCGATTTTCGATGTGCAGATCAAACGCATCCACGAATATAAGCGGCAGCTTCTCAACATTTTGCAGACCGTCGGTCTGTGGCACCGCATGCGCGAAGACCCCGGTGCCGATTGGGTGCCGCGGGTCAAGATCTTCGGCGGCAAGTCGGCGCCCGGCTATGCCGTGGCCAAGGAGATCATCCATTTCATCAATGACGTGGCCCGGGTGATCAACGAAGATCCGCTGGTTAAGGGGCGGCTGAAGGTGATCTATCCGGCCAATTACAACGTCTCGATGGCCGAGCGGCTGATCCCGGCAGCGGACCTGTCAGAGCAAATCTCGACCGCTGGCAAGGAAGCGTCGGGCACCGGCAACATGAAGTTTGCGCTCAACGGCGCGCTAACCATCGGCACGCTCGACGGCGCTAACGTGGAGATCCGCGAGCGGGTGGGGGCGGAGAATTTCTTCCTGTTCGGGATGGATGCGGAGCAGGTGGTGGCGCGGCGCCGCTTTGCCGATCACGCGCGGCTGGCGATTGAAAAGAGCCCGATCTTGCCCGAGATCCTGCAGCTCATCGCGGAGGGCCGGTTCTCTCCCGGAGACCCGACGCGGTATCACGGGATCCTCGACCGGATCTGGAACCATGACTATTTTCTGGTCGCATCGGACTTTGACGCCTATCATCAAGCTCAGGGTGCGGTTGACGCTGCTTGGCGTAATCCGCGGAACTGGCTGGCAATGGCGGCGCGCAATACCGCAAGGGTTAGCTACTTTTCGTCGGACCGCTCGATCACGGGCTACATGACCGAGATTTGGGACGCCGCGCCTGTGACCTAAGTCGGGAACAACGCGATGGTCCAACTGGACCGATACGACAAAGACAAGCTCCACTCCATCGTTGAAGGAACGTGCGCCGATCCGTTTGCGGTGCTGGGTTTGCACCAGCGCGGCGGCGTCTGGTGTCTGACCGCCTTCGTGCCTGGTGCCGACGAGGTGACTGCGCAGGTGGGCGAGGCGCGCTACCCCTGTGACCCGGTGGCCGGTGCTGACGGTGTATTTGTGGCTGAACTGCCCGAGCACGCCCCCTACAGCCTCGACTGCGCCAATGCCGAGGCCCGCTGGGTGGTGGACGACCCCTATCGCTACGGGCCCGTGCTGGGCGAGATGGACGAGTATCTGATCGGCGAGGGCACCCATCGGCGGCTGTGGCACCGGCTGGGGGCCCATTTTATCGCCCATGAAGGCGCTGAAGGGGTGCATTTTGCCCTGTGGGCGCCCAATGCGGCGCAGGTCTCGGTAGTCGGTGACTTTAACTTTTGGGATCGGCGGCGGCACTCGATGCGGCGGCGCGGCGCCTCGGGCATCTGGGAGATCTTTATCCCTGGCCTCAATGAGGGCGTGGTCTACAAATACGACTTGCGCGGTGCTGATGGCGGCAGCCTGCCGAACAAGGCCGACCCGGTGGGGTTTGGTTCGGAACATCCGCCCGCTACCGCGTCGGTGGTGCGGCGCCTGGAAGATCCCGGGTGGCAAGACGATGCCTGGATGGAGGCGCGCGCAGGGTTTCATCAGATCGACCGACCGATCACGGTTTATGAGGTGCATCTCGGCTCATGGCGACGGGCCGATGATGGGGCGCGCCCGCTCAGCTATCTCGAACTCGCCGACGCGCTGGTGGATTACGCGGCGTGGATGGGCTTTACCCATCTGGAGTTTCTGCCGATCAGCGAACACCCCTTTGACGGCTCATGGGGGTATCAGCCTATCGGGCTTTACGCCCCCACCATCCGCCATGGCACCCCGCAAGAGTTCCGCGCGCTGGTCGACGCCGCCCACCGCAAGGGGCTGGGCGTTATCCTCGATTGGGTGCCCGCGCATTTCCCCGCTGATGCCCATGGGCTGGCGCAGTTCGACGGCACGGCGCTCTACGAACACGCCGACCCGAAGGAAGGATTTCATAAAGACTGGAACACGCTGATTTACAATTTCGGCCGCCGCGAGGTTGCCAATTATCTGATTTCAAACGCGCTTTATTGGTTTGAGGAATACCATGTCGATGCGCTGCGCGTCGATGCTGTGGCCTCGATGCTTTATCGTGATTACAGCCGCGCCGACGGCGAATGGGTGCCCAACGTGCATGGCGGGCGCGAAAACCTAGAGGCGATCGCTTTTTTGCAGGCGATGAACACGCTGGTCTACGGCGAGGTCGACGGGATCATGACCATCGCCGAGGAATCGACTGCCTATGACGGTGTCTCGCGCCCCGTGGATAAGGGCGGGCTTGGCTTTGGATATAAGTGGAATATGGGCTGGATGAACGACACGCTCGATTACATGAGCCGTGACCCGGTGCATCGCCGCCATCATCACCACCAGATGACGTTCGGCCTCGATTACGCGTTTTCGGAAAACTACGTGCTGCCGATCAGCCATGACGAAGTGGTGCATGGCAAGGGCAGCATGCTGGCGAAAATGCCTGGCGAGCCGTCGGAAAAGTTCGCCAATCTGCGCGCCTATTACGGGTTTATGTGGACCCATCCCGGCAAGAAGCTGTTGTTCATGGGCTGTGAGTTTGCCCAATGGCGCGAGTGGAACCACGATGTCTCGCTCGATTGGCATCTGGCGAATGAGCCCGCCCATCGCGGGATACAGATCTTGGTGCGCGACCTTAACCATCTGATGCGGGCAACGCCTGCGCTGTACCGCCGCGATACGGAAGCTGAGGGATTTCAGTGGATTGAGGGCGGCGATACGGAAAACTCGGTGCTCAGCTATCTCCGGATAGGCGGCCCGGGTGACAAACGCGTCGCTGTTGTTGTCAACCTGACCCCGGTGGAGCGGCACGGCTACCGCATCGGTCTGCCCGCGGGCGGGCATTGGCGTGAGGTGCTCAACACCGATTCCCATGTCTATGGCGGCAGCAACCGGGGCAATTTTGGCGGTGTCACGGCTGAAGAAATCACCTGGCACGGCCAAAGCCATTCAGCGGTGGTGACATTGCCGCCGCTATCGACCCTTGTCTTCCTGGAAAGCTAGAGGTGCCCCAATGAAAGATAACTATAACACGCGGCTCTCAAATCGCGCGATGGCGTTTGTACTGGCGGGAGGCAGGGGATCGCGGCTCAAAGAGTTGACCGATAAGCGCGCAAAACCGGCGGTTTTTTTAGGCGGCAAGGTGCGGATCGTCGATTTCGCGCTGTCCAACGCGCTCAATTCAGGCATCCGCAAGATGGCCATCGCGACGCAGTACAAGGCGCACTCGCTGATCCGCCATTGTCAGCGGGGGTGGAGCTTTTTCCGCGCTGAGCGCAACGAATACCTCGATATCCTGCCCGCGTCGCAGCGGATCCAAGAGGATAGCTGGTACGCTGGCACGGCCGATGCGGTACGTCAAAACATCGATATCATCGACAGTTATGAGGTCGATTACATCGTGGTCCTGGCCGGAGACCACATTTACAAGATGGACTACGAGAAGATGATCGCCCAGCACGTGGCGCAGAGCGCCGATGTCACCATCGGGTG
>JBCDGW010000013.1:0-57520 GCA_038750765.1 Pseudomonadota bacterium | reverse complement strand
GGTCCCCGGCGCGATGGGGCTGCGGCAGCGCTTGCCTGACACCGCGAAAACGCAAGCCGACAGCTTGGCCCGCGCCAATCGCGAAAGCGGCGGCCTATCGCCCCGGGTGATGCAAGCGTTGTTGCTGGTGGCCGGTTTGGCCTGCTGCATGGCCATGTCGATGCCCCAGGTGCATATCGTGGCGCTTTGCGTCGATTTGGGCTTTGGCGAAGTAGTCGGCGCCGAAATGCTGTCGCTGATGCTGGTAGGCGGCGTTGTCTCGCGGTTCGCTTCGGGCTTTCTCGCCGACCGGTTCGGCGGGGTGAAAACCGTGATGATCGGCTCGGTGCTGCAGGCTTTGGCCCTGGCGCTCTACCTGCCATCGACCGGCATGACCGGGCTTTACGCGGTGAGCCTTGCCTTCGGCCTTTCCCAAGGCGGCATCGTCCCCAGCTACGCCGTGATCGTGCGCGAATACCTGCCCGCAGCAGAGGCCGGAACCCGGGTAGGCATCGTTATTGTCGCGACCATTGTCGGGATGGCGTTTGGCGGCTGGGTCGCGGGCTGGATCTACGACCAAACCGGCAGCTACTACTTGGCATTCATCAACGGCATCGGCTGGAACCTGTTAAACCTGGCGGTGATGCTGGCGATCCTGGCCGGTGTGCGGCGCAGGCCGGACCCGAGCCTTACGGCGTGAGGGAGCGGGCGCCAAATTGCCGCGAGGCCGTGGATTTTGCGGGATTGTCGCGTAGGCTCAGCCACGGCACTATGCCCGCTAGCGCATGCGTGCCAGAAAAGGCCATGCGAGGCCGGATTGGCGCAACCCAGGACGCGAGGGACCGAGAATGAATCTGACGCTGACGCAAAACGATCTGAGCCATGTGATCGAGGCGGACCGGGCCCATGTGTGGCACCACCTCATGCAGCACAAGCAGTTTGAGACCATCGATCCGCGCGTGATCGTCGAAGGCAAAGGCCTGCGGCTTTGGGATGCGTTGGGGCGCGAGCATATCGACGCGGTATCGGGCGGCGTCTGGACCGTGAATGTGGGCTATGGCCGGGTTGAGATCGCCGATGCGATCCGCGACCAGCTGGTGAAGATGAACTTTTTCGGCGGCGCGCTCGGCTCGGTGCCCGGCGCGCTTTTTGCTGAACGCCTGCTCGAAAAGATGCCCGGGCTTAGCCGCGTGTATTACTCGAATTCCGGCTCGGAGGCCAATGAGAAGGCCTTCAAAATGGTGCGCCAGATCGCCCATCGCCATCACGGCGGCAAGAAATGGAAGATCCTCTACCGCGAGCGCGATTACCACGGCACCACCATCGCTTGCCTCGGTGCGGGCGGCCAGGCAGAGCGCGGCGCGCTTTACGGGCCCTTCCCCGACGGCTTTGTTTCGGTGCCCCATTGTTTGGAATACCGCGCGCAATGGGATTTGAGCGGCGAGGCCTATGGCCAGCGCGCCGCGGACGCGATCGAGGAAGTAATCCTGCGCGAGGGCCCCGACAGCGTGGGAGCGCTGTGTCTTGAGCCCGTAACCGCCGGCGGCGGCGTTATCGTACCGCCCCCCGGCTATTGGGAGCGCGTCAGCGAGATTTGCCGCAAATACGACATCCTGCTGCATATCGACGAGGTGGTGTGCGGCGTCGGCCGGACCGGGGCGTGGTTTGGCTATCAGCATTACGGCGTCGAGCCCGATTTTGTGACGATGGCAAAGGGCGTGGCCTCGGGCTATGCGGCGATCTCGTGCACCGCGACCAGCGAACGCGTGTTCGACATGTTCAAAGACGACGCCAGCGACCCGATGAGCTACTTCCGCGATATCTCTACTTTCGGTGGCTGCACTGCGGGGCCTGCTGCCGCGCTGGAAAACATGCGCATCATCGAAGACGAAAATCTGTTGGAAAACTGCGCGCTGATGGGCGAGCGGGTTTTGGACAATCTGCGCGCGCTGCAAGACAAGCACGCGGTGATCGGCGATGTGCGCGGCAAAGGCCTGTTCTGTGGCGCTGAATTGGTCACCGACCGCGACACCAAAGAGCCGATGCCCGAAAAGCAGGTGCAAGCAGTGGTGGCCGATTGCATGCAGCAAGGCGTGATCATCGGTGCCACCAACCGATCCGTGCCCGGCTTTAACAACACGCTGTGCCTGAGCCCGCCGCTGATTGCCACCGCGGACGATATCGATGCCATAACAGAAGCCATCGACGGCGCGCTGAGCCGCGTTTTTGCTTAAGGTTTCGCCGCGCGATGCGCGTCGACCAACTGGGGGGAGGCGCTGCCTCCCCCAGACCCCCTCCGAGGTATTTATGAAAAGAAGAAGGAGCTTGCGCAGCTTTCCGCTTGGGGCGCCTTGGATGGCGTGCGGCCTTTGACGGGCGGGGCGCGATCGAGGCTTGTGCAGTGCCGGATCGACGGCGCGGCATGGGTGGCACGCTACCAGCGGGAGAGCGAAGCGTCGCTGCGGTGGGTGGAGCAGGCCAAGGCGCTGGCGCGGCGCGCGGGGTTTCGCGTGGCACCGTTGCGGCGGTTGGGATCTGGCGCGCTGAGCGCTGGCGGTTGGACACTGGAGCCTTGGTTGCCCGGCGGGGCGCCCACGAATTGGCAACTGTTCAAGCCAGTGATCACGCGGTTCCACAATCTATCGCGGCGGTTGCCGGCTCGGCCGGTACATCCAGCGATGTATCGACGCGGCAGTCGGTTTGCGCGGTTCTTTCCCAAACCCACGCTGAGCGCAGTGCACGGGGATCTGCATGCGGGCAATGTGTTGGTCGGACCTGGCGGGCCTGCCCTAATCGATTGGGAAGAAAGCCGCCGCGACGACCCCGCGTTTGATCTCGCGGCGTTCAGACCAAAAAGCGCAGAGGTCCTGCACCTCGCCTATGAGGGGGCGGTTTGCTGGCAACGGGAGCCAGCGCGGGCACGCCAGATGGCGGCGCGATTGCGGCTTTTGACTGCCCGACCGCTCTGCTAAGGCGCACCGATCCGCAATTGGCAACGCCCCTCAGGAATTAGGCATGGACCCCTTCACCTACCACGACGGTATCCTGCACGCAGAAGCGGTAGCGCTGCCCAGCATCGCTGCAGAGGTAGGCACGCCGGTCTATGTCTATTCCGCGCGCGCGTTTGAGACCCAGTATCAGCTTTTCGCAGACGGTCTGGGCGAGCTGGACCACCGCATTTGTTTTGCGATGAAAGCGAATTCGAACCAGGCGATCCTGACGCTTTTGGGACGTTTGGGCGCTGGGGTCGATGTGGTCTCGGGCGGCGAGTATGCCCGCGCCAAAGCCGCCGGGATCCCGGGAGAGCGCATCGTCTTCTCCGGCGTCGGTAAAACCCCCGCGGAAATGCGGCGCGCCTTGGAGGGAGGGGTGCGGCAAATCAACCTGGAGAGCGAGCCGGAGATGCACGCGCTGTCCGAGGTGGCCAGTGCGATGGATGTGCAGGTACCGGTTACCATCCGCGTCAACCCCGATGTCGACGCCAAGACCCACGCCAAGATCGCCACCGGCAAGAAGGAAAACAAGTTCGGCATTCCCATTGCCCGCGCGCGCGAGGCCTACGCCGATGCTGCGCGATTGCCTGGGCTCGAGGTGGTTGGCATCGACGTGCATATCGGCAGCCAATTGACCGATCTGGCGCCGTTCCGCGCCGCCTACCAGATCGTCGCCGAGCTGACCCACGCGCTGCGCGCTGATGGCCACAACATCACCCGTCTGGACTTGGGCGGCGGTCTCGGGATCGACTACACCCGCAGCAATCAGCCGCCCCCCGATGCGCGTGCTTATTGCGATATGATCAAGGAAACCGTGGGGGATTTGGGCTGCGAGATTGAGATCGAACCGGGGCGGTTTATCGCTGGAAATGCGGGGCTGTTGCTGTCGCAGGTGATCTACCGCAAGACCGGTGAAGGCCGCGATTTTCTGATCCTCGACGCGGCGATGAACGATCTGATCCGCCCGGCCATGTATGACAGCTACCACGAGATTGTGCCGGTGGTGGCGGCCGCTTTGGGTGCGCCGCGCCAACCTTATGACGTGGTCGGGCCGGTTTGCGAAAGCGGCGACACTTTTGCTGTAGCGCGGCCGATGCCGGCGCTTGCGTCGGGAGATTTGGTCGCGTTCCGCTCGGCGGGTGCTTACAGCGCGGTGATGGCGTCGGAATACAATACCCGCCCGCTGGTGCCCGAAGTGCTGGTGCGAGACGATCAATTCGCTGTAATTCGCCCACGGCCAACGATTGACGAATTGATCAATCGCGATATCGTTCCCACATGGGTATAGTCGTAGCGCGGTCCAAGCGGGCCTTAGTCCAAGGCGTGAGGTCATGACGAATAAGAACGCGCTTTCCAAGCAAACTTTGTTCAAGCTGCGCTGGCCGCTGAGATTGACCCATTTGGGCATGATCGCTGAGCGGGTTATCCGCGCGTTCTGGCCGCTTTGGAGCTTACTACTCGCCGTCCTCGCCGCGCTGATGCTGGGCGCCCAAGATGTGCTGCCGCTTGAGGTAGCGTGGGCCGGGCTGGTGCTGGCGGCCCTCGGCGCGGTTTGGGCCATTTGGCATGGGATCCGCCGCTTTTCCTGGCCTGAGACCGTCGAAGCGCTTGACCGGCTCGACCGCACGATGCCGGGCCGCCCGATCACGGCGTTGGCGGACACGCAAGCGATCGGCAGCGCGGACGCGGCCAGCCAGGCAGTTTGGGACGCGCATGTAGACCGGATGGCGCGCAAGGCTGCCGAGGCTAAGGCCGCCAAGCCAGACCTGAAGTTGAGCGCGCGTGATCCTTTTGCCTTGCGGTATGTGGCGCTGCTAATCTTCGCAGTCGGGCTGCTCTTCGGCTCTTTCTTCCGCGTGTCCACCGTTGCTGATCTGGCGCCCACGCTGCCCGGTGAGGTGATTGCCACCGGTCCCAGTTGGGAAGGGTGGGTTGAGCCGCCTGCCTATACCGGCAAGCCTTCGCTCTACTTGAACGATATCCCGCCGGGCCGCTTCGAGGTGCCGCAGGCGAGCCGGGTCACCCTCCGGCTCTACGGCGATGTAGGTGATCTGACGGTGACCGAGACTGTCTCCGGCCGCACCGAGGACGTCCCGAGCGCGGCAGATGCCAGCCAGAGCTTCGAGGTGACCCAAGCCGGCACGATCCGCATTGACGGCGAAGGCGGCGCCAGTTGGACCATTGAGGTGAGCGCCGACAACCCGCCCGAAGTGGTGATCTTGGGCGAGCCTGAGCGCGGTCTCGGCGGCGAGATGCGGCAGAACTTCGGCGTCAGCGACGATTATGGCGTGCGCCAGGGCCGCGCTGAGATCACGCTGGATTTGGCCGCGGTGGAGCGCCGCTATGGGCTGACCATTGACCCAGAGCCGCGCGACACGATCGTGTTGGACCTGCCGATGACGATATCGGGGGACCGGGCCCAATTTGAAGAAGTGCTGATTGAGAACCTGGCCGAGCATCCCTGGGCGATGCTGCCGGTGCGGCTTGAACTCTACGCCGAAGACGATCTTGGCCAAATGGGCGTGTCGGAGCCCTCGCATGTGATTTTGCCGGGACGGCGGTTTTTCGACCCGCTGGCCAATGCGATCATCGAGATGCGCCGCGATCTGTTGTGGAACCGGCTTAACGGGGACCGGATCGCGCAGGTGCTGCGCGCCATCAGCAATCAGGGTGACGCGGTGTTCGACAGTGAAACCGCCTACCTGAAATTGCGCGTGCTACTGACGCGGCTGGAATTGTTCAACCGCTACGAGATGACCGACGAGCAGCAGGCTGAGATTGCCCAAGTGCTCTGGGACATCGCGCTGCTGATTGAAGACGGCAACTTGTCGGGGGCGCTTGAGCGGTTGCGCGAGGCCCGCGAGCGGCTCGAAGAAGCGATGCGCAACGGCGCCACCGACGAAGAGATCGCTGAGTTGATGCAAGAATTGCGCGAGGCGATGAACGAATACATGCGCCAGCTCGCCCAAGAACAGCGTCAGAACGGCGATCAGCAGGAGCAGGCGCAAAACCAGGACCAACGCGAGATTACGGGCGACCAGCTTGAGGCGCTGTTGGAGCGGTTGCAGCAATTGATGGAAGAAGGCCGCATGGACGAGGCCATGGAGTTGATGGACCGTCTGGCGCAGCTGATGGAGAACCTGCAGGTCACCGAAGGCGAAGGCGGCAACAGCCCGGGTCAACAAGCGATGGAGGGCTTGGCCGATACGCTGCGCAATCAGCAAGAGCTCTCCGATGATACGTTTGGCGACTTGCAGGATCAGTTTGGCCAAAACCCAGGCCAGAACCAGGGCCAGCAGCCCGGACAGCAACCAGGGCAGCAGCCCGGACAGGGCCAAGGACAGCAGCCCGGCCAAGGGCAAGGTCAGGGCCAGGGCGACCCGTTCGCACAAGGCCAAGGCCAGGGGCAGGGTCAGGGCCAACAAAGCGGTCCCGGAGAATTGGATGCCGAGACCCTCGCTGATCGCCAGCGCGCGCTCAGCGATGAATTGAACCGGCAGAGCAATAACCTGCCCGGTGCCGGCACCCCCGAGGGGGATGCTGCGCGCGATGCGCTCGACCGCGCCGGGCGCGCCATGGACGAGGCGGCGGAAGCGCTGCGTGACAATGACCTCGCCGGTGCGCTCGACAGCCAATCGGAAGCGATTGAGGCGTTGCGCGACGGGATGCGCGAGTTGGGTGAGATGATGGCCCAAGAACAAGGTGAGCAGGGCCAACAGGGCGATGCGCAGGGTCAGGCGAACAACAATCAGGCCCGCGATCCGCTCGGGCGGGAGCCTGGCACCAACGGCGAAATCGGCACAGACGAAGAGATGCTGCAGGGCGATGACGTTTACCGGCGCGCACGCGAGTTGCTGGATATCATCCGCGAGCGCTCCGCCGAGCAGAACCGTCCTGATGCGGAGCTGGACTACCTGCGGCGCCTGCTAGACCGGTTTTAACGGAGCCAGTGTGCCCGCAGCTTTATGCGGGTCGTTGGATGAACTGGCGCGCCGCACCGTTTGCGTGCGTGGCTAGAGCACAACAAATGCCGGGTCAGTTCCGTGAACGATACGCCGGAGCGAGGGTGATTGTTTCCTCTCGCGAAACCCGGCTAGCCGCCAAGGCCCGACGCCACATCCCGGATTCGCGCCACGACCACGTCTACTGCACCGTTCACTTGGGTGCGTAAGCCGTTCACAAACTCCACGTACGCGGCCAGCGTCGGCTCGAGTGTCGGCACTGCTTGCGCCAATTGCGGCGCGAAGACGTAGAGCACGACCCCCACGATGGCGATGAAGAGGACCAGGTAGAAGCCGCGTTTGAAACCGCCGCGCCGCTCCTCAAATGGCGGGATCGCGGCAACCGCATCGGTGGATACGGTCTGGCTTTGGCCGCGTAGGGTTGAATTGATCTCGTCCACATTGGGAAGCAGGTCGCCGCGGGGGCTGTTGCTTGCCGCTTCGGCTTCGCTTGCCTCTTCCAGACCGCGCAGGCGCGCCATCCGTGCGCGCGCGGTTGCGTTGCGGCTAGACGCCTGATCGTCGCTATCCTCAAGGCCTAAATCGGGCTGGCTCTCCGAATTCACCGCCTCTTCGGCACGGCGTTGCGCGGTCTCGCGTTCTGCTTCCGCGCGCAAAACATCCGTCACCGTTGGGTCGAGCTTTGGCTTGGGCGGCGGCGCGCTGGCGGGCTCGCTCGGCGGCTCAACCTCGACCGCGCCTTCCGGCTCAACTGTTTCAGCAACCAGTGTTTCTTCGGCTTCATGAGCATCCGGATTGTAATTCTCGGGATGCTGGAACCAGCCATGGCCACAGTTTGAGCACTGCACGTCGCGGCCCGTTTCCGGTATCATGCTGCCGTCTACATCGTATTGTGCGCTGCAATTCGGACAAATCAGTCGCATTTATATCCCCGACACGGAACTCCAGTCTTCCATTCGCGCAGCCCCCTTGCGTGTCAACAGGGACTACCAGCCTTGCTAAGCTTTTCAAAGTGTTTGCCCGAAGTGTGATTGCATGCGCACAAAGACTTGGGCAAAACCGCAGCAGTCTCAACCAAGCCCGGCGGCGGCACGCAAGCGGCCCGATAGCCGGTCGCCCACGTCGATCTAGAGGGTGATCCGAAGGGGGAACGAGCAGGCCGACGATGACCGTGCAATGGGTGAGATCGATATTCTTTGTCGGGCAGATGTACCTGATGATGGCGCTGATGGCGCTTTACTTTATTCCTGCGACGCTGTTCAGCCAGGCAAATGCCTATCGCGGCGTTCGGACCTATTCGCGCTATGTGCGGTGGTCGGCGCGCTGGATGGTCGGGATTACCAGTGAGGTGCGCGGACCGGTGCCCACCGACGAGGTTATGATCGCGTCCAAGCATCAGTCGTTTCTCGATATCCTGATCTTGGTCTCGGTGCTGCCAAGGCCGAAATTCATCATGAAAAAGAGCCTGGTTTGGGCGCCGATCCTGGGATGGTTTGGGTTGAAGATCGGCTGTGTGCCGGTGGATCGCGGCAAGAGGGGCGCGGCGATCCAGCAGATGGTGGACGATGTGGCGAAGGGGCGCGCGCTGCCGGGGCAATTGATCATTTATCCGCAAGGCACGCGGGTGCCGCCCGGTGAGGCGCGGCCCTATAAGGTGGGGAGCGCGGTTCTTTATGAGGCGCTGGGGCAGCCCTGTGTGCCCGCCGCGACGAATGTGGGCCTGTTTTGGCCGCGGGTCGGCATCTTGCGAAAACCCGGCCACGCCGTGTTGACGTTTCTGCCACCGATTGCACCGGGACTTGCCCATGAGCCATTTCTGAAGGCGTTGGAGGCCCAGGTGGAAACCGCCTCGAACGCGTTGATGGCGGAGGCAGGCTTCGACAGTCTGTCGGCAGCGGCGCGTGTCCCTGAGCAGGCTGAGTGATCGCTTAGCCTCGGCGCAGTTCCAAAAACCGGCACCGCCGAACCGCCTCTCGCGTGATCTGTCCTGATTGTGGTTTCGCAGACCGCCTCTCATCGCTCGACCGGGGCGCTAGCCACCCAGGGCCTTAACGACGGCTGCATTGGGGAAACACGTGGCCGCTACGCCTGCCGCTTCTTGCCACAGACCGATCGAGCGGCGGGTTTTGAAACCGGCGAGGCCGTCAACACCGCCAACATCGTGGCCCATCGCCTCAAGGCGGCGCTGTAGCGCTGCAACATCCGCGCGAGACAGCCCCCCGACCGGACCCCAGGCAGCGTCGAAATCCCCCATATTATAGGCGATACGGTCGCCGACATGGCCGACGAAAAGCGCGTAGAGATCGCTGAAGTTATAGTCTTTCAGCACATAGAAGTTGGGCGTGACGATAAAGGCGGGGCCCTGCCGCCCAGCGGGCATGAGTAGAAAGCCTATCTCACCCACCTCGTGATCGGGGAACGGCCTGCCGGAAACCCGCGTGACCCCCATGGCTACCCAATCGCTGATCCGCCTACCCTGATCGGGGCCCTCGAGCGCGCAAGAGATGTTGCTGGGCACGCGCACCTCAAAACCCCAATCGCGCCCGGCAATCCAACCGTGCCGAGCAAGGTAGTTTGCGATGGAGGCGATCGTATCCGTCTCCGACGCCCAGATGTCGGCTTTGCCGTCACCGGTGCCATCGACGGCGTATTGAAGGAAACTGGACGGCATGAATTGCGGCTGCCCAAGCGCCCCGGCCCACGAACTGCGCAAGGTTTCCACATGCCCCGCTTCGGCAATTTGCAGCGCGGCGACCAATTCCGCGGTGAAATACGCCGCGCGCCTGCTCATAAAGCCCTTTGTGCCAAGCACTTCGAAGGTGTTGTACGGGATCTTGGCGCCGCCAAACCCGCTTTCACGGCCCCAAATCGCAAGGATGATGCGGCCGGGCACGCCTGTCGCTTTTTCCGCCGCCTCGAGCGCTGCAGCGTGGCGGGTGGCCATGCGTTTGCCCACATCGGTGGTGTTGCGCAGGGTGCCCCCGGCAAAGTAGCGGCCTGGCGACCCGAACTCCGCCTGAAACTGTACCTTAGGCGGCGCCTGCTGCGTGCCGGGCGGGACAAGATCAGGCAAATCCCAATTGAGCCGCACGCCTTTGAATGCGGTTTCAAACGTGGCCTTCGACACCCCTTCGCGCCGAGCCATCGGCCAAATCACATCGCGAAGCCAGCCCTGAAACTGAGCCTCAATCGCGGCTTTGTCTTGTGCTGTCGCAGCCGGGACTGACCCGAGCACGGACCCAAGCAAGACGACAATGATCGCAAAAACACGGAGCATGAGGGAAACTACCTGACGCATGGTTACTATTTCAAGAACGCGCCTGCTTTGGTTTTGCCCGCAGCGTCGGCGCGGCCTCGGTCGGGTCCTCGGGCCAGGGATGTTTCGGATACCGCCCGCGCATATCTTTGCGCACATCCGCGTATGAGCTGGCCCAGAAACCAGGCAAGTCCATCGTCGTCTGCACCGGCTTTTGGCCAGGCGATAACAGCGTCATCCGCAAAGGCCGCCCCGCGATCTGGGGATGGTCGCGCAGTCCGAAAACCTCCTGCAGGCGCAGTGTGACTTGCGGCGCCTCGTCGCTGTAATCGATCGGGATTTTACGGCCCAGCGGCGTGGTGAAATCAGGCGGCGCGCGACGCTCGAGCATCTGCCGCTGTGGCCAATCGAGCCGCGCCAGGATCGCGGCTTCGAGATCAACCTGATCGAGCGTCCGTTTGCCCATCAGCAGATCGAGGAGCCACGCGTCAAGGGTGTCGAGTAAAGCGGGCTCGCTGCAATCTGGCAGGTCAACCGCCTCGCTGCGGACCAACGCGATCCGCGCAGCCAAGCGGCGCGCACGTGGGCTCCAGGGCAATCCTAAATCCCGCACCCCATCGAGCAGCGCCCGCGCATAGGCCGCGTCAGGCGGGTCTTTCCAGACGCGATCATCAAGCACCAAGGCGCCGTATTGCTCTTGGCGGCGCGCCTCCACCCTGCGCTCCCGTTTCGACCAACGGCACACATCGACCCAGCCGATGCGGTCGGGAAACAGCGCCCGTAGCTCAGCCTCGGTGAGCGCAGCGGCAAGGCGGATGCGCGCGTCACGCCCTGCGCCGTCGAGCTCAGCAGCAACCACAAGGCGCGCCCCAGCCAGCGCGTCATCCGCCGCCATCGTCGCGCCCGTGCCGCCAGAGAGGAGCCAGCGCGGCGTGTCACCGGGGCGGCGAAGGCCGATGCGATCAGGAAACGCCAGCGCCGCTTGCGCACCAATGCTTAAAGGCTCGGCAGGATCAGGCGGCGCGAGCTTGGCCAGCCGCTTGGCCTCCTGCAGGATTGGGCGCGCTTTCGGATCGCGCTTCAGCAAAGCCAGTCGCTGGGCCAAGTCTGTCCCGGCATCGCGCATCGGATCACGCGCATTCAGAAGCGCAGCCAGCGGCGCGGCCGCTCTCCCCGCGCGCAAAAGCATGTGGCCGAGGCGGGGATGAAGCGGCAGCGCGGCGATCGCACGACCGTGTTCAGTGATCGCTGCCTGCGCGTCGAGCGCGCCGAGGGCCTGGAGCAGGCTGCGCGCCTCACTTAGGCCCCGCATGGGCGGCTGGGTCAGTAACGCGAGATCGCTCGGGTCACGCGCGCCCCATTGGACCAGTTCCAGCGCAAGATCGCACAGATCGGCGGTGGTGATCTCGGGCGGCGGAAAAGCCGTCAGCCCGCCATCCTCACCCTTGGTCCACAGGCGGTAAGCCACCCCAGGCGCCACCCGACCGGCGCGACCGCTCCGCTGAGTGGCCTCTGCCTTACTGACCCGCTCGGTCACCAAACGCGCCATACCGCGACCGGGGTCGAACCGCGCCCGACGTGCCCGCCCACCATCCACCACGATGCGAATGTCCTGAATGGTCAGCGCGGTCTCGGCAATCGCTGTGGCCAAAACCACCTTACGGCCCTGCCCCAGCGGCTTGATCGCTTGCTGCTGTTGCTCAGAAGGAAGCGCGCCGTAAAGCGGCTGCAAAATCACGTGGTCCGGCACCTGCGCGGCAAGGATGGCTTGTGTACGGCGGATCTCGCCCTCGCCGGGAAGAAACACCAAAACCCCGCCCTGCGTGTCGGCCAGCGCGCGCATTACCAAATCAGCCAACGCGGTCTCAAATCGCGCCTTCGGGTCCAAGGGGCGGTCAAGATAGCGGATGTCAACCGGGTAGCTTCGCCCTTCGGCAGTGATCACAGGCGCGCCGAGCATCTGAGCCACCGGGTCAGCATCAAGCGTGGCCGACATCACCAACAGGCACAGATCCGGGCGCAGCGCCTCGCGTGCCTCGCAGGTCAAGGCCAAGCCAAGATCGGCGTTGAGCGAGCGCTCGTGAAACTCGTCGAAAATCACCGCGCCGATGCCGTTAAGTTCAGGGTCTGACTGCAGCATTCGGGTGAGCACGCCCTCGGTGACCACCTCAATCCGGGTTCGAGCAGACACCCGGGTGTCGCCGCGCATACGGTACCCCACGGTCTCGCCCACCGGCTCGCCGAGCATATCAGCCATCCGCTGCGCTGCCCCGCGCGCGGCCAGACGCCGGGGTTCTAGCATCACGATCTTGCCCGAGCGGGGCAGACCGGCTTGCATCATCGCGAGCGGCACCCGAGTGGTCTTGCCCGCGCCCGGTGGTGCTTGCAAAACCGCCGCGCCACCTTCGCTCAGCGCCTCGATCAAGGCCGGGAGCGCTGCCTCAATCGGCAACACCGGCTCCGGCGCTGCGTCAGTTTCGGGTGATGGTCGCCGGGCCATAGATCGTTCTCAGCGCAATCTCGCTGGCCTGCCAGAGCCCGTCAGGTGTTTGCGTAAACGCCGCGGTCAGCGGAAATGCCCGATGCCGCGCAACCTCATCGGGGCGGAAACCGGCGATGCGGCGATACTCCCCGGTGCAGATGATCCGTCCGTTTTGGCGTTGTGGCGGGTTGAGCGCGAAATGGCTGCGTCGGCGCCCGTCAAACAGCACCAACACGCGGTTGCAGACCTCCTCTGCCGTGCCAGGGCGCAACAGCGCGAACGAGGCGGTGAGCGGATCAACCGCGTCACCCTGCGTTGCGGCAGGCGGGCTGTCGGCTCCTGCGACCCGCTCTGACGTGTAACGCAACACCTGCGGCACGCCGCCAGAATAAGTGATCTCGGTTTCCGATTGCCGCCGACCGGTATCGACGACTTCCTCATAAGCCCGCGGCACGAACGCAGTCCCAGAGATTTGGCCCTGCGCCCGCCCCCGATAGGAGAAATCCCGAAACACGCGCGCGGCGCCCTTGCTGGTGATCAGGCCAGCGACCGAGTAGCTGCGCCCCGCCTCGACTGATGACAGGCTTAGGCCGCCCACCAGAATGCCAGATATCCGCAGCGCGTAGGTCACCTCAAGGCGGGTTTGGGCCAACGCAGCGCCACCCACCAAACTGGGGAAAGACCCCAACAATGCCAGTACGAAAACGGTCGTTCTCATCATCGGCTGGACAATCCTGCGCGCGTTTGATCAACCCTTTTCGTCGTTGTAGCGTGTGGCGCGCGAAGTAAAGGGCGGCAATGGCACAATCCGCGATCACGAGATTGGCTGAGCGGGTAGCCGCGGGTGAACGTCGGGCGCTGGCCCGCGCAATCACCTTGGTAGAGAGCGGGCGCCGCGATCACCGAGCCGAGGCCCAGACCCTGCTCGACGCGCTCGATCGCAGCCGCCAAGCGCTTCGGATCGGGCTTTCGGGCACACCGGGGGTGGGCAAGTCCACATTTATCGAAGCGTTCGGTCGCATGCTCACCGCGCAGGATTTGCGGGTGGCTGTGCTGGCGGTAGATCCGTCATCCACCCGGTCGGGCGGGTCGATCCTCGGCGACAAAACCCGGATGGAGCAGCTTTCGCGCGACCCCAACGCCTTTATCCGGCCATCCCCAAGCCAAACCCATCTAGGCGGTGTGGCGCAGCGCACGCGTGAGGTGATCGCGCTGTGCGAAGGCGCGGGGTATGACGTGGTGCTGGTTGAGACCGTCGGTGTTGGACAGTCGGAAACCATGGTCGCCGACATGACCGACCTGTTCGTCTTGCTGATCGCGCCCGCTGGCGGCGATGAGTTGCAAGGCGTCAAACGCGGCATTATGGAGATTGCCGATATGGTGCTGGTCAACAAAGCCGACGGTGACCTCAAGCCCGCCGCCTTGCGCACCTGCGCCGATTACCGGGGGGCTTTGCGCCTGCTGCGTCGTCGCCGCGAAGATCCAGACGGCTTTCCCAATGCGCGCACAGTTTCAGCGCTCGATCAAAGCGGATTGGCCGATGCCTGGGATGCGATGCAAGCTCTGGCCGCCTGGCGCAAGGAGCATGGGCATTGGCAGGCGCGCCGCGAGACGCAGGCCAAGCGCTGGTTCGAGGCCGAAGTGCGCCAGGGCCTGTTGCGGCGGCTTTACGAGGATGCGGGCGTTGAAGACGAACTCAACCGACTGGGCGACGCTGTTGCCCGCGGCGAGACTGCGCCCGGCGCCGCAGCCGATGCGATGCTCGCGTTTTTGAAGCGCTAGCGCTGAGCCTTATCCAAGGCCGCGACGAAACGGTCGATTTCGGCCTGCATGGCAGGTTGGTCCTCAAACGGGATCAGATGGCCCATCTCCATCCGCACGATCTCAACATGCGGACAGGCGGCGCGCAGCTTGGCTTGATATTTCGGACCGGTGAGCAGGCTTTTCGTCGCGCACAACGCCAGCAGCGGCATGGTCAAGCGCGGCAGCACCGCCTCGCCGTTGAACGCGCCTGCCACCACCAGCGCATCCGCCATACCTCTTGGATCTGCGCCCGCGAGATGCGCCGCGAACGCAGCCCGGCCTTCTGGATTACCGATGCGTTTGCCCACGGCGCGCCCGATCGCAGCGGTTCCCGGCACCCGCGTGACAATCGGCGCCACGAAAGGCGTGTACCATGAGATGAAGCGCAACGGCGCGCGGATCGGCACGTCAACGAGCACCAGGGCACGCAACCGCTCGGGATAGCGTGCTGCGAACGCCATCGCCACCATGCCGCCAAGCGACAAACCGATCAGGACAGCGTCTTGCGGCACCTCGGTCTCGATGGCGTCGGCATAGGTTTCTGCCCGCACGGGACGCACCCGGGGGGCACCGCCATGGCCCGGCAAATCGAGCGCTCGGCCGGGCACATCGCCCCAACTCGCGGCACTGAGCCCGGCACCGTGAAGATAGACCAGTTCCATGGGCGTTCGCTCCTTGATGCGGGTGCGCTTGCCGGGTTGCGATGGCCCCGCTAGACGCGCGGCTTGGGCGCCAAGCCTGCCTGACGTGATGCAATTTTGATCGGCGCTCTGGCAGGCGCAACCGCGAAGACCGGACCGAATGTCTCAATCAGACGATAGCGCTACGCTTTTGCTTCCTCACCGTTGAAAGAAATGGTTACGGTCAGCGCGAGCAAGCATGGTATGGGCGATGCGGTATTCAGCGTGGCGGCTTTTTAAAGAGGGGCTTACCGGCAATCGCGGGTGGGGCCCGGCATGGCGCGATGCAACGCCCAAGCCCCATTACGACGTGATCATCATCGGCGGCGGCGGCCACGGGCTCGCGACAGCCTATTACTTGGCCAAGACCTTCGGCATCCGCAATGTGGCGGTGCTGGAGAAGGGCTATCTCGGCTCGGGCAATGTTGGCCGCAACACCACGATCATCCGTTCCAACTACATGCTGGAAGGCAATCAGCCGTTCTATGAACTCTCGCTGAAACTGTGGGAAGGGCTGGAGCAGGATTTCAATTTCAACGCGATGGTCAGCCAGCGCGGGATCTTTAACCTGTACCATTCCGACGCCCAGCGCGACGCCTATGTGCGCCGAGGCAATTCGATGCGCCTTTCCGGGGCGGACGCTGTGCTCCTTAACCGCGTCGAGCTTAAGCAGCGCTTTCCGATGTTTGACTTCCGCAACGCGCGGTTTCCGATCCATGGCGCGCTTTGGCAGCCGCGCGGCGGCTCGGTACGACACGATGCGGTTGCCTGGGGCTATGCGCGGGGGGCGAGCACGCGCGGCGTCGATATCATTCAAAACTGCGAGGTCACCGGGCTGAAGATCAAAAACGGCGTCTGCCACGGCGTTGAAACAACCCGCGGCGAGGTGCATGCCAACAAGGTGGCCGTTTGTGTTGCCGGTTCATCCTCGCGGGTGATGGCCATGGCCGGGATGCGCCTGCCGATCGAAAGCCATGTGTTGCAGGCCTTTGTCTCTGAAGGACTAAAATCGGTGCTCCCCGGCGTGATCACCTTCGGCGCCGGGCATTTCTACGTCAGCCAATCCGACAAAGGCGGGCTGGTTTTTGGCGGCGATATCGACGGCTACAACAGCTATGCCCAACGCGGCAACCTGCCGTTAGTGGAAAACGTCTGCGAGGAGGGCGTGGCGCTTTTGCCAATGATGAGCCGCGCGCGCCTTCTACGGATGTGGGGCGGGGTGATGGACATGTCGATGGACGGCTCGCCCTTTATCGATCACACCGGCATTGACGGGCTCTACTTCAATGGCGGCTGGTGTTACGGCGGGTTCAAAGCAACGCCTGCCTCGGGGTATTGCTACGCCCATTTGATCGCGCGCGATCAGCCCCATGACTTGGCCCGCCATTTCCGCCTTGATCGCTTTAGCCGAGGCGCGCCGATTGACGAAAAAGGCAGCGGCGCTCAGCCGAACCTGCATTGAGGATGCGCAATGATCATTAACCATCCTCTGCTTGGACCGCGCGATGCTGGCGAATTCGTCTATCTCGGCGATGCCAGTTTGATTGATCGCCCCGATGGCGGGGACCAAGCGGCGTTCGACAGCTATGTGCATCTGCGCGACAACCCCGCCGGGACCCACCGTGAGTTGTGGTATCACGCCCATGGTGACCGGGCCTGGCTAGTGGTCACCCGCGATACCCTGACCCATGAGATTACCGGGGTTGAATTGGCCCGCGACGTGGCCCGGCGACAGGGGCGCGGGCGATGAGCGGCGCGAGACAGAGCCATGGCGGGCTGATCGACCGCAGCCGCACGGTACCGTTTACCTGGAATGGTCAGGCGCTTGCGGGCCACCCGGGCGATACGCTGGCCTCAGCGCTGACAGCCAACGGCGTCACCCTGGTTGGACGCTCGTTTAAATACCACCGCCCCCGCGGGATTTTTGCCGCCGGTGTCGAAGAGCCGAACGCCTTGGTTCAGATCACGCGCGGAAGGGTCAGTGAACCCAATTGCCGGGCGACGACGACCGAACTTTACGAGGGGCTGACTGCGACCAGCCAAAACCATGTCGGCCCGCTGCATCGCGACCTGATGGCGGTCAACGACATCCTCTCACCATTCCTAGGCGCTGGCTTTTACTACAAAACCTTCATGTGGCCCCCCGCATTCTGGGAGCGCGTCTACGAACCCATGATCCGCCGCGCTGCGGGCTTGGGAGAGTTGCCGACCAAGCCTGACCCCGACTGTTACGACCGGGGCTTTCTGCATTGCGATGTGCTGATCATCGGCGCGGGCCCCGCTGGCCTCGCCGCAGCCCTCGCCGCAGGTCGCGCAGGAGCACGCGTGATCTTGGCTGATGAAGACTTTCGCATCGGCGGGCGGCTTAACGCGGAAGACATGGTTGTTGACGGCGCGCCCGGGCCCGACTGGACAAGCCAGGCGCACGCGGAACTAGAGGCTTTGAGCAATGTCCGCTTGCTGCCGCGAACCACGGTTTTCGGTGCGTTTGACCACGGCACGTATGGCGCGGTTGAGCGCTTGCGCGATCATTTGCCGTTTGAACAGGGCAAGGCGCGGCAGATCTACTGGCGGATCCACGCGCAGCGGGCGGTGCTTGCCGCGGGCGCGACCGAGCGGCCTATCGCTTTCCCAAATAACGACCGGCCCGGGATCATGCTGGCTGGCGCCGTGCGCACCTACCTGCATCGCTACGGCGTGGCCCCGGGGCAGCGCGTGGCGGTCTTTACCAACAACGATGACGGGCTGCGCAGCGCGGCAGATCTGACTGCAGCGGGTGTTGAGGTGGTCGCGGTGCTTGATGCGCGGCGCGGTGACGCGGTGATCGACACAGGTGGCCGTCTCGCCTTGTCCTCGATCACCCGCGAGGACGGCAGCAAGCTCGCTGTAGACTGCCTCGCTGTCTCAGGCGGCTGGTCTCCCAACGTCCATCTCACCTGCCATCATCGCGGCAGACCTGTTTGGCGCGAGGATATCGCCGCCTTCGTGCCGGGGCCGGAGCTGCCCCCGGGCATGGTGGTGGCCGGCGCCGCTGCTGGCGATTTGACGTTGGGCGCGGGGCTGCGCGGCGGCTACGCGGCAGGCGCGCAGCTGGCGCAAGATCTGGGCTATCCAGCGATCAACGCGCCAGCGCCCGAGGGCCAGGACGAGAGCAACGCGATCACGCCGATCTGGCAGCGCGGCGACCCGAAACGGCGCGCTTGGGTCGATCTGCAAAACGACGTCACCAGCAAAGATCTCACGCAAGCCCACCGCGAGGGCTTTAGCGCAGTTGAGCACGCCAAGCGCTACACCACGCTGGGGATGGCAACCGATCAGGGCAAGACGGCGAATGTCTTGGGCCTGGCACTGCTCGCGCGCGCCAGCGGACGCAGCATAGAAGAAACTGGCACCACGATTTTCCGTCCGCCTTACACCCCAGTTACCATCGGCACGCTAGCGGGACGCGCGCGCGGCAAGCATTTCCAACCTTATCGCCTTACCCCGAGCCACGGCTGGGCGCAGGAGAACGGCGCAGATTTTATCGAGGTCGGTCAGTGGCTTCGGGCGCAATGGTATCGGCGTCCCGGCGAGCTCGGCTGGCGCGATAGCGTTGACCGTGAAGTGCGGATGACGCGCGGATCAGTGGGGGTCTGCGATGTCTCGACCCTGGGCAAGATTGATATTCAAGGGCGCGATACCGCCCAGTTCCTCAACCGCGTTTATGCAAACGGGTTCGCCAAGCTTGCGGTGGGCCGCGTGCGTTACGGCTTGATGTTGCGCGAAGACGGGTTCGTCTACGATGACGGCACCACCGCTCGGCTATCAGATACCCACTGCGTGATGACGACCACGACGGCCAACGCGGCGCTGGTCTACCGTAATCTGGAGTTTGCCCGGCAGTGTCTTTGGCCCGATCTCGATGTGCATCTGACGCCGGTCACCGATGCGTGGGCGCAGTTTTCCGTTGCGGGGCCCAATGCGCGTGCGCTTCTGTCTGAGCTCGTCGAGGGCCTCGATCTATCCAACGCAGGCTTTCCGTTTATGGCATGCGCGCATTGCCGCGTGATGGGTGTGCCGGCGCGGCTGTTTCGCATCTCGTTTTCGGGTGAGCTTGCCTACGAGATCGCCGTGCCCCGCCGATACGGCGACGCGCTGATCCGTGCATTGATGGAGGCCGGGAGCGCCTATGACGCGGTGCCCTATGGTGTCGAGGCGCTCAATGTCATGCGCATCGAGAAGGGCCATGTCACCGGTGCGGAGATTAACGGCCAAACCACCGCGCAAATGCTGGGGATGGCCAGCATGGTGCGCCAGGATAAAGATGCGTTCGGCACAACGCTGTCGCAAAGGCCCGAAATGGTGGCGCGCGGCGGGCTGTACCTGGTGGGCTTGCGGCCCGTGGATCGCCGCCAGAAGCTTAACGCGGGGGCGCATTTCTTGAACCCTGGCGAGCCCGCGGATATGGCCCATGATCAAGGCTGGATGACCTCGGTCGCCTATTCGCCGGGGCTTGGCCACGATATTGGATTGGGGTTGGTAAAACGCGGATACCAACGGCTGGGCCAACGCATCCGCGCCTATAGCCCTGTCCAAAAGCAGGACGTCATGGTTGAGATATGCCGCCCGCAGCATTTCGATCCGGCGGGGGAGCGGCAACGTGGCTAGCCCAACGCTGACACCGACGCCGATTGGCGAGACCAACGTCAAGATCGGTGCAAACCGGATCTTCGCGCGACAGGATTTGGCATTGATCGGCCTCGCCATCCCTCTGGGCGGGGAAGCCGCGCTTCAAGATGCGCTCGGCACAGGCGCCCTACCCGAGGCCACACGCGTTCTCGACCATGACATCGGGATGATCATGCGCACCGGCCAGGACAGCTTGCTGGTGATGCGACCGCGCGACAGTGTCGATCCAGCGGCAAACCTGCACGAGCAGCTTGGCGCGCATGCCTACATCACCGATCAAAGCGACGCATTTGCCGTGTTTGAGATCATCGGCCCCGACACGCGGGCAGCGCTTGAACGGCTATGCCCGCTCGATATCGACCCCGCGACGTTTCCGCCGGGCGCCTGCGCGCAAACCGCTTTTGAGCATATGAACACGACGCTTCTCTGCCAGAGCCGTGATCAATACGTGCTTTTCTGCCCTTCCTCATCGGTCACGTCCTTTGCCGAAGCCCTCGAAACTGCGTTTCGAAGCGCCCAGCCGTGAGACTTAATCGATGACACTGTTAATGGCGCTTGCGCCGAGGCTCCCCTGAGAAAGAACGACTATGGCCTTCAAAACCGACATTGAGATTGCCCGCGCGGCGGTCAAGAAACCGATCCAAGAGATCGGCGCGAAACTGGGCATCGACGCCGCTGATCTGGTGCCTTACGGCCATGACAAGGCCAAGATCGGCCAGGCCTTCATCGACCGCGTCCAAGACCGCGATAACGGCAAGCTTATCCTGGTCACCGCGATCAACCCCACGCCCGCGGGCGAAGGGAAGACAACCACCACCGTTGGCCTAGGCGACGGGCTAAACCGGATCGGCAAGAACGCGGTGGTGTGTATCCGCGAGGCTTCGCTCGGCCCGTGTTTCGGCATGAAGGGCGGTGCCGCCGGGGGCGGTTATGCGCAAGTCCTCCCGATGGAGGATATGAACCTCCACTTTACTGGCGACTTCCACGCGATCACCGCGGCCCACAACCTGCTCGCGGCGATGATCGACAACCATATCTATTGGGGCAACGCGCTCGAGATCGATGAACGCCGCGTCACCTGGCGCCGCGTCCTCGATATGAACGACCGCGCCTTGCGCGATACCGTCACCTCGCTGGGCGGCGTGGCCAACGGCTTTCCCAGGCAAACCGGTTTTGACATCACTGTCGCCTCCGAGGTGATGGCGATCTTGTGCCTTGCGACTGACCTCGCCGATCTCGAAAAACGGCTTGGCGACATCATCGTGGCCTATCGGCGTGACCGCTCGCCGATCTATGCCCGCGACATCAAGGCCGATGGCGCGATGACCGTTCTGTTGAAGGACGCGATGCAGCCCAACCTGGTGCAGACGCTAGAGAACAATCCCGCCTTCGTTCACGGCGGCCCGTTCGCCAATATCGCCCATGGCTGCAACTCGGTTATCGCCACCACGACAGCGCTCAAAGTGGCCGATTACGTGGTGACCGAGGCGGGTTTCGGCGCGGATCTGGGTGCTGAGAAATTCATGAACATCAAGTGCCGCAAAGCGGGCTTGGCGCCGGATTGCGTGGTGCTGGTGGCCACGGTGCGGGCGATGAAGATGAATGGCGGCGTCACCAAGGCGGATCTGGGCGCCGAGAATGTGGCTGCTGTGGAGGCAGGCTGCGCTAATCTGGGGCGCCATATCGAGAACGTGAAGGCGTTCGGCGTTCCGGTTGTGGTGGCGATCAACCATTTCGCCGGCGACACCGAGGCAGAGATCGCCGCGGTGCAAGCCTATGTCATCAGCCAAGGCTCGGAGGCGATCTTGTGCAAGCACTGGGCCGACGGCTCGGCCGGTACTGAAGCGCTCGCCAAACGCGTTGTCGAGATCGCCGACCGCGGCGAGGCGCAATTTGCTCCGCTCTATCCCGACGATATGCCGCTCTTTGAAAAGATCGAGACCGTCGCAAAGCGGATCTATCGGGCCGACACTGCGATTGCCGATAAAAAAGTGCGCGATCAATTGCGCGCCTGGCAAGAGGCGGGGTACGGCGCTTTGCCGGTCTGCATGGCCAAGACACAATACAGTTTTTCAACCGATCCCAACCTGCGTGGTGCGCCAACGGGGCATACCGTGCCGATCCGTGAAGTGCGGTTGAGCGCCGGGGCTGGCTTCATCGTCGTTATCTGCGGGGAGATCATGACCATGCCAGGCCTCCCGCGCGTGCCCTCGGCGGAGGCGATCCGCCTCAACGACCAAAGCGAGGTCGAAGGGCTTTTCTAGAACGGTAAAGGCAGGGTCGAGACACTGAGAGACGACGCGATGTCAGCACAAATAATCGACGGCAAAGCATTCGCCGCCGAGATACGCGCTCAGGTAGCCCAGCAGGTAAGCGCGCTGAAGTCGGATCACGGGCTGACGCCAGGGCTTGCGGTGGTCTTGGTCGGCGAAGACCCGGCCAGCCAGGTCTATGTGCGCAACAAAGGCAAGCAAACGCTCGAGGCGGGGATGGCCTCGTTTGAGCATCGCTTGGACGCCGACACGGCACAGGCCGATCTGCTGGCACTGGTGCAACGCCTGAACGACGATCCCGCCGTGCATGGGATCTTGGTGCAACTCCCGCTGCCCCCGCATATCAACAGCGATCTGGTGATCAACGCCATCAACCCGGCCAAAGATGTCGACGGGTTTCACATCTCGAATGTGGGTCTTTTGGCCACGGGGCAAAAAGCGATGGTGCCCTGCACGCCGTTGGGCTGTTTGATGATGCTGCGCGCGCATCACGGCAGCCTTTCGGGCTTGAATGCCGTAGTGGTGGGCCGGTCGAACATCGTCGGCAAACCGATGGCCCAACTGCTTTTACGCGACAGCTGCACCGTGACGATCGCCCATAGCCGCACGCAAAATCTCCCTGATGTGGTGCGTGGCGCTGACATCGTGGTCGCCGCTGTCGGTCGGCCGCATTTCGTGCAGGGCGATTGGATCAAACCCGGTGCAACAGTGATCGATGTGGGCATCAACCGCATCGACAAGCCCGAAGGGGGTACCCGCTTGGTCGGCGATGCGGACTTTGCCAGCGCGGCGCAGGTCGCAGGCGCAATCACCCCGGTGCCCGGTGGCGTTGGTCCGATGACGATTGCGTGCCTTCTTGCCAATACGCTGACCGCGTGCTGCCGCGCTAATGGTCTGGCAGAGCCGGAGGGGCTTACCGCGTAGCGTCATCGCGAAACGATCGGCTGGATTATGGTCGATCCCGCGCCACGTCCTAGCCAGAAAGCCAGGAAGGAGCTCAGCATGGATGACAGGCTTGCCCAAGTGCTCGATGCCATCGATACCGCCAACCGCGCCGATCCCGTGGCTGAGCCTGATACAGATGGCACGCCTAAGCCGCGCGCGCTACTTTACGGGCGCCGGATGAGTGCGGAGCTTGCGCGCCTGTTTGGCGGTGAGGCGAGCGATGTTCTGCAGATTGCCGCGCGCGGCCAGCATATTGAACGCTGGACGCTGCCGCGGAGCGATTACCCCGAGGGCAAGGCAGGATATCTGCGCTGGCGCCGCGATCAAGGTATGCGCCACGGTGAGGCGCTGGCGGGCTTGATGGCAGATGCGGGGTATGACGGCGACGCCTGCGACCGGGTTCGGGCGCTGTTGAAGAAAGAGCGGCTGAAATCCGACCCTGAGGTGCAGGCGCTCGAAGACGTCATTTGCTTCACCTTCATGCGCTGGTACTTCGCCCCCTTCGCGGCCAAACATCCGGCAGAAAAGGTGGCCGATATCGTGGCCAAGACCGCGCGCAAAATGTCGAACGCCGCCCGCGAACGCGCGGTGGCAGAGTTCGCGCTGCCTCCCGATCTGGCCGAACTGGTGCGCCCCGTTACGCTGTAGCCTCTCACGATGCGCCGCCCGCCTGTCACGGGCCCTCTAAAAAGGCGCCTCTACCGGGTTCATCGAGACGTAGACGCTCTTCATCTCGCTGTAGTGGTTGATGGCGAGCTTTGAGTTTTCGCGCCCGACACCCGAGGCTTTGGTGCCGCCAAACGGCGCTTCCACCGGCGCCAGATTGTAGGTGTTGATATAGCAGGTCCCGGCCTCAAAGCCCGCGACGACCCGGTGGGCGCGTTTGAGATCGCGGGTGAATACCCCGGCTGCGAGGCCAAACTCCGTTGCATTGGCGCGCGCCATCACCTCCTCTTCGGTCTCGAAACTGAGCACCGACACAACCGGCCCGAAGATCTCTTCGCGCGCGATTGTCATATCATCGGTGACATCGGCGAAGAGCGTGGGCTCAACAAAAAAGCCGGGCCCGTCGATGGCGTGACCGCCGGTGACAAGGCGCGCTCCTTCCGCCTGCCCTTTGGCGATGTAGCTCAGCACAATGTCGCGCTGCGCAGCCGACACCATCGGCCCGAATGAGACCTCTTGGTCAAGCGGATCGCCGATCTTTGCCTTGGCCAACCGCTCGGTGAGCCGCTTCAGGAAGGCCTCGTGAATTCCCTTTTGCACGAACACCCGCGTCCCGTTGGAGCAGACCTGCCCGGTGGAGTAGAAATTGCCCAGGATCGCGCCCGATACCGCGTCGTCCAAATCCGCGTCATCGAAGATGATCAGGGGAGATTTGCCACCCAACTCCATGGTGACATGCTTCATCCCCGCGGCCGCCGCCGCATAGACCCGGCGTCCTGTGGGCACCGACCCGGTGAGCGAGACCTTGGCCACCCGGGGATCGCTCACCAAGGCGGCACCGACCTCACCTGCCCCCTGGATGACGTTGAAGACGCCCGGCGGCGCGCCCGCTTCCACCAAGATCTCTGCGATTTTCAGCGCACAGAGCGGCGTCGTCTCGGAGGGTTTGAAGACCATCGTGTTACCGCAGGCCAGCGCGGGAGCCCCTTTCCAAGCGGCAATCTGTGTCGGGTAGTTCCACGCGCCGATCCCAACGCACACGCCCAGCGGCTCGCGAATGGTATAAACGAAATCACCGCCTGCGAGCGGGATATGCTCACCTGTGAGGCTGCCTGCCAGCCCGCCGAAATACTCCAACGCATCAGCGGCCGATGTGGCATCGGCGACCAGCGTCTCCTGGATGGGCTTGCCCGTGTCATACGTCTCCAACTCCGACAGCACCTGATTGCGCTCGCGGATCAGATCTGCGGCACGCCGCAAAACCCGACCGCGCTCAGTACCGCTTAGCGCCGCCCAACCGGGCTGTGCCTGGCGCGCGGCCTCCAGCGCCTGATCGACAATCGCGGGCGTGGCGAGATGCAGGTGCGCAATTTCTGCGCCAGTTGCCGGATAAATCACCGGCAGCGCCGTGCCCGCAGGGTCTTCGACATAGGTGCCGCCGATGAAGTGGCTTGCGTCCGGGTATTGGTTCATGGCTCTCTCCAAGCGCTTTCCCGGCGTTCTAGCCGTGCGCCTCAACCGGTGCCAGCCGGGACAGAGCAGAAAGATCGGAACGCTCCAGATGACCGCGTTGTATCAGCCCCTGCACTTCGCTGCGCGCCATGGCCGCTGGGCCCTGGTACTGGGGATTTTGGCCGGGCTGCTGCTGACCGAGCTGACGCATACCTTGCGCCCTTACGTGCCCCATATGATCGGCACGCTGTTGTTTCTCGCAGCCCTACGGATCGGCCCGCGTGCCACGCTTGCCGGGCTGGCGAAACCCGCCGAAGTCTTGGGTGTCACCGCACTTTTGCAATTCGCGGCCCCGGCGCTTGCGATTATCGTGCTTGCGCTTTTCGGCTTAGCGGCAACACCGGCGGGGCTCGCGATGGTCCTGGTGCTGGCCGCACCCCCAGTGACGGGAAGCCCGAATTTCACCATCCTGATCGGGCAAGACCCCCGCGCCGCGATGCGCCTGTTGATGGTGAGCACAGCGGTGTTTCCGCTCGCCGCGATGCTGATCTTCGCCGCGACGCCCGCGCTAACCGGATTTGCGGTTGTACTGATCAGCGCGCTGAAGCTCTTGGCAGTGATTGCGGGAAGCGTGGGCGCTGCTTTTGCGATCCGCTCCCTACCCGCCGCGCAGACACTCAGCCAGGACCAAGAGCGCGCGCTCGATGGGCTGGCGGCGATCTTGCTGGCGATCCTGGTGATCGGGCTGATGTCTGCTGTAGGTCCTGCGCTGAGGGAGCGGCCGGGTCAGCTAGCAATGTGGCTTGCCTTTGCCTGCGCGCTCAATTTCGGGGCGCAGATAATCGCCGCACGCGTGCTGCGAGGACGCATCCCCGACAGCGATGTCCCCGCTGTCTCAATCGCCGCAGGCAACCGCAATGTGGCGCTCTATCTCGTCGCCCTGCCCGCAGATCTTGCCGATACGCTGCTCTTGTTCATCGGCTGTTATCAGGTGCCGATGTATCTCACCCCGTTACTGATGGGCCGACCACTCGCAGCGCTATCGCGCCGTCATCCAGCGTAAGTCTCACCGGCGGCGGCGATCTCGCGCACTGCTTCCAACCGCACCTTGCCGAGCGCATTTCGCGGCAGCGTTTCGGTAAAGACCACATCCTTAGGCTGTTTGAAGCGGGCGATTTGGCCATGGCACGCATGCAAGAGCGTATCGCGGTCTGGCCCGCCCGGGGTGACAACCGCCACGATCACCGGCACCTCGCCCCATTTCGGATCGGCGCGGCCGACCACCGCCACTTCGTCCACACCGGGAAGCGTCGCCAGGATCCGCTCAATCTCGGCGGGGAAGATGTTCTCGCCCCCGGAGATGATCACGTGCTTGAGCCGGCCAACAAACCAGTAGAGGCCATTCCGGTCGCGATAAGCCACGTCACCGGTCTTAAACCAACCGTCCTCGACCGCACTTTGCGTCGCATCAGGATCACGCCAATACGAGTCAAAACAGTTTGCCCCGCGCACCCAGATCTCGCCCGGTTCGTCGACATCGCAATCAGTGCCGCCACTGCCAACGAGACGCACGCTTGAATGCGCGGCCGGGCGGCCGATTGAGCCCATCGTTTGCGTGGCCTCGTCGGCGCGCTGATAGGTGGAGATCGGGCCGGTCTCCGTTGCCCCATAGACCTGGACAATGGCGATGCCCCGTTCAGACACCCGCCGCAGAATGTCGACTGGCACATCGGTGGAACCAATGCTGAGCATGCGCAAATGCGGCAGCGCGGCGCCCTCCCAGTCTGGATGCGCGAAGAGCGCCTGCATCACGGTCGGCACCACAACTGAAAGCGTAATTCCGTCACGGTTGAGCATATCGAGGGCACGACCGGGCTCGAACCGGCTCATGAGCGAGACAGTGCCGCCAGCAAAAAAGCAGGGCATCATCTGAATGTTGATGCCACCGACATGGAAGAGCGGGAGCATCACCAGCACATGATCGCGCGATGTCAGCTCGTGCAGATGCAGGCTAGAGAGCGCGTTCCACAGCACCGCCTCTTGCGTGTGCACGACGCCTTTCGGTCGCCCCGTTGTCGCCGAGGTGAACACCAATAAAAACGGATCGGTGATCTCCGCTGCGCTGGCCTCGTTGCTCGGTTCGGCTAGTGGGATTTCAGCGCAAACTCTGGTTTCGGGCGGCGCGATGTCATGCGCTTGCTGTGCAAATTCAGCGCCGTGGAAAATCACCCGTGGCGCCGCGATTTCAATCATGTAGCGCTGTTCAGCCGCTTCGAGACGCCAATTCAGCGGCACCACCATCAAGCCCAAGCGCGCCGCGGCAAAAAACAGCGCGACCTCTTCGGCGGCGTTATAGCCCAGATAAGCAACCCGGTCGCCCCGCTTCAAACCCAGCCGTCCGGCGAGCCCCGCCGCCATTTCGCCCACCCAAGCCTCTAGGGTGCTGTAGCTCCACGTTTTACCGTCTTGGTGCAGAGCGGGCTTATCGGGCTGGTGTGCGGCGTGGGTCTTGAGCCAGGCGTCAATCGTTTGCGTCCGGGCGGGCATCACTCATCGCTTTCGCCAGGCTTATAGAGTGCCCCGCGCCCCAGCATGTCGAGGCACAACTCGGCAGTCCAAGGGAGCATCAGCGACCCGCAGCGGCTGTCGCGGTAGATCCGCTCAAGATGAAGCGAGCGCAGCATGGATTGCCCGCCGCAGGTGCGGATCGCCAATTGCGCCATCTCGTTGGCGTTTTCCATAACGGTGTACTGCGCCGTCCAAGCGCGCATCACGCTATCCGGCGACGGATTTGGCCGCGCCTCGGAAATCGCCTGGAACCACAGCGATTTGGTCTGCTCGAGCATCACCCGCATCTGCGCGACGGCGATCTGTTTGGTCGGGTACATGCGCCGTTTGACCGGCGGCGTCCCGGGCATCTCACCGCGCAAATACTTAACGGTGAAGTCATACGCGGCTTGCGCCAAACCGATATAGGCGGGCGTGAGGGTCATAAACATGTGGGGCCAACGCTTGGCCGCCTGAAAATAGATACCGCGCGGCATCAATTGCGCGCTGTCGGGCACAAACACATCTTCAAAATATAGCGTGCGTGAGACCGTGCCGCGCATGCCAAGCGGGTCCCACTCACCCTCAACGCGCACGCCCTCGGCATCCGCGGGCACAGCGAGATACATCGTATTGCCGCGGCTCATCTTGGCGTCGGGCGCATCAAGCTCGGTGCAAAGCGCCCCGTAGAAATTGGCAAAGCCCGAGAGCGAGGCGAAGATTTTTTTGCCGTTCACAATCCAACCGCCATCGACCCGCAACGCGGTGGTGCCAAAGGCGGTTTTACCTGCGGCGGCGTCCCCGCCTTCTGAGAACGGTTGGGCGTAAATCGCGCCGTCATCGAGAATACGGCGGTAATGCATTGCGCGCTTCTCGCTATGCTCGGCTTTCAACTCAGGATCGTAATCGAGCGTATCGAGCAATGCGCCCGACCACAGACACGAGCAGACATGCATGTTGAAGGTCAACGCGGTGGCACCGCAATAGCGCCCGATTTCCGCGGCGGTCAGCATGTAGGTTTTGAAATCGGCTCCGTGCCCGCCATGCTCACGCGGGATGGCGATACCGAGGAGGCCGTTGTCGCGGAAGTCGCGGAAGTTCTCCACCGGGAAGGTGGCGCGACGATCATAGTCAGCCGCGCGGGTATGCATGCGATCTTGGCCCATGTCGCGGGCCAGCGCCGACAAATGCGCCTGTTGTTCGGTGAGCTGCCACGCCTCAGGCTCAAAGATCGGCGCGTCGCGGTCAGTGCTGATGCGTTGCTCTTTCATGGCGTCCTCCAGGGCTGCAATGGCTTCACTCTAGCGCAAGCGAAAAAATATGCAAAGTAATATAAATTGCCCGGGACGCGGTTAGCTCAAATGCGCGGTTGCCTCGATCTCGACTTTCGCGGCATCTTCGATCAGGCCCGCGACCACCACCATCGACATTGCCGGAAAGTGCTTGCCGAAGACCGCGCGATAGGCCTCGCCCACAGCCCGCTGGTTGGCGAGATACTCCTGCTTGTCGGTGATGAACCAAGTAAGCCGGGTGACGTCAGTGACGCTTCCGCCCGCAGTTTCTACGATCTCGGCGATATTGCGCAAAGCCTGCTGCATCTGTTCGACAAAGCTGTCGCCGACAAATGTCTTGCTCGCGTCCCAGCCGATTTGCCCGCCGATATGCAACACACCGCTCTTGCTTAACATGCCGTTGGCATACCCCTTTGCGGGGAGCCACCCGGGTGGGTGGATCACATCATGACTCATGCTCATTGTCCTTTTCAGCGAGAAGTCGGGCGCGCAAATCATCCGGCCAGGGCGCAGCCTTACCGTTGAGCCCCACATGGACGAGGGTCGCGGTCGTGTCGAAGCGTAACTCATCGCCAGCATGCGCGCGCATCCGGTAGCGCATCGAGCTGCGCCCCACGGCTGTGATGTGCAACGACAAGATCAGCGTATCACCGTGGCGGCTCGGTGCGGAAAAGCGCGTCTCGATCTGCGCGGTAGGCACTGCCGCGTCCTGATGCAGGTGTTCGAAGGGCGCATCGAGGACCTGATCGAAATACATCTCGACACAATCGTTCATCATCTCGAAGTACCGCGGAAAGAAGACGATCCGCGCTGGATCGCAATGCTTGAACAGCACCTTTTGCTCAAAACGAAACGCCATCGCGGGCCTAGATCACCTACATGCGCTTGCAGTCATTTCGCTGCCGTTTCAGCAACCGACTGGCGCAGTCTGAACCGCTGGATCTTGCCTGTCGCGGTCTTTGGCAAGCTGTCGCAGAACTGGATGCGACGCGGATATTTGTAAGGCGCGATTGCCGCTTTGACGTGATCTTGCAGCGTTTTCACCATCTCGGCGTCGCCCTTATATCCCTCCTGCAAGACGATATGCGCCTCAACCACGTGGCCCCGCTCCGGATCGGGTGCCGCGACCACGCCGCATTCCGACACTGCGTCATGACCCAAAAGCGCCGCCTCAACTTCTGGCCCAGCAATGTTGTAGCCAGCGGAAATGATCATATCGTCATTGCGCGCGGTAAAGTGAAAAGCACCGCCTTTGTCGCGCACAAAGCTGTCGCCCGTGATGTTCCAGCCATCGGCGACATAATCGGCTTGGCGCGCGTCATTGAGATAGCGGCACCCGGTGGGCCCTCGCACGGCAAGCCGCCCGACGGTCCCGTCAGGCACCGCGTTGCCTGCCTCATCCACCACCTTGGCTTCGTAGCCGCGCACCGGTTTACCGGTACAAGCGGGCTGATGGTCGTCAAACCGGTTCGAGATAAAAATGTGCAGCATCTCGGTCGCGCCGATCCCGTCGAGCATCGGTTTACCGGTCTTGGCGATCCAATCGTCGTAGATTGGCTGCGGCAAGGTTTCGCCAGCCGAGACAGCAGCACGCAAGCTCGACAAATCGGCCCCCTCCTCCATCGCGCGCAGCATCACCCGGTACGCGGTTGGCGCAGTGAAGCAGACGGTGGCGCGATAGGTCTCGATAATCTCGATCATGTTTTGCGGCGTTGCCTGCTCTAGGAGGGTGGCGGTGGCGCCGAAACGAAGCGGAAAGATCGCCAGGCCGCCCAACCCAAAGGTAAAGGCGAGCGGCGGCGAACCCACGAACACATCATCGGGCACGACGCGCAAGACATCAGCAGCATACCCGTCGGCGATGATCAGCAAATCGCGGTGGAAGTGCATCGTCGCTTTCGGCTCACCCGTCGACCCCGACGTAAAGCCAAGCAGGGCCACGTCGTCACGGCCGGTTGCGACGGCGTCAAACTTCACCGGTTTTTGCAGCGCGGTGCGATCCAACTCGGCATCGTGGTTGGAGGTGCCGTCAAAGGCGACGACCCGCTGCAACCGCGGATGCGCCGCCGCGCAGGCCTCCATTTCGTCGAGAAGCCGCGAATCGCAGAGAGCGAACTGGATCTCGGCTTTCTCCACATATTTACCCAGCTCAGCCGCGCGCAGCATCGGCATAGTATTGACCACCACAGCGCCTACTTTGGTGGCCGCAAGCCAACAGGCCACCATCGCCGGATTGTTGGCCGAGCGAATGAGAACACGGTTGCCAGCCTGCACGCCAAGATCATCGACCAAGGCATGGGCCAGGCGATTGGTCCAATCGGCCAGCTCTTTGTACGTGCGATGCCGGCCATTGCCGATCAGGGCGGTGTTGTCGCCAAAACCCCGCGCCACCATGCCATCGGTTAACTCGTAGCCCACATTGATGTGCTCGGGGTAATCGAACCCGTCGAGGCGGAATTCGGGCCACATTTCTGGCGGCGGCAGGTTATCGCGGGCGAAGGTATCGACGTGGGCTGAGGCGCTGAGGGGGGCCATGGGCCGCTCCTTCCGTTACTCGTTGGCTTCAGGGGGCAGGAAGTTGACGTCGTGCTCGGCCGAGACCTGCACGACCTTCGCAACATCCGTCATGTTGTGGAGTTCTTCGAACAGGCCCTTCAACTTGCCTGCAGGCGACACCCAGAACAGGGCGCGGCATGGCTTGTCGGACTTGTTGAAGTACCCGTGCGGAATGCCCTTCGGCATGCGCACCAGATCGCCCGCATGGGCCTTTGTCCACTGGCCGTCCAACTTCAGGTCCAACTCCCCTTCCTGCACCAGGATGAACTCGTCCTGCGTTGGGTGCACATGGACCGGCACGTGCTGGCCTGGCTCAGAATTCGTCTCAAACGCGAAGGTGCTGTCGCAATAGGCCTTCACCAAATACTTCTGGCCAAGGATGTTGAGCTCGGTGCCTGTCTCGCTGGCGCCATTAGCCGTGATGCCGCCATCCAGATCGTTTGCCATGTCATGCTCTCCCATTTGATTGCAGAATCTGACGCGCGATGATCACCTTTTGCACGTCGCTTGCGCCCTCGTAGATCCGGAGCGCGCGGATCTCACGGTAGAGCGCTTCAACGCTCACCCCGCTGCGCACCCCGTCACCGCCAAAAAGCTGCACCGCCTTGTCGATGACGCGCTGCGCCCGTTCGGTGGAGAAAAGCTTGGCCATCGCTGCCTCACGCGTGATCCGGGGCGCACCTGAATCCTTGGCCCAGGCAGCGCGGTAGACGAGCAAGGCCGACGCATCCACATCGACGGCCATATCCGCCAGATGGCCCTGCACCATCTGCAGATCGGCCAGCGGTGCGCCCTGCACCTCGCGCGTGGTGACCCGGTTGAGCGCCTCATCCAGCGCGCGGCGCGCAAACCCGAGCGCAGCAGCTGCGACGGTGGTGCGAAACACATCCAGCACGCCCATCGCCACCTTGAAACCCTGACCCGGGCTACCCAGCATCGCCGAAGCGGGCAGCCGGTAATCAGTAAAGCGCAACGTGGCGAGCGGGTGCGGCGCGAGTGTCCCCAGCCGCTCAACAACTTCAAAACCCGGCTGATCAGGCGTGGCGACAAAGGCTGTGAGCCCCTTGGCCCCTGGCGCCTCGCCGGTGCGAGCAAAAAGCGTGTAGACATCCGCGATGCCACCGTTGGAGATCCAGGTCTTTTCGCCGTTGAGGATGTAATCAGCGCCGTCCGGGGTGGCGCTCATGGTGCTGTTGGCCACGTCCGAGCCCGAACGCGGCTCCGTCAGCGCAAAGGCCGCAATCGCATTGCCCGCCGCCACCTCGGGCAACCAGGCGTCCTTCTGCGCGGGCGTGCCGAAAAGCGAGATCGCCCCGCTGCCAAGGCCCTGCATCGCGAAAGAGAAGTCGGCCAAGCCGTCATGTCGCGCTAGGATTTCCCTGGCGAGGCACAGGTGACGCACACTCAAGGCGCCGGCTTCATCGACGCAAGCGCGCAGCAACCCCGCCTCGCCAAAGCCCCGGACAAGCGTGCGACACGCCCCGTCGACATCATCATGATCAACTGACAGGCTTTGCGCCACGGCTTCGACTTCGGCGGCCCAATCGCGATGCGCAGCGTCAAAGAAAGGCCAGTGAAGAAAGCTCGTATCGCCCATCAATCACCCTCGAATACGGGTTTCTCTTTGGCGACAAACGCCTCGTAAGCGCGGGTGAAATCGTTGCCCTGCATGCAAATCGCCTGCGCCTGCGCTTCCGCCTCTATTGCCTGGTCCAGGCTCATATTCCATTCTTGCGCCAGCATCGTCTTGGTCATCGAATTGGCAAAGGTGGGCCCTGCCGCAATGCGCGCAGCGAGCGCCAGCGCGTCAGCCTCCAGCGCCTCGGCGGTGCTGACGCTATTGAAAAAGCCCCAGCGCTCACCCTTGTCGGCGCGAAGCGTGCGGCCGGTATAGAGAAGCTCCGCCGCCCGGCCCTGCCCGATCAGCCGAGGGAGCATCGCGCAAGCGCCCATATCGCAGCCCGCAAGCCCTACCCGATTGAACAGAAACGCCACCTTGGCGTCGGGCCCAGCGATGCGGATGTCGGACGCCATCGCCATAATGGCGCCCGCGCCCGCGCAAACACCATCGACCGCGGCGATGATCGGTTTGCCGCAATGCACCATCGCTTTGACCAGATCGCCGGTCATCCGGGTAAACGCCAACAGCTCTTTCATCGACATCCGGGTGAGCGGGCCGATGATATCGTGAACATCGCCCCCCGAGCTAAAGTTACCGCCATTGGGCAAGATCACCACGGCATGCACGCTGTCATCATAAACAAGCGCGCGAAACCAATCGCGCATCTCGGCATAGCTCTCGAACGTGAAGGGGTTTTTGCGTTCGGGCCGGTCATGAGCGATGCGGGCAATACCGCCCTCGATGGCGCATCTAAAGTGCTGGGGGGAGGCCACGTTCATCGGGCTGATGCTCCTTGATCGACGCGGGCCAGCAGGGCGGTTAACTGCCGTGCCGCATCAGCGTCCAGGGCCGCAAGCATGCTATCGATCCACGCTTCGTGTTCCGCTGCCATCGCCGCGAATGCTGCCTCGCCCGCTGGCGTCAGCCGGGCAATATGGGCGCGCCGATCACCGGCGACAGCCACGCGCAAAGCAAGCCCATCTTCACTCAGCCGGTCGATGATCCCCGTTACATTCCCGTTCGACACCCGCAGATACCCCGACAGATCGCTCATTTTCAGCCCCTCGGGATACCGCGCGAGCGCCGCCATCACGTCGAAACGAGGCAAGGTTGTCGCGTGATCGTCGCGCAGTTTACGGCGTAACGCCGCCTCGATCTGACCGGTAACCTTCAAAAGCTTCAGCCATGCCCGAAGCCGCACCTTCGAGATCGGCGCGCTGCGCAGGGTGATGTCGGGTTCCGCGGTCACACCTCACCTCCTGATAAGCTAAGCGCGTGCCCGTTGACCGAGGCCGCCGCATCAGAAGCCAGCCAAAGCGCTGCGCTGGCCACCTCACCCGCCTGGACAAAGCGCCCCTGCGGATTGTCGTGGCGCAGCTTGGCCGCGGCGTCCTCAGCGCTGAGCCCAGTCTTTTGCGTGATCGTATCGATCGAGCGTTGCAGCATGGGGGTTTCAACGAAGCCCGGGCAGATCGCGTTCGCGGTGATGCCGGTAGGCGCAAGCTCTCTGGCCAACGCGCGGGTCAGGCCCACAACCGCGTGCTTCGCAGCGCAGTAGGCGCTGACATAGGGGTACCCCTTGAGCCCGGCTGTCGAGGCGATCGCGATGAGCCGGCCCGGTCCTGCCGCGCGCAACTCTGCCAGCACCGCCTGCCAGGTGTTGATCACGCCGATGAGGTTGACGTCGAGCATCGCCCGGATGTCAGCCGGGCGCATTTTGTCGAACGGCTGCGATTGGGCGTCCCCCGCATTCGCGACCACACCCGTGATCGCACCATTCTGTGTCCGCGCCACGTCCATCGCTGCCGCCACTTGGTCGCGATCGGTGACGTCGCATAGCGCATAGGGCAGGCCCTGTTCCTGAAGCGGCGCCTCGCGGCGGCCAAGGATCGTGACACGCGCGCCCGATTGCGTGAAGGCCTGCGCGATGGCGGCGCCGACACCGCTACCGCCGCCGGTAACCACGATATGGCGCGCGTCGCTCATGCGCGCAGCATCTCAGCCTCGCGGTCGGCCAAGCGCCAAACCTGATCGCGTCCAGCCAGATACGGCAGCGGCCAATCCTGCGCGGCGCGGTCACCGATGCGGGCCGCCTCCCGCAGCGTCCAATAGGGATCGGCCAGGTGGGGACGGCCAACGGCGACAAGATCAGCACGGCCCGCCATCAAGATCGAGTTGGCATGATCTGCCTCATAAATATTGCCGACAGCCATGGTGCGAATACCGCCTTCGTTGCGGATGCGATCGGAAAACGGCGTTTGGAACATGCGGCCATAGACCGGCTTGGCGTCGGGTGTGGTCTGCCCAGCCGAGACATCGATCAGATCAGCGCCCGCATCCCAGAAAGCCCGTGATATCGCCACAGCATCTTCCGGTGTGACCCCGCTCTCGCCCACCCAATCATTGGCCGAGATCCGTACTGACATCGGCTTCCCCGACGGCCAGACCTTGCGCATCGCGGCGAACACCTCAAGCGGCCAGCGCAGGCGGTTCTCTAGGCTGCCGCCGAATGCATCGGTGCGGATATTGGAAACCGGCGACAGGAAAGAGGAGATCAAGTAGCCGTGGGCGGCGTGCAATTCGATCATGTCGAACCCGGCGCGCGCGGCCATGTCGGCAGCGGCCGCGAATTGCGCCGTCAGCTCAGTCATCTCGGCGCGGGTTATCTCGCGCGGCACTGGGTTGTCGTCTGACCAAGGGATTGCTGACGCGCTGATGACCTCCCAATTCCCATCAGGCAGGGGCGCATCCATCCGCTCCCAGCCAAGCTGGGTGGACCCTTTGCGCCCTGAATGCCCGATCTGACAACAGATCTTTGCGTCGCTATGGGCATGCACAAAATCAGTTATCCGGCGCCACCCCGCCTCATGCTCGGGCGCGTAGAGCCCTGGACAGCCGAGCGTGATCCGGCCCTCCGCGCTGACACACGTCATCTCGGTGAAGATCAGACCGGCACCGCCTTTTGCCCGTTCACCGTAATGCGTGAGGTGCCAGTCGGTCGGCGCCCCGTCGACAGCTTTGTACTGCGCCATCGGCGACACGACGATGCGGTTCTTCAACGTCATGCCGCCCAGGTTGAGCGGCGCAAACATCGGCGGCCGAAGCTGCGCGTCTTTGGGCGCACCGGCCTGGTCCATGAACCAGCGTTCAGCCGACTCCAGCCAGCGCGGATCGCGGGCGCGCAAGTTCTCATGGCTGATCCGCTGTGACCGTGTGAGCATCGAGTACTTCAGCTGAACCGGGTCGAGGTCGAGATACCGCTCCACTGTTTCAAACCACTCAAGCGAGTTGCGCGCGGCCGATTGCAACCGCAACACCTCCAACCGGCGCTGATCCTCATACTTGGCGAAAGCCGCCGCCACGCTGGGCTCGCTATGGAGCAGATCAGCAAGCGATATTGCACTTTCCAGGGCGAGCTTGGTGCCCGAACCAATGGAGAAATGCGCGGTCGCGGCGGCATCGCCCAGCAACACCACGTTTTCGTGGCTCCATTTTTCACACAGCACCCGCGGAAACCGAAGCCAGGCCGACCCGCGAATGTGGTGGGCGTTGGTCATCAACGCATGACCGTCCAAGTGGTCGCGGAAGATCTCTTCGCACACAGCGATAGACTCGGCTTGCGACATCTCGCCAAAGCCCCATGCCTCAAACGTCTCCTGCGCGCATTCGACGATGAACGTCGCGGTGTCTGCGTCAAACTGGTAGGCATGCGCCCACACCCAGCCGTGCTCGGTCTCTTCGAAAATGAAGGTAAACGCATCGGCGAAGGTCTGTTTGGTGCCCAGCCAAACAAATTGGCAAAGACGCTGATCGATGTTGGGCTTGAACGTGTCGGCGTAAAGCATCCGCGTTTTCGAATTGAGCCCGTCCGCGGCAACGACGATGTCGTACTTATCGCGATAAGCATCCGCGCTGGCGATTTCGGTCTCGAATTGCAAGGTCACGCCGAGCGCACGGGCCCGCTCCTGCAACAGCATCAGTAGCTTTTTGCGGCCGATCCCGCAAAAGCCATGGCCCGAAGAGACTAATCGCTCACCGCGGAAATGAAGCGCGATGTCGTCCCAATAGGCGAAATGATCTTCGATCGCGGCGGCGCTGTCAGCATCGTTGGCAGCAAGATTGGCGAGCGTTTCATCGGACAGCACCACGCCCCAGCCGAACGTGTCGTCGGCGCGGTTACGCTCGATCACCGTCACCTCATGCAACGGATCGCGCAACTTCATCGAGATTGCGAAGTAAAGCCCCGCAGGACCACCGCCGAGACAGACAACACGCATAGCAACCCGCCCTGTTAGATCCTGTCAGAACCTGACACGCTTCGGGTTTATTTCAAGTATAAAATTTCTAAGCAAGAAATATCACGCCGCCGACAGGGTCGCACATCAGCGCGGTCTGACCCGTCCGGTCTGCCGCCCGCTCTTTAACGCGGGCTTGATTTACTGCTTTTCGTCGGCGGGTTCTTCTACGACTTCCGCATCGGGGACCTGCTCACCGCCATCGGCTTTCGCAGTCTCTTTCTCGGTGTCAGATGCCGCCTCCTCGTCTTGGCCTACCAAAATCGGCAGCATGCCAGCGGAGGCATCCGATGCGTTTTCTGCCAGTGCAGGCTTGCGCCATGAGAACACGTCGAGGCCCGAACAGTTGTTGCAGGTCGCGCTCCATGTCGATTGCACCAGGCTGCACTTGTCGCAAACCCATTGCGGCCCGCGCGACGCGGTCAGCGCACTGCTCAAATAGCCACGTACCACCTTATCATCGCCGCCTTCCCCGCGCTCAATCGCGGCCATGATCGTGAGCGCGCGGGCCGTGGGGTCATCACCGACCAAATCGCCCATCGCCCGGCGCGCGCCCGGAAAGTCCTCAGCGGCGATGTGCAGTTCCGCGAGCAACATTTTCGTCTCGGGGTCATCCTTGTGCAGACGGGTGAGCGTGGCGAACCGTTTGATCCGCTCATCCGGCGTCTCATCGGGCTCGATCTCCGCGAAGGCGGCAGCCAGATCGGGATGCGGCGCAACTTCCCAGGCCTTTTTGATCACCCGTGCGGCCAGTTTGCTTTTGCCTTGCGCGATGTAGCTGCGTGCGGCCATTGCCGCGGCGGGCACCAGATCAGGCGATAGCCGGTTCGCCTCAATCGCAGCTTCTTGGGCTTCCGGCGATGGCTCGTCACTGCCGATCACATCACCGGCCTCGGACACAGCAAGAACCGCGTCGCGCCGCCGAAACACGTCACGGGGCAGCGAGCCTTGCTTCAGCTTGGTGCCGAGTGTTTCCCGCGCGCCTTTCCAATCGCCTTTGTCAGCCTGCAACTGCAAAAGCGCGTCCTGCACCTCTTCATGCTTGGGACGCAGCGCGAACGCTTTCTGCGCCAGGGCCAGCGCGGTATCGGTCTCACCGGCGGCGAGCTTTTGGTTCATGATGCCGCGCACGCCGACAAAGCGGGTGCGGTCATCGCCCAGCATCCGCTTGTAGGTCTCCTCAGCTTTGCGCGAGTCGCCCGCCATCTCGGCGGCCTGAGCGGTTAGCAGGTTGGTAAGGTCAGGACGGCGCAGATACCCTTCTGCCCGATTGGCCCGGTTGAGTGCCTTGCGCGACTCACCTGACGCCAGAGCGGTCATACCATCAGCCAGCGCCTGATAGCCCTTGCGCTCACGGTTCCGGTCGAAATATCGCGAGATCGCGGTTTCATCGCCATTGAAGAAGCGCAAAACCGCAACGAGAAAGCCGACGATCTTGAGCACGATGAAGAGCAGGCCCAGCAAAACCACCCCGGCGATCACCATCTCCAACGGGGTAAGTTGATACTCACGCCCCGCGCTGATCGTGACGCCACCGTCCAACTGCAGAAGCCACGTCGCGCCCCAGATCGACGCCGCGACAAGAACGACGAACAAAATTACTTTCAAAAGCGACCAAAGCATCCGTTCGTCCTTAGCTGTTTTCCAAATTCGCCACGAGTTCGTCAGCCGCGTCTAGCGCCGCTTTGCGGGCTTTGGCGAGCTCGGTCCAATCGGCCAGCGCTGCTTGCCCCTCATCCGGGAGCGCCGACACTTCTGCCAGTGCGGTGTCCAGATCGCCGGCAATGATCGCGGCTTCGACCCGAGAGAGTACTGCATCCGCACCGTCACCTTCCTGCGGCGTCAAAGAACGCGCCCCGAATTGGGATTGCAGGAAGGCCTGCATGCCACCGATGGAGCCCTCTTCGCGCTCGACCTGCACGGACGCGGAAAGCGCCGCGCGGGCAAATTCGGGGAAGCTCTCAGCCAGCGACGACGCAGTTGGAATGCCGTCAGGCGCACTAGCGGCGAGAGTTTCGGGGATCTCGACATCAGAGTTAGCGGACAATTCAGTGAGTTCGTCAGCAAATGGGCGGCCGTCTTGCAAAGCGATCTTCATCTGCGCCAGAGCGGCAAGCGCAGCGTTGGCCCGCAATTCCGCCTCAGCGGCGGCTTCGGCCGCGTCGATATCATTGACCCTATCGTCAACGACGCCTTCCATTGCGGCGACCTCTTCAGCCAAAGCCGCTTGCATCGCTTCAAATCGACCGTCGATTGTGGCCAGCAGATCGCCAAGCTTGGCATCATAAGCCTCGGAAATCGCTTGTGGCAGCTCCGCCTCCGGGATCTGCTCGACGGCAACCTTCTCCAGCCGCGTGTCGGTATCATCAAGCCGGGCAGTGAGAGTTGAGAGCGCCTCGGTGTTACCGGTGACGTTTTCGCCCATCGCCGTGGCATCGGTCACGACAGTTTCAAGCACGTCGCTCACGCGAGCGAGTTCAGGCGCCGCTGCTTTCAATTCTGCGATCTCGGCCTCGGCGGTATCCACGGCGCCGCGCGCTTCGCTGAGTGCTGTTTCAAGCGCGTCAATCCGCGCAATCATCTCCGGGTCGGGGCCACCGATATTGAGCCATCCCTGGTCTTGAGCAAGATACATCGCGATGGCACCCAGCACCGCCGCGATGACACCGCCGATCACAACACTCAGACCGCGGCGACGGGGCTCTTCCATGACCGGCGGCGGTACGAGCGCTGAAACGACGGGCTCATCATCGCCATAGGCATCATCGGGGATCTGGTCAGGCTCGGCACCCTCCTCCGGCCCATCCACGGCCGCGCTGCCCTCATCTGGTTCAGCGGATGCCTCTTCGGCTTCACTGGCCACAACGTCTGGTGTCTCGGCATCGGGCGCGGGCTGGACCTCATCTTCACCCGCCTCCGACACCGCGTCGGTCACGCCTGTCTCCTCTTCTTCGTCCTTGCTTACGGTCTCCGCAGAAAGGCTGTCGCTCGGCACCTCCATGGCTTCCGCGGCCACCTCATTCTCCGAACCAATCTCCGTTTCCGCATCTACGCCACTCTCGGGGCTGTCGCTTGCCGGCTCCTGGTCGCTCGCGGGGTCTTTCGGGTCATTGGCCAAGGCGCACTATCCTCACACTGCGTCACCGCCGGGCATTCGCGGTCAGACACCCAAACTGTAGCCCCGCCTCCTTCCGGCCTCAAGGCAGGCTTTCGCGATAGAGCGCGACCAGTTCGACCAAAAGATCCGAAGCGCGCGGGGCCTTCGCGACACGGACCCGATCAGGCGTTGGCCCAGACCAGGCCTCGCGGATCGCTGAGCTCAGGCAGGCCAACCAGGCCGGTGCCGCAGCGTCGCGCCAGACCGCCCCCAACAGCGCCGACGAGCGCGGCGAAAAAAGCGGCGTGATTACCGGTTTCGGCGCCGCTAAAAGCGCTTTGGCGGCGTCGTTGAGCGGCATAGGCTTTTGCTCGTAGGCAACAAACTCGCTCACGGTGAGGCCAGCAGCGCCAAGCCTTTCAGCGATTGCGCCCCGGCTCTCCGCCCCGCGCACATGCAATAAATGCCCAGACGGCGCTGCCTTGCGGATGAGCGCGACCAGGCTGTCGGCGTCGCCATCGGCAGAGTGGGGCTCAAGGCCAAGTGAGGCCGCGACCCGCGCGGTGCGCTCGCCCACGCAATAGGCGGCAAGCCCGCTGATGCCTGATTCTTCAGCGAGGGCGCGCGCCCCGTTCTCCGAACTCAGAATCACAGCCCCGACACCCTTCAACGGTATCGGCGTCTGGCACGGCACGATGGTGAGGATTGGCGACACGACGATCTGCGCGTTTGGCAGCCGCGTCAGCACTTGCTCAGCAAACCGCTCGGACTGCGCGCGCGGGCGGGTGAGAAGGATTGGTCTGCCGGGATTGTCGCCCATTGCTCCGGGTGTTACCTGCGCACGAGATGCCAAGCAATGGCCCGCAACGATGCCTGCGCCGATCACAGTTTTGGGAATAGAAAGCAGCTGTGACGAAACGGCGGCGGCGTTGGTGCTGCATGAAGAGGGCGGCAAGCCTGAGATCCTCGCCAATATCGTGGCCAGCCAGGTTAACCTGCATGCGGCGTATGGCGGTGTCGTGCCTGAAATCGCCGCGCGCGCCCATGTTGAGCGGTTGGATCATTGCATTGAGGCCGCGCTAGACCAGGCGCACCTCACCCTCAGCGAAGCCGACGCCATCGCGGTCACTGCTGGCCCCGGCCTCATCGGCGGGGTCTTGGCCGGCGTGATGTGTGCAAAAGGCCTTGCAGCGGGCGCGGGCAAGCCCTTGATCGGGGTAAACCACCTGGCCGGGCACGCTCTGACGCCGCGGCTATCCGATGGTCTCGACTTTCCTTTCCTGATGCTTCTGGTGTCAGGGGGCCATTGCCAGTTTCTAATCGTCCATGCCGCCGACCGCTTTGAACGGCTTGGCGGCACGATTGACGATGCGCCTGGTGAGGCATTCGACAAAGTCGCCAAGCTTCTGGGTCTTCGCCAGCCGGGCGGCCCCGCTGTCGAAGCGGAGGCTGCAAGCGGTGACCCGGCGCGCTTTTCCTTGCCGCGCCCGCTCTTGGATCGCGCCGGGTGCGACATGTCCTTTTCAGGTTTGAAAACAGCGGTTCTGCGTGTGCGTGACCAGCTCGTCGCCGAGCATGGCGGCCTTCGCCACGGCGACCGCGCCGATCTCTGCGCCGCATTTCAAGCGGCTGTTTGCGATGTGCTGGCCGAAAAAACCGCGCGTGCCGCCGCCACTTATCGCCAGGGGGCACCCTCCCAACCTGCTCTATCGGTGGCGGGCGGCGTTGCGGCCAACCGTGCCATCAGGGCGCGGCTCGAGCAGGTTGCGCATGACACCGGCCTGCGCTTTTCGGCACCGCCGCTTGCGCTCTGCACCGATAACGCCGCAATGATTGCGTGGGCCGGGATTGAGCGCTATCGCCTGGGCTATCGCGACGACATGACACTTTCGGCTCGGCCGCGCTGGCCCCTCGACGAAAGCCGCGCGCCGATGCTGGGTGGCGGCAAACGGGGCGCGAAGGCCTAGCTGCTGGAACGGAGACACAATGCGCTATTGGCTGTTTAAATCCGAACCGTCCGCCTGGTCCTGGGAGGATCAGGTGGCCAAGGGTGACGCGGGCGAGGAGTGGGACGGCGTGCGCAACTACCAGGCCCGCAACATGATGCGCGAGATGTCCGTCGGCGATCGCGGCTTCTTCTACCATTCGCAGAGCGAAAAAGCGGTTGTCGGCGTGGTCGAAGTCATCGCCGAATCCCATCCCGACAGCACCACCGACGATGAGCGTTGGGATTGCGTCGACATCAAAGCGCTACACCCGGTCAAGCAGCCCGTCACCCTCGCCGACATCAAAGCCGAGGCCAAGCTTCAGGATATGGCGCTCGTGAACAACACGCGCTTGTCGGTGCAGCCGGTGACGGCGGAGGAATGGGCCGTGGTATGCGAGATGGCGGGGATCGAGCCGTGACCCGGTCTCAGGGCTAAGACGCCCCGCCGTCGCGCGCCACTTAGGCGTAGACGCTCTCTTTACCGAAGTGCTTGACCAGCATGTAATAAATCACCGCGCGGTACTTGTTGCGCTCGGACTTGCCGTAGGTTTCGATCACCGAATTGATCGCGTCCATCAGCGCCGGGCTGTCGGCAAGGCCCAACTTCTTGATCAGGAAATTGTTCTTTACCGTCTCAAGCTCACCCGGCTGGCTCGCGGCGACAGTCGATGCATCCGCATTGTAGATAGAGGGGCCGCACCCGATCGTCACTTTGGTGAGCAGGTCCATGTCCGGCGTCATACCGCACTTGGCCTTCAGATCGTCGGCATACTTCTCGATCAATTCGTCGCGTTTTCCCATGGTGTCCTCGCAGCGTTAACCATTGCGCGGGACCGTAGCTGCGGGAACGGGCGGCGCAAAGGCCGCGTGCGCGTATTAGCGCGCATCTATTGCGCCCCAGGCACAGCCTCAACCACTTGCACGGCAGCGTAGCGCCACCAAGCCGACGGCGCTCGGCTAAATCGCGCCGCTTGTCCGCCCCGGCATGACGGCCGAAACGCGATACCGGCGCGCCCCCCATCATCAGGTACGCGCCGGGCTGCGAGGCGGGCTCGAGAGCGAGACCCGCCCAGCTGTTAGTACCGGTAATGCTCCGGCTTGTAGGGCCCGTCTTGCGCCACACCGATATAGTCGGCCTGATCGGTCGACAACTCGGTCAGCTTTGCACCCACTTTGGCCAGGTGAAGCCGCGCCACTTTCTCATCGAGATGCTTGGGCAGGACATAGACCTCATTCTTGTACTCGTCGCCCTTGGTCCAGATCTCAATCTGAGCCAGCGTTTGGTTGGCGAAAGACGCGGACATCACGAAGGACGGGTGGCCGGTGGCATTGCCCAGGTTCAAAAGCCGACCCTCGGACAGCAGAATGATGCGATTGCCTGACGGCATCTCGATCATATCCACCTGATCTTTGATGTTGGTCCATTTGTGGTTCTTAAGCTGGGCCACTTGGATCTCGTTGTCAAAATGGCCGATATTGCCCACGATCGCCATGTCCTTCATCGCGCGCATGTGCTCGAGACGGATGACGTCTTTGTTGCCGGTGGTGGTGATGAAGATGTCGGCATTAGGCGCCTCATCGTCCAGCGTGACCACTTCAAAACCGTCCATCGCGGCCTGCAAAGCGCAGATCGGATCCACCTCGGTTACCTTCACGCGGGCACCGGCGCCCTGCAATGATGCAGCAGAGCCTTTGCCCACATCGCCGTAGCCGCACACAAGTGCGACCTTACCCGCCATCATGGTGTCGGTGGCGCGGCGGATACCGTCGACGAGAGATTCCTTACAGCCGTATTTGTTGTCGAACTTCGACTTGGTGACGCTGTCGTTGACATTGATTGCCGGGAACGGGAGACGGCCGGCTTTCTGCAATTCATACAGGCGGTGCACCCCGGTGGTGGTCTCTTCAGTGACGCCCTTGATCATGTCGCGCTGTTTGACGAACCAACCGGGATCGGCTGCCATGCGCTTCTTGATCTGCGCAAACAGCGCCTCTTCCTCTTCGCTCTGGGGCACCTCGATCAGATCGGTTTCGCCCTCTTCCACCCGCGCCCCGAGAAGCACGTAAAGCGTCGCGTCCCCGCCATCGTCGAGGATCATGTTTGCGCCGCCATCAGGGAAGTTGAAGATCTGGTCACAATACTGCCAGTAATCCTCCAGTGTTTCCCCCTTCACCGCGAAGACAGGCGTGCCGCCCGCCGCGATTGCGGCCGCTGCATGGTCTTGGGTGGAGAAGATATTGCATGAGGCCCAGCGCACATCCGCGCCCAGATAGACCAGGGTTTCGATCAAAACCGCGGTCTGGATCGTCATGTGGAGCGAGCCCGCAATACGCGCGCCCTGCAAGGGTTTAGACGGCCCGTATTCCTCGCGAATAGCCATCAAACCGGGCATTTCGGTCTCGGCTATGTCCAATTCCTTGCGCCCATAATCTGCAAGCGCAATGTCTTTTACAATGTAGTCTTTCGCCATTGATAGCGGCTCCTGCATGTCTTGGAAATTTGAGCGCGCTTAGCACCGCTCAACTCATTCAGCAAGACAAAGCAATCGGCCTGCCGCGCGTGACAACCGCGCACCTAATCAAATGACGATGTCGCCTTAGCTCGGGACGTCCAGAACCTTGGCCACGCGCTTCTCTTGATGCCAATGCGTGCCCGACGCCATCACGCAGGAAATGCCTTGTGCAGTGGTGACAATCGCGGTCCAACTTCCGGTATCCGGGGCCGCCCAAATCTCGACCACATGCTTCTCGCCGCGCAGGCCGCCCGCAGCCAGGACTTCGCCGTATTTCGATGCCAGCGTTTCCACCATCTTCTCGCGGGGCGCACATTGACTGAATTGCGCCAAGACCGGCGATGCCATTGCGGTCATGCCCAGTATGCTCACACCCAGGACTATACGTTTAAACATATCGTGCTCCTTTGGTTCGCAGCGCTGAGGGTCAGCGCCTTGCCGTAAAAACTGGAGCCCGGCCCGCACCATGGTAACACGCTCCGATCACATCACCGCGTGCAACCCGCGATGCTGCCTCGTGCCGAAGCTCTCTCGCGATGGGAGAAAGGATAGACGCAGATTGCGGCATTTCATTTGCGACAGGCCTAGCGGCGCAGATTTCAAGGCTGTGCGCGGGATTTTTGCGCAAAATTAGAGCATCTGCATAGAATTTAATCTACGGAAGCGCGGCTGATGGCGTGAGCAATGTCAGCGGCTCTGGCAAATCGCCCTGCTTGGCGATACCCGATGCCGAGGAAGGAAAGACATGGCACAACCTCGCGCTTGGCAACGCATGCTTTCGGGGCGGCGTCTCGATCTTTTAGACCCCACGCCAGTCGATATCGAAATCGAAGACATCGCGCATGGCTTGGCTTTCGTAGCCCGCTGGAATGGCCAAACCCGTGGCGACTTTCCCTACTCAGTGGCAGAGCATTCGCTGTTGGTGGAAGAGATTTATCGACGGCAAAACCCGAGCGCACCGGCGCGGTGGCAGTTGGCCGCGCTGTTGCATGACGGGCCGGAATACGTGATCGGCGACATGATCTCACCAGTGAAGGCGGCTGTTGGGCCGGGCTATGGCGATTTGGATGACCGGCTCAGCGCGGCGATCAATCTGCGTTTTGGCCTGCCCGCGGTGCTGCCTGTCGCTGTTAAGAAAGCGATCAAGCGCGCGGACAAGGTCTCGGCCTGGCTAGAAGCCGTGCAATTGGCGGGCTTTTCTCAGGCGGAGGCAAATCGGTTCTTCGGGCGACCCGCCGCGGAAACCGTCGCAGGCCTGACGCTGCATCTACGACCGCCGAAAGCGGTGCGCGAGGCCTTCGCGACCCGCCACCAAGCCCTCTTGGAGACATGCCGATGACTGCGTTGCATGTGCGCCTAGCTGGCCCGCTGGACGCCCGCCCGATGGCCGAGATCTTGAACGCAATCATTGCTCAGGGCGGCACCACAGCGTTAACCGAACCCGTCGATGCGCCAATTCTGCAAGACTGGATGTCCAGCGATCAGCGAAGCGTTTGGCATTTGGCCGAGGACGGTGGCGGGGAGGTCCAGGGCTTTCAATGGGTCGATCCGCATCCGAGCATTGGCGCCCATGTCGCCCAGATCGCCACTTTCGCTCGGATCGGGAAGACTGGCCTCGGCATCGGTTCAGCGCTGTTTGAGGCGACCAAAGCGGCGTGTAAAGCCGCGGGCTATGCTTGGATCAACGCCGAGATCCGCGCTGATAACACCGGCGGATTGGCCTATTATCAGAGCCGTGGGTTCGAGGATTACGGGCGGATCAACGGGTACCGCATGCAAAACGGGCAGCAAGTCGACAAAATCCTGAAGCGATACGACCTAAAGTAGCCAGCATCACTGACGGTCGAGCCGAACAAGGACCAAAAGCGCAGCATTGCGAGCGATCCATGGCGCTCAGGATGGGCCGCTTGACTCGATTTCCTGCCACGGCTGAGTGCGCGCGCGGCCCAAGAAGATCGCGTCCGATTGCGAGAACAACGCGCTGAAGATCAGCAATCGAAGCGCCAAACGCCGCGCTCGGCGCCGCGCCGGCATTTTGCTGCGGAAATGCTGCGCCAACCAAGCGGTTTGGGGTGTTTCCAAGCGGGTCCGCTTTGGCAATGAACGTAATAGATCAAGGTTATGGGTGAGCATCGGAGCACCTCGCGTGACGCCACTTTTGGCTGTATTATCTGGATTTTTGGTGTAGCCTGCACGTCAGGAATATTTTTAACCTGTAAGCTGAGCTAAACGATGGCCGACGTAGACTGGCGTCAGATCCCGCCGCTGGCCTCACTGCGCGCCTTCGAGGCCGCCTCTCGCCTTGGCGGCTTTAGTGCAGCGGCGCGCACCTTGAACGTCACCCCCGCGGCCATCATCCAACAGGTGCGCGCACTAGAGGCGCATCTGGACGTGTCCCTGGTGCAGCGGGACGGTAAGAGCATTGTCTTAACGGCGGCTGGCACACAATTGGCGACGCATCTGCAAAACGGCTTCGGCGCGATTGCTGATGGTATTGCAGAGCTGCGCGAAACCGAGGCCGCGCGGGGTCTGCGTGTGGCGACGACCAACTTTATCGTCGACGCGCTGATCCTGCCAGAGATCGGCGCCTATTGGGCCCGCCATCCGGGCGCTGAGGTGGCTTTCATGCCGGGGCAGTGCTGCCAAACCGTGACGCCCGCCTTCTTCAACGAGCATCGCGCCGATATCGTGGTAATGACCGGCGATAAAGACTGGCCCGGCGTGATTTCCGAGCCGCTCTTGAGTTGTCCGGTTCATGTTGTCGGAACGCCAGATCTGTGTCGCCGCGCGGCGAAAGATCTGCACGCGGTCCCTTGGATCTGGACCGAGGAAGATCGCCATATGGCCGGGGTTATGGCGCAAATCGGTGTTTGCCTGGAGCGGCTGACGCTTGTCGATCTGGGCAGTCAACGGCTGGAAATGTCGGCGGTGCGCGCGGGTGCTGGTCTGACACTTTGCGCAGAGGTGGTGGCGCGCGCCGATCTGGAAGCTGGCACGCTGGAGAAGATGGACATCCCCATCGAGATCGTCACCCATTACCGCATCGCCACCTTGCCGGGGCCACGCCGGCGTGCCGTGTGCAACTTCATCGATTGGATCCACGAATTGGCGCAATCGTATCAGGCAAAGAGCCCGATACAGCACAATCGCGACGACGTGGTTTTATGGCAGTGATGCGCCGCCTGCGCTACCGGAAGAAACAGTTGGTGCCAGCCCATAGGGTTTGGATCGGGGCGCTGTCATCGTCGGTGGGCAATTGGCCGAACACACCAGCGGCATCAAACTCAACGCCGAGCGTGGTCTCTTCAAACGGGCCGTAGCCGCCGTTTTCAAGCTGTGTCCGCGTCACGCCTGGAGACAAGCCATTGCCCGCCACCGTTCCCGGGTTCTGCGTCACCCACCCGCGGAATGTGTCGTCCAAAAACAGCAGGTCGATCTGCGGATATTGGACAATTGTGGTGGGACCGGCGCCGCATTCAGGATTGAGGACCGAGGTTGCCGGTGGCGCGCCAAGAAGCTGGCTTACCGCATCGACAGTGCTTGAAAGTGTTCGCCCGAAGTCAACGCGCTGGACCTCGCCGGCGATGCCGATACCGTTGGCATCAGGGCGGATATTCGGGCTGTCCACGCGCGTGGCATTAGGCCCGCTCGCACAAGCGGTGAGCGTGGCGGCGGCCAGAGCACACGCCAGATGGCGCCCCACCCTCCCAACGGTCAACGCGGGCTCCGCTTCGCCAGGATACGCTGTAGCGTGCGCCGATGCATGTTAAGGCGCCGCGCCGTCTCAGACACATTGCGATCGCACAGCTCATAGACGCGTTGAATATGCTCCCACCGGACGCGGTCAGCACTCATGGGGTTTTCCGGGGGCGGTGGAAGCTCACCGCCTTCTGTCAAAAGCGCATTGGTGATGTCATTGGCGTCGGCAGGCTTTGACAGATAGTCTGTGGCGCCGATCTTCACCGCTGCGACAGCCGTGGCGATAGCGCCATACCCGGTGAGCACGACGACGCGGCTATCGGGGCGCCGCTCGCGCAGCACCTCGACCACATCGAGGCCATTGCCGTCTTCAAGGCGCAGATCGACCACCGCGTAGGCCGGTGGGCGCGCCGTTGCCACGGCTTTACCGCCTGACACGGTTTCCGCTGTTTCAACCGAAAATCCGCGCTTCTCCATCGCGCGGGCGAGGCGGCGCACGAAGGGTTCATCATCGTCCACCAAAAGAAGCGAGCGATCCGTTCCCAGATCGGTCGCTAGAGGCTCTGCCATTGGGGTAACTCCTTGTCGCATTCAGCACAATTACCTAGGGCGACAAGGGCTTATCGTCAAATTCAGGGGCTACACGGCGTCGAGCATGCAAGCGGTCACCTCGGCCACTTTCTCTTCGGTGACACCTTCGCGCAGCTCGCCGAACTGCGTGTCGATCGCACCGGCCATATGGAAGATGCCGACCACGCCTTCATCGGGCAGCGTGAGATAGGTGAAGGTGGAGTGGTTGACGAGGTAAAAGCCATCGCCGTCATCGGCACCGCGGGAATAGGCAACGCGATAGGCTTTTGACGCCTCTTTCACCTGCTCTTCCGACCCAGTCATCGCGATCATGTCGGGATGGACCAGCTCGGCGTAGTGGGCGAGCGTCTCGGGAGTGTCGCGCTCGGGGTCGATGGAGATGAAGATCTGCTGCACATCATGACCCGCCTCCGTAAGCAAATCGACCGCCGCGGCATTGCGCGCGTTGTCAAGCGGACAGACATCGGGGCAGAAGGTATAGCCGAAATAGATGAGGGAGGGCTTGGTGATCACTTCTTTGTCATTCACCGTCTCTCCGCGATGCGTAACCAGCGTGAAAGGACCGCCAAAGCTGTCACCGCCGCGCAAGACCCCGTCGCTGAGACACGCCGCCAAAGCATCGGTGCGTGACGCCGTGAGCATCCAAGTGCCCCCGATTAAAGCCACAGCCGCCGCTGCGGCAGCGATTGCGTAGATGCGTTGCATGGTCCTCTCCTGTCGGTTGCGAATGAACGTTGTTTGGCCCTTCCAGGCAGCATAGAAATCGATTTGGGCGATATATAGGAAGCGCATGCCCGAACAAAACCCGCGTCTCTTGGCCGCAGAGATCCGCAACCGATGGGTGCGGTTGCGTACCCTTGTGGTTTTGCGGTGGGTGGCGCTGGCAGGCCAGCTCGCGGCGTTGACCGCCGGACAGCAACTCTTCGATCTCCAGCTTGATTTGGGTCTGTGCTATCTGGCCATCGGCGCGTCGGTGATCGCCAATCTCGTGATGTCGTTCACCTACCCCGAAAACACCCGGCTGAGCGAGGGCGAGGTGGTGGCGATGCTGCTGTTTGACATCTCGCAACTGTCGGTGCTGCTGTTCCTGACGGGCGGTCTGCACAACCCTTTCGCCCTCTTGATACTGGCGCCCGTTACCATCTCCGCAACCGCGCTGCGCCTGAAATGGACAGTGTTTTTGGGCAGCGTCGCCATCGTGTTCATCAGCGTGCTGGTGTATTATCACGTGCCCCTGCGTACCAATGACGGCGACATTCTTCGATTTCCGGAGATTTTCCTGTTCGGCGCTTGGCTGGCGATCACCATCGGTATCGTCTTCGAAGCGATTTACGCGTATCGCGTCTCCTCTGAAATCCACTCGATGTCAGAAGCGCTGTTGGCGACGCAAATGGCCTTAGCGCGCGAGCAGAAGCTGACAGATCTCGGCGGCGTGGTCGCAGCAGCGGCGCATGAATTGGGAACGCCTTTAGCCACGATCAAACTTGTTAGCGCAGAGTTGCGCGACGAGTTGGCCGATCAGCCAGAGCTGAGAGACGATGCTGATCTGATCAACAGCCAGGCCGACCGCTGCCGCGATATTCTGCGCTCGATGGGCCAGGCCGGAAAAGACGACTTACATGTTCGGTTCGCGCCCCTGAGTGAGGTAATCCGCGTCGCTGCGGAGCCGCATAAAAATCGGGGCAAGGAAGTGATCACAGACGTGGGCCCGACAAACGATGGTCCACCGATCCAACCGAGCATCGCGCGGCGTCCCGAGATCATCCATGGCCTGCGCAACTTGGTGCAAAACGCTGTCGATTTCGCGGCAACGACGGTTTGGATCGATGCCGCGTGGAGCGCCGACCGCCTCGATATCCGCATCATCGATGACGGCCGCGGCTTTCCTCCCGGCCTGTTGGGCCGTATCGGCGACCCATTTGTCCGCGAGCGTCGCAGCATGAACCCCGATCTGGAGCGACCGGAATACGAGGGGATGGGGCTTGGCCTTTTCATCGCAAAAACCCTGCTTGAGCGGTCTGGGGCCGAATTGAGCTTTGCAAATGCCTCCGACCCGATGGCGGCGCGGTCCGCAATCTCGCGGCGTTCTGGCGCCATCGTCGAGGTTTCCTGGCCGTTGGAACGGGTCGCGGCGAGCGAGGGGGGTCGGAGCCGCGGGCTTGGGAAGAACCAGCCGATCACCGGCTAACCGCTCCAATGCTTGGAACCGTGACGGCGACCGTGACCGTCACCGTGACTACGACCGTGCTTAAGATGTTATTAACCGAATCTCGCCTACCAGAGCGCAGGGACGACACAGACAGGGGATAGTCTGATGGACGTGACAAGCCTCTTGCAGGCTGGCGCGCTGGTTTCGGTCGCATTTGCAACCGCCTTAATCGCCTTGTGGAGCATACCGCGGATCACGCAGCAACGACGGCGGATGCCCGAGCCTTCGCCGACTGTTGCCTACTTGATTGAAGACGGCACCTTGATCGACGCCACCGAGGCAGGCCAAGAAATTCTGGACATGTCCGAGGCACGCGGTAGCGATCTGGGCCGCCTCGTGGCCGCGCTGTCACCGATCTTTCCCGATTTTCCCGATGCCTTGGCCGCGCCGCAAAACGTGGCGACCCGCACGCTTCAATCCCGCAACGCCCGGCATATCTTGCGCATCCGCGCCAATGGCACGAAGCTGCGGATCTTGATCGACAACGTCGAGGGCGATTGGCTCGAGGGCACGGTGAGCCTCAAACAAAGCGCGATGGAAGATATGCTGTCGTCTTTCCGCGGCGCTGTTGGCGACAGTCCAATCGCGCTTTGGAAGGTTGATCAAAACAACGCGGTCACGTGGGCTGCCGGGGCCTATTGGGAGTTGGCGGAAGCCGCGGATATACCGCAGAATTTGGTAAGCGGACGCTTGCCCGAGCTGTTCCCAAGCGCCACCATCAACGGCTTGTCCCCCGGTCAGTCGAAACGCGCGCAGCTATCGCTAAAATCGGAAGAGACCGCGCGCACATACGACATCACAAGCCACCAAATTGCCGATGAGACCTTTGCGATGGCCGCCCCGATTGATGCGCTGGTCAATGCCGAGCGCAGCTTACGTGAGTTTCTACAAACGCTCACCCAAACCTTCGCGCATCTGAGCGTCGGCCTCGCCATCTTCAACCGAAAGCGCGAGTTGACCCTGTTTAACCCCGCGCTCGGCGACCTGCTGGGGTTTGATGTGGAGTTCTTAGTCGCCAAACCCTCGCTGCCGCGCTTTCTAGACTATCTGCGCCAGCGTCACATGATGCCTGAACCGAAAGATTACAAAATCTGGCGCCGCAAACTGAGCGACCTGGAAGCCGCCGCCGCGGATGGCGGTCAGTCGGAGACGTGGTCTTTGGCGGACGGGCGTACGCTGCGCATCACCGGCAGGCCACATCCCGACGGCGCTGTCGCCTTCTTGTTCGAGGACATCAGCGCCGAGGTCTCGCTTAATCAGGCCTATCAGCGCGAATTGAAATCCAGCCGCGCGGTGCTCAACACGCTCGAAGAGGCGGTTGCCGTGTTCTCCGCGGATGGCAAGCTCAGCTTTATGAACCGCGCCTATGCGAGCCTTTGGCATGACGGCGACATCCACATCCTCAAGCGTGGGCTTTCCTTCCTCGACGCCTCGCGCATCTGGCAAGACAATACCGCGCCAAACCCCGTATGGGGCGACGCGCGCGATTTCGCCTCGGCAGTGACGGGGCGCAGCTCATGGAGCGCGGAGGTGCGCGGGATCGCCGGACAACGCATGACCTGCCGGTTTGAGCCGCTTCCCTTTGGTGAAACGCTGGTAGCCTTCTCGCTCGCCGATGAGACCCGCGCGGTCGCGCCAGCAGCGAAGTCCCAAGCGCCAAAGCCGCTAACACCGAAGCCTGTTGTTGCCAATCTCGCTAAACCCGCCGCGACAGCATAATCCAACGCGCTCGCATTGTGGCGCCGCTCATCAATCCTCTCTCGGTGGCACGCAGCCCCGCCGCTCTGCGTGCGTCTCTTTCCTTTTTTCAGGCACTGCGCTATCTCCCAATCCGTCCCACGGAAACATGCCGCTCTCAGGGAGAGAAGCCATGCAAGCGCCCGTCGCGCCGATCACGCAGGACTTTACCACCGTGCCCAGGCGCGTGCCGGAGGGTGCCCAGATTAATATGATCGGTCTTACCCGCGAGGCGCTGCGCGAGGCGTTGATCGAGGCGGGCACGCCGGAAAAACAGGCGAAGATGCGCGTCGGCCAGATTTGGCAATGGATCTACCAAAAAGGCGTGCGCGATTTCGCAGCGATGACCAATTTGGCCAAACCCTATCGCGCTCTCCTGTCGGAGAAGTTTAGCCTCGACGTGCCGGAGGTGGTGCGCCGCGAGATCTCGGCCGATGGCACCCGCAAATACCTGGTGCGGATCGCTGGCGGCCATGAGGTGGAGACGGTTTACATACCCGAGGCAAATCGGGGAACGCTGTGCATCTCCAGCCAAGTGGGCTGTACGCTCACCTGCACGTTTTGCCATACCGGTACCCAAAAACTGGTGCGCAACCTGACAGCCGGCGAGATCGTCGGCCAAATCCTGATTGCGCGCGATGATCTAGCCGAATGGCCCGAGCCGGGCCGCGCACCCAAGAATGAACAGCGGCTTTTATCCAACATCGTTTTGATGGGCATGGGTGAGCCGCTCTACAATTTCGACGCGGTGCGCGACGCAATGAAGATCGCGATGGACGGCGAAGGGATCTCGCTGTCTCGGCGGCGCATCACCCTCTCGACCAGCGGTGTTGTTCCGGGCATCGAGCGCACTGCCCGTGAAATCGGCTGTATGCTGGCGATCTCGTTTCACGCCACCACCGATGCCGTCCGCGATGTGCTGGTGCCCATCAACAAGCGCTGGAAAATTGCCGAACTGATCGAAGCGCTGCGCAGCTACCCGCGGCTATCGAATTCCGAGCGGATCACGTTTGAGTACGTGATGCTCAAGGACGTCAATGACAGCGATGCCGACGCGCGCCGCCTGATCAAGCTTATCTCGGGGATCCCGGCGAAGATTAACCTGATCCCTTTCAATGAATGGCCAGGGTCGCCCTATCAGCGCTCAGACTGGGCCCGGATCGAAGCGTTCGCCGACATCATTCACAAAGCCGGTTATGCCAGCCCTGTGCGCACGCCGCGGGGCGAGGATATCATGGCAGCTTGCGGCCAGCTGAAGTCAGCCACCGAACGCGGGCGCAAGTCTCGCGCGCAGATCGCGGCTGACACAGGTGTTTGATCGCGCACGCATTTTCCTCATCGCCGCGGCGCTGTTCCTAGCGCCCAGCGTTGCCGCCACGGCCTGCACGTTGCCCGCAGGAGCAGAGACGGCTGTCGCAGAGGTATTGGCCCGCACCAATGCGTTTCGGATGACGCGCGGGCGCGCTCGTGTCTCTCTTTCGGTCGCGCTAACCCAGGCGGCCCGAGCCCATGCGTGCTACATGGCGCAGTCGGGCCAGTTTGATCATCGCGGCGCGGGCGGTTCGTCAGTGGGAGATCGGGCGCTGGCGGCGGGCTATCGCTGGGGATTTGTCGCTGAGAATATCGCGCTCGGCCACACCTCGGGCGAGGCGGTTTTCGAAGGCTGGCGCGGGTCGCCCGGCCACCGCGAGACCATGCTTGAGCGCGACGCACGCGATATCGGCATCGCGGTGGCCGTTTCCAATGGTCAGCTCTACTGGGCGATGGTCGTCGCGTCGCCGCTCTAGCGTTCCGCCGCTCCCGCTTTCCGCTTTGCTAGCTCTCCCAGGTATCGATTGCTTCGATCGCCTCTTCGGCGGTTTCCACAAAACGAAACAGCGACAGGTCTTCATCTGAGATCGTGCCTGCCTCGGCCAACGCCTCCCAATTGACGATGCGCCGCCAAAACGCCTCGCCGAAAAGCAAGAACGGCACCGGCTGCATCCGCTTGGTCTGGATAAGCGTGAGCGCCTCAAACATCTCGTCGAGCGTGCCAAACCCGCCGGGGAAGATCGAAATCGCCCGCGCGCGCAGCAGAAAGTGCATCTTGCGGATCGCGAAATAGTGGAAATTGAAGCACAATTCAGGCGTGACGAACTCGTTGGGCGCCTGCTCGTGGGGAAGTACGATATTGAGCCCGATGGACACGCCACCCGCCTCAGCCGCGCCGCGATTGCCCGCCTCCATCACACCGGGGCCGCCGCCCGTGACGATAACGTTCTCCTTAGCGCCCTCATCGCTGCCCTGCCCGCGCTTTGTCATCAAATACGCAAAGCGCTGCGCCTCCGCGTAGTATTTGGAAAGATCGGCGAGCGTTGGCGTCCGTGCGTCGGCTTTGTTAGCCGGCGCCGGCACCCGCGCACCGCCGAACAAGACGATTGTCGACGCTACACCGTATTCCGACAGCATCATTTCAGGCTTCAGCAATTCCAGCTGCAACCGCACGGGGCGCAATTCATCGCGACACAGAAAATCCTGATCGTGAAAGGCGAGCCGGTACGCGGGTGCCCGGGTTTGCGGGGTATCAGGGATGCGGCTGGCGCTCTCCACATCTTGGCGTGCGGCGCGAAATTGTCTGCGTCCCATATCACTCACGGCATTCCTCCCTAGCTGCGCCTTCGGTCTATAGCGCGCCACTGAGCGCACCGAAACCCAAGCCGATAGGGTCGTTGCAGCCAGGGCTGGGGGTGGCTATAGCGGCGCGCACGTCCAGCGGAGGAATTTATGTCGAACGCACAGCTTGAAACCGCCATCGAAGCCGCTTGGGAAGCGCGCGATACCATTACCCCCGCGACGACTGGCGAAACCCGCGAGGCAATAGATGCCACGCTGAACGCGCTCGACAGTGGCACGCTGCGCGTGGCCGAACGTCAGGACAACGGCGATTGGCATGTCAATCAATGGGCCAAGAAAGCGGTCCTGCTGGGCTTTCGCCTGAAGGATATGGCGCTGCAGGAAGGCGGGCCGCAAGGATCGGGCTGGTGGGATAAGGTCGACAGCAAATTTAAGGGCTGGGGCGACAACCAGTGGCAGGCGGCAGGCTTTCGCGCTGTACCCAACTGCGTGGTGCGCCGCTCTGCCTTTATCGCGCCGGGCGTGGTGCTGATGCCGTCATTCGTCAATCTCGGGGCTTATGTTGATAGCGGCACGATGGTGGACACGTGGGCGACGGTCGGCTCTTGCGCGCAGATCGGCAAGAACGTGCACTTGTCGGGCGGCGTTGGGATCGGCGGCGTGTTAGAGCCAATGCAGGCAGGACCCACGATTATCGAGGATAACTGCTTTATTGGGGCACGCTCGGAGGTAGTCGAAGGCGTCATCGTGCGCGAGGGCTCGGTCTTGGGCATGGGTGTTTTCATTGGGCAATCCACCAAGATCGTCGATCGTGCCTCGGGCGAGGTATTCTATGGTGAGGTGCCGCCCTATTCCGTGGTCGTTGCTGGGTCGATGCCCTCCACCGGTGGCGTCAGCCTTTACTGCGCGGTGATCGTCAAACGCGTGGATGAGCGGACCAGGTCCAAGACCGGTATCAACGAACTTCTGCGCGATTGAGTGCCGCGCGGTGAGCGGATCGCGACAGTCGGTCTACACGCTGCTCGTTGAGGTCGGCCGCAAAGCGGGGGACGGCCTGCCAAAGGGGGCCACAGGCGCGGCGTTGATGTGCTACGCAGCAGGCGTTGACGAAGCGGAAGCGGTGCGCGAGACGGTGGCCATCCTCAAGCAGGCCGATCTAAACCCGCTTGACGTGTCCGGCTATGGCACCCGCGAGGAGCGCGAAGAAGAAGGCCACGACATCAGCGATGAGGAATCCGCGCTGATGGCGCGGGCGCTTGCGGAAAACGCGGTTATCGTCGCCCAGATGACCCCCTTCTACGACAACCCCGAATAGGGCCCGCCCCCTTCGATGCGCCAAAACTACTCAAAACGCCGCGATGACCCTGGGCGAGGCGGCCTGTGGTCAATCCGCGGCCTTGCCTCTGCCCGGCCCAGAGGCTAGCCACTCGCCCCATGACCCTTCGACTTGACCCCGTCGACCTCACCGCCCGCCTGATCCGTTGCCCTTCGGTCACCCCCGAAGACGGCGGCGCGCTGGCCCTGCTGGAGGCCGAGCTGAGCGCGGGCGGCTTCACCTGCACGCGGGTGGACCGCAACGGCACCGCCAACCTCTTCGCCCGCTG
>JBCDGW010000012.1:0-58419 GCA_038750765.1 Pseudomonadota bacterium | reverse complement strand
GACAGCATCGATATGCCCCTGCTCATTGTCACGCAATTGCTGGAGCACCGCTTTGGGCAGATAAACCGAGCTTTGAGAGTGAATGAAAGCGCGTCCATGACGGATGACGCCGGTTAGATGAGCATCATAGTGTTTGGCGATGCGGATAGCATGCTCCAACCCGCTGCCGCGTTCTGGATCGCCGCTATAGGCGCACAAAACAGATTTTATGGTCATCATGTCTCCTAAGCTCGCGTATTCCTGTCGGCACTATCCGAATGTCCGGCGCCGCCTTTCGCGTTTAACGCAGTAAGGCTGCACTTTCAGATTAATTTTAGAGCACACCGCATATCGGCTTCAAAGCGATACGCCGAAGTCTCGTTGTAGCGAGCACGCATTGGCGGGTGTGGCTTGCTCTGATGACCGGTTCGGAACGTTTCCATAGGCGCGCAGCTTATTTTTTGAGCAGGTAGGCCGGGCGCGATTAACAATCAATCAAAACCACCGGCGTGACGCGCGCGCACGACGCAAGAAATGGCACATTTCCAAGCCTTGGGCCATCAGTTGCCGCGGACCCTGGTCCGTGAGTTCGTGAGCGCCGGGCGGTTACCTCTGGGCGCCACACCGCATGAAAATGCGTGGGGGAAAGTTCACTGTTCGCATGTCGCGACGAGAGACCCGCGCAACGCGCAAAGGGAAACGCGATGCATAAGACACTTTTGGGAACAACTGCCGCAATCTTCATTGGAGCGCTGCCAGCCTTCGCCTGCGATGCGCCGATCAAAGTGGGCGTGCTGCATTCGCTATCGGGCACGATGGCGATCTCGGAGACGACGCTGAAAGACACGATGGAGATGCTGATCGACATCCAAAACGAAGCCGGAGGCGTTTTGGGATGTGAGTTGGAGGCCGTGGTTGTCGACCCGGCTTCAGACTGGCCGCTCTTCGCGGAGAAGGCGCGCGAGTTGCTGACCGTTCACGAGGTGGACGTGATCTTCGGCAACTGGACATCGGTGTCGCGAAAGTCGGTGCTGCCTGTGATCGAAGAACTCAACGGCCTGCTGTTCTATCCGGTGCAGTATGAGGGCGAGGAAAGCTCGAAGAACGTGTTCTATACCGGCGCGGCGCCCAACCAGCAGGCGATCCCGGCAACGGACTACTTCCTCGAAGAGCTTGAGGTGGAGAAGTTCGCGCTTCTGGGCACCGACTACGTCTACCCGCGTACCACCAACAACATCCTAGAATCCTACCTCCAGCAGCAAGGCATTTCCGAAGAGGACATCTTCGTCAACTACACCCCGTTCGGCCATTCCGACTGGTCCAAGATTGTGGCCGATGTCGTGGCGCTTGGCGCTGACGGCAAGAAAGTGGGCGTGATCTCGACCATCAACGGCGACGCCAATGTCGGTTTCTACAAGGAATTGGCCGCGGCAGGCATCTCGGCTGACGACATCCCGGTTGTGGCCTTCTCGGTCGGCGAGGAAGAGCTTTCGGGCCTCGACACGTCAAACCTGGTGGGTCACCTGGCTGCCTGGAACTACTTCCAATCGGCCGACACCGAAGCGAATGCTGAGTGGGTCGCGGCTTGGAAAGAGCGCATGGGCGAAGAGCGTGTGACCAACGACCCGATGGAGGCCCACTATATTGGCTTCAACATGTGGGTGAACGCGGTGACCGAAGCGGAGACGACCGATGTCGATGCCGTGCGCACGGCGATGTACGGTCAGGAATTTCCAAACCTGACCGGCGGCACCGCGGTGATGCTGCCGAACCACCACCTGGCAAAGCCGGTTTTGATCGGTGAGATCCTCGAGGATGGCCAATTCGACATCATCAGCCAGACCGAAGAGGTGCCCGGCGATGCATGGACTGACTTCTTGCCTGAATCGGCGGTTCTGAAGTCCGACTGGCAGGAGCTGGGCTGCGGTATGTACAACACCGAGACGTCAAGCTGCGTTCAGATCGAGTCCAACTACTAAACACGAACTTCGCACGGGGCTACAGTCGGCCCCGTGCACACCATTCGGGGGGCTTGGGTATGCAAACGTCACAATCCGTGCGAGGTGGCTTTGGTGCGACCACGTCACCCACAAGAACACCCGCCCCGGACCTGATCCGGGGCCTCTTGTCTCGGATCTGGGGGCTGGCCTTCGGTCGGCGCTTTGGATCGGCCGGAAGAGGCTCCGGCTCAAGTCCGGCGCGGGGTCTTGCCGTCATCCTTCTCGCGCTACTCACGGTCAGCGCCGCGCATCAAGGCACCGCACAGGAGGCCGACGCGCCGATCCAGCGCCTGCTGCAAGAGCATGTCGAGATTATCGCCAAAAGTTCGCGCCGCACCATCGGTCCCGCGATTGACGCGCTCGCCAGCAGCGGTTTGCCGGAAGCGCAAACAGTGTTGCTGCGCTGGCAAGCCAAAGAAATGTGGATGCACAAGGAAACCGGTCTCTTCGTCTACGGCACGAAAGAAGGCCCGGACCTGTCCGCGTTCGACTTTGCCTCCGGGGATGACCTGGGCCAATTCCCAAGTAGGGATTACAAGCAGCTTAAGCCTAATTCTGGAATTCGCGGCATGATCGGTGCCGCCCTCGTGCAGTTTCAGCTCTCCGATCCCAATCCTGTCAAACGCGCCACGGCGTTGGACGCTATCGAACGCGATGCCAAAGAGACGCATCTGGCCGCCTTGCGGGCTGCTTTGGAGAACGAGGACGACCCGGCGCTGCAGGCACGGGCAACCCGGCTAGAGCGGCTTCTAACCATCCGGTTCGGCGAAACCGACGAAGAACGCATCGCGGCGATCGAGGGGTTTGCGGGCGATCTCGGCGTTGATTTGCGCGCGTCGCTGAACCCGCTGGTGGAGACGAAGGTCGAGGTCGCCTCCGAGGCGCCGCAAGACGACCCGACAGTCGCAGCATTGCTGAAGCCAGGCGGCGAGCTTCTCTCGCGTGATGAGGCCTATGAGTTGCTAGTGGCCGCCGATTTAGCGCGGCCGCGTATTAGCGCGGAAGATCGCCGCGACGCCCTGGTCGAAAACATCGACGGCAGCACTGTGGCCGGTATCGAAGTCGCCACGCTCGATAGCGACGCAGCCCGCGAGATGGCTTATGCCGCCCTGGCGGAGGCGGGCATCGTCAGCCCTGTCGCGTCTGAAGCCGAGGTGGATGCCGCGCTCGACGCGCACGTCTTCTACACCCGCTTTATCAATGCACCGCCGTCCGTGGCGCTTGCCGCCCAGGCTGTGTTGTCCGGCATCGAGACCCGCGTCGCGCTCAACGAGACCGCAGATCTGACGCTCGATGCCTTGTCGCTGGCGTCGATCTACTTCCTCGCCGCCATCGGCCTCGCCATCACCTTTGGCGTGATGGGGGTGATCAATATGGCCCATGGTGAGTTTATCATGATGGGCGCCTATACCGGTTTTGTGGTGCAGCTTTTCGTGCCCGACTACACGCTGGCCATAGCGCTGGCGTTGCCGCTTGCCTTCGCGGTCACGTTTGCGGCGGGCGTGGCCTTGGAGCGGTTGGTCATCCGCTGGCTCTATCACCGCCCGCTGGAGACGTTGCTCGCCACGTTCGGCATCTCGATCGCGCTGCAGCAGATCGCCAAGAACATCTTCGGCACCCAAGCAAGGCCCCTGACGGCACCCGATTGGCTCGACGGCTCGCTGGTGATCAATGACATCGTCTCGATCAGCTATATCCGCATCGCCATCTTCATTCTGGCGCTGATTTTCTTGGCGCTGTTCTTGCTGGTTATGAACCGCACCCGCCTCGGCCTGGAGGTGCGCGCCGTCACCCAAAACCCCCGCATGGCGGCCTCGATGGGTATCAATCCGGACCGGATCAACATGCTAACCTTTGGGTTTGGCTCGGGCATTGCCGGGATCGCCGGCGTGGCCATTGGGCTCTACGCCAAGGTGACGTCTGAGATGGGGCAGGATTACATTGTGCAAAGCTTCATGACCGTGGTGGTCGGCGGTGTGGGCAACATCTGGGGCACGCTGCTGGGGGCCTCGATGGTGGGCGTGCTGCAGAAAGGGATCGAGTGGCTGAACCCCTCCAACACGCTGGCGGCGCAGACCTATATGATCCTCTTCATCATCCTCTTCATTCAGTTCCGGCCGCGCGGCATCATCGCGCTCAAAGGCCGGGCAGCGGAGGCTTGAGCGATGCCAACTGACACGAGCTCGGCCTCCCTCGTCCAGAAGTATCCCGCAGGAACGCGCAGCGTAGGGCCCGCCCCCCGCAAAGCCTTCGTTTTGCGCCATCCCTCCGTTCTGATCTTCCTCGCCTGTCTCGGGCTGTTCACCATCGGCGTCACAATCCTGGCCGAGGGATTTGGGATCGGCGTGATCTCGACCTCGTTCGTGAAAACCTTGGGCAAGACGCTGTGTCTTTGCCTGGTGGCATTAGCGATGGACCTGGTCTGGGGCTATTGCGGCATCCTCAGCCTCGGCCATATGGCGTTCTTCGGCATCGGTGGCTACGCGATCGGCATGTGGCTGATGTATGCCCGTACTGAGATTATTGTGGCCGAGAGCCTGGCCAACGCGCCGCTGCCGCCAACGCCGCAGGAGATATCCGACGGTATCGCGACGCAGATTTTTGGCGTGGTCGGCGCGTCCGAGTTTCCGCCGATATGGGCCTTCGCCCATTCGCTACCGCTTCAACTGGCGGCGATTGTCTTGGTGCCCGGCCTTCTGGCCCTGGTCTTCGGCTGGCTGGCATTCCGCAGCCGCGTCACCGGCGTTTATCTGTCGATCCTGACCCAGGCGATGACCCTGGCATTGTCGCTATACCTGTTCCAAAACGACAGCGGCCTGCGCGGCAATAACGGCCTGTCGGGCTTGCAGAATTTGCCTGGGCTTGGCGACGTGCCGCAGTCGATTGTATCGATGTGGTTTTTATGGGCCTCGGCTTTGGCGCTCGGCTTGGCGTATGTCCTGTGCGCTTGGGTCGTCTCGGGCAAGTTTGGCTCGGTGATCCGGGCCATCCGCGACGACGAAAGCCGCGTGCGCTTCCTCGGTTACCCGGTCGAGGCGTTTAAGCTGTTCATCTTTACCTTCACGGCCATCATCGCAGGCATCGCCGGTGCGCTTTATTATCCGCAGGCAGGCATCATCAACCCTGCCGAAGTCGCGCCCATCGCGTCTATCTACCTCGCGGTTTGGGTGGCGATCGGGGGCAGGGGGCGTCTTTACGGCGCGGTGATTGGCGCGGCGTTCGTCTCGCTCCTGTCTACTTGGTTTACCGGCGGTCAAGCGCCCGATCTCAACTTGGGCTTCTACCGGATCCAATGGGTGGATTGGTGGACGGTTCTCTTGGGGCTCTCATTCGTGGCCATCACCTTATTCGCGCCCAAAGGCATTGGCGGTCTGTTCGACCTGATCGGCAATCGCCAAAGTCCCGAGCGCCACGGCGCCGATCTTGGGCCCGAGCCAGGCGCGTTGCGGGAGAAGGAGGCGGATCAGTGACGCTAAGGAAACCCCGTCCCGGACTTGATCCGGGACCTCTTACGGCGTCCAACGAGACCCCGGGTCAAGCCCGGGGCGGAGTCACGCCATGAGCGCGCTGCTGGAAGTGTCTGGCGTGTCGGTGTCATTCGACGGCTTCAAGGCGATCAACAACCTCACCTTCGAGATCGGTGAGGCGGAGCTGCGCGCCGTAATCGGGCCGAATGGGGCGGGCAAAACCACGTTCATGGACATCATCACCGGCAAAACCAAACCTGACGAGGGACGCGTGGTTTGGGGCAGTAAATCGCATTCGCTGTTGTCGATGTCCGAAAGCCGGATTGCGCAAGAGGGCATCGGCCGCAAGTTTCAGCGCCCCACCGTGTTCGAAGATCAAAGCGTGGCCGAGAACCTGATCCTGGCGCTGAAGAAAGCCCGCGGGCCATTCTCGGTTTTGAGTTTTCGCGCCAGTGCTGCCGACCACGAGAAAGTGGGCGCGCTTGCCGAAGAGATTGGCCTGGCCGCGGCGCTCCATCGCAAGGCGGGTGAGTTGAGCCACGGGCAGAAGCAATGGCTGGAGATCGGCATGCTGCTGGCGCAAGATCCTAAGTTGCTTTTGGTGGATGAGCCCGCCGCTGGCATGACCCCGGCAGAGCGCGAACACACAACGGACCTGCTCAAAGAAGCCGCGAAGAGCCGCGCGGTGGTGGTGGTCGAGCACGATATGGAATTCGTCCGCCGCCTGGATTGCCGGGTCACGGTGCTCCATGAAGGCTCGGTACTGGCCGAGGGGTCGATCGATCACGTCACCTCGGACGAGAAAGTGATCGAGGTGTATCTTGGCCGATGATCTCCTCCAGGTCTCCGATCTGACGCTGCATTACGGCGGCTCGCAAATCTTGCGTGGGATCTCGATGAGCGCCGCGATGGGTGAAGTAACCTGCGTCATGGGCACCAACGGTGTCGGCAAAACCAGTTTGCTGAAGGCGATATCGGGCACCCACCCGCGCAGCGGCGGCACCCTGACGATTGATGGTGAGCCGCTCAGCAAAGTGGGGGCCCACACGCTGGCCCATAGGGGCGTGGCCTATGTGCCTCAGGGCCGAGAGATATTCCCGTTCCTCACGGTGCAAGAGAACTTAGAGACGGGGTTTGCCTGCCTGCCGCGAGAGCGCCGCCGCATTCCGGCAGAGATTTTTGATTTGTTCCCGATCCTGAAGGATTTCCTCGGGCGACGGGGCGGCGACCTTTCGGGTGGACAGCAGCAGCAATTAGCAATTGCCCGCGCGCTGATCACCGAGCCGAAGCTGCTCCTGCTCGATGAGCCAACCGAGGGCATTCAGCCCAACATCATCAAGCAGATCGGTGAGGTGATCCGAGTGCTGCGAGATCGCGGCACGATGGCGATTGTCCTTGTAGAACAGTACTTTGATTTCGCCTTGTCGCTCGGCGACCGGTTCGTGGTGCTGGAGCGCGGTGCGGTGCGCATGCAAGGGGCCAAAGGTGAGATCGAGCGCGACGCGCTGCTGCAAGCGGTGACGGTCTGAGCGCCGGCCGCTACGCGTCTAGCCCGGCCAGCACAGCACCCGTTACCGCCTTGGTCCCCATATCGCCGCCGAACTCCATCGGTCGCAGCGCGTTGGCGTCAAACCCGCTTTGGACCGCCGCTTCGATTGCCAAGCCCGCATCGGCAAAACCGGCCACGCCGCTACGTTCGGCAAGATAGTCCAGCATCATTGCGCCCGACAGGATCGCGGCGAGCGGGTTCGCTTTGTCCTGTCCCATGATGTCGGGCGCTGAGCCATGGGCGGGCTGGAAGAGACCATGGGCGTCGCCGATCTCAGCGCAGGCCGCCATGCCCATACCGCCCACAAGGCCACCGGCCAAATCACTCAGGATGTCGCCAAACATATTCTCCATCACCATCACCCCGTAATCCCATGGATTGCGGATAAGGTTCAGCGCTTGGGCGTCGACATAGCTGTAATCATGCGTGGCCTGCGGATATTGCGCCGCCACCTCGCCAAAGATTTTGCGAAAGAACGCCATCGACGCAAAGACGTTGGCTTTATCAACGCAGGTGACCCGCGCGCTTCGGCCGAGTTCGGCGCGCTTGGCGGCGAGCCGAAAGGCGAAGTGATGCAGCTTTTCGGTGGTGGCGCGGGTGATCCGCAACGTGTCACGCACTTCGCTATCGCCGATAATTTCGCCGCGGCCATGGGCGGCGGCCGAATAAAACAGACCCTCGGTCGACTCGCGTAGGATGATCATGTCGATCCCGGCTGCCCGCGGGTCCGCTAAGCGCTGCGGCGCGTTGGGGTAGGCCTTGACCGGTCGCACCCCGGCGTAAAGGCCCAACTGATCGCGAAGCCGCAAATGCGGGCTGATCTCGGTGCCGTCGGCGTGGCGGATCGAGGGAAGACCGATGGCGCCTAGGAAGATTGCGTCGGCCTGCGCGGCGCGCGTCTCGCCGTCAGGGGCGATGTCATGCCCTGTTTCCGCGAAATACCCCGCCCCCGCATCGATCTCATCGTAGTGCAGCGGCGCCAGCCCGGCCTTAGCGACCGCGCGCTCGACCACGGCTTGGGTCGCCTCGGCAACATCGCGACCGATCCCGTCGCCTTTGATCAGCGCGATCCGTGTGGTCTCGGCCATGCAATCCTCCCTCGCCATCATGTCGTGATCAACTGTGGCGTCGTTAACCGCCCTAGCCTTCGGCCCGCCCGCCAGCACCGTCAAGACGGAAAACACACGAGGATACGGCCCCCGCCGTGCTATCTACTAAACTTTTAGTTTGACAGGCCCGCACCAAATAGGCTTGGTTTCGGATGCCGATTACTCGGCCAACACCCTAAGGGAGGAGACAATGCGAAGAGTATTATTGTCCGCTGTGGCGGCCTCTGCGGTTATCGCCGCAGGCCAATCCGCGTTTGCCGACGAGGCCGCGGCCGAGCGGTGGATCGAGAGCGAATTCCAGCCCTCGACGCTCAGCAAAGATGAGCAAATGGCCGAGATGATGTGGTTCATCGAAGCCGCGGCGCCCTTTGCTGGCATGGAAATCAATGTCCTGTCCGAGGGCATTCCAACGCATAGCTACGAATCTGAAGTGCTGACCAAAGCGTTCGAAGAGATCACCGGCATCAAGGTGAACCACCAGATCCTGGGCGAAGGCGAGGTGGTGCAAGCGGTGCAAACCCAGATGCAAACGCAGCGCAACCTCTATGACGGCTATGTCAACGACAGCGATCTGATCGGCACGCATTCGCGGCTTCAGCTTGCCTATAACCTGACCGAGCAGATGGCGGGTGATTGGGCGGCTACCACATCGCCGACGCTCGATCTCGACGACTTCATGGGTATCCAGTTCACCACTGGCCCGGACGGCAACCTCTATCAACTGCCTGATCAGCAATTCGCCAACCTCTACTGGTTCCGCAAGGACTGGTTCGACCGCGAAGACCTGCAGGCGCAGTTCAAAGAGAAGTACGGCTATGATCTGGGCGTGCCGGTCAACTGGTCTGCCTATGAGGACATTGCCGAGTTCTTCAGCGAGGACGTGCAAGAGATCGACGGCGTCCGGATTTACGGCCACATGGACTACGGCAAGCGCGCGCCCGATCTGGGCTGGCGGATGACCGATGCCTGGCTGTCAATGGCCGGTGCTGGATCGGTCGGCGAGCCAAATGGCGTGCCGATTGACGAATGGGGCATCCGCATGGAAGCGGGGTCGTGCAACCCGGTCGGAGCGAGCGTTTCTCGCGGCGGTGCGGCCAATGGCCCGGCGGCTGTGTATGCGATCCGCAAATGGGATGAGTGGCTGCGCAAATATGCGCCACCTGCCGCAGCGAGCTATGACTTCTATCAGTCGCTTCCTGCTCTGGCCCAGGGCAACGTGGCTCAGCAGATCTTCTGGTACACGGCGTTCACGGCTGACATGGTCAAACCCCAATCCGAGGGCAACAACACCGTCGATGCCGATGGCAACCCGCTGTGGCGCATGGCGCCGAGCCCGCACGGCCCATACTGGGAGACAGGGCAAAAAGTCGGCTACCAGGACGTGGGTTCCTGGACGTTCCTGAAGTCGACCCCCTCTGATCGGGCACAGGCGGCCTGGCTCTATGCGCAGTTCGTCACCTCTAAGACGGTGGACGTGAAGAAGAGCCATGTGGGTCTGACCTTCATCCGCGACAGCTCGGTCAACCACGAAAGCTTCACCGAGCGGGCGCCAAAGCTGGGCGGTCTGGTGGAGTTTTACCGCTCGCCCGATCGCGTGGCGTGGTCGCCCACCGGCATCAACGTGCCCGATTACCCCAAGCTGGCACAGATCTGGTGGCAGCAAATCGGTGACGTGAACTCTGGCGCTTTCACGCCGCAAGAGGCCATGGATCGTCTCGCCGAAGAGATGGACCTGGTGATGGCGCGGATGCAGGCTGCAGACGAGGCCGCGAACGTCTATGGCGGCTGCGGGCCGCGGTTGAACGAAGAGCGCGACGCTGAGTTCTGGTTTGCCAATGGCGGGGCTAAGCCACCGCTCGACAACGAAAAGCCACAGGGCGAGACGGTCAACTACGACGAGCTCGTCGCGCGCTGGGCGCAGTAGAGAAGCGGTAGGGCGGGGTTTTCCCCGCCCTATCCAACTGTACCGGTGGGGAAAGCCCCGCCGGGTCATCCTTATCGCGGCCCAATGCGCGGGCTCGGATCCCGGATATGATCGAACTTAAAAGCCTCACCAAACGCATCGGCGCGATCACCCACATCAAGCCTACATCGCTGGTTCTCGAGCCGGGCCATTTCAACGTCCTCTTGGGGCAAACCGGCGCGGGCAAAACGTCGTTGATCAAGCTGATGGCCGGGCTCGACCAAGCCGCGTCGGGCCAGATCCTCATGGATGGCGAGGACGTCACCCGGCTCAATACGCAAAAGCGCAACATCAGCTTGGTGCATCAGTTTTTCATCAACTACCCGCATATGAGCGTCTTCGACAACATCGCCTCGCCGTTGAAGGTGGCAGGCATGGCAGCGAGCGAGATCCAGGGTCGCGTTGAAGAGGCGGCCGATATTCTGCAATTGCGCCCGATGCTGAACCGGCGCCCGCAAGAATTGTCGGGTGGTCAGCAGCAGCGGACTGCGCTGGCCCGAGCCATCGCCAAGGAGAGCCGCGCGGTGTTCCTCGATGAGCCGCTGGCCAATCTCGATTACAAACTCCGCGAGGAATTGCGCGAGCAACTGCCCGAGTTATTCGCGGGGCGCGGTGCGGTCGTGGTCTATGCGACTTCCGAACCGGAGGAGGCGCTGCTGCTCGGGGGCAAGACCGCGCTGATGCAAGATGGACATGTGGTGCAGTTTGGCGCCACGGCAGAGATTTACCGCGCGCCGGCAACGCTGGATGCCGCGCGGGTGTTCTCTGATCCGCCGATTAACGTGGCCCCGATCCGCAAGGCCGGGACACGTGCGGCGCTGGCCAGCGGCGCTGAGTGGGAAATGCATGGCGCAGCGGCGGCCTTGCCCGACGGCGCCTATCATCTGGCGGTGCGCCCCCATTACGTGTCACCATTGCCTACCGAGCGGGCTGTCGTCCCGTTGAACGGTCGGGTCTTGGTAACCGAATTGTCCGGCTCTGAATCGAGCGCGCATTTTCAATTGGGCGCCGAGGCCTGGGTTTCCCTTGTGTCGGGTGTCCACCCCTATGAGGTGGGCGAGGACCATCCGTTCTACATGGATCCCGACGCCTGTTTCGTGTTCGATCAGAGCGGCAACCGGGTCGCGTAATGGCAAAGATCACGCTCTCCAATCTGCGCCACTCCTACTTAGCGAAACCGTCGGTGCCAGAAGACTACGCGCTCAAGCAGATCGATTTGGCTTGGGAAGATGGCGGCGCCTATGCGCTTTTAGGACCGTCCGGCTGCGGTAAATCCACCCTGCTCAATATCATCTCTGGCCTTCTGCTCCCGTCACATGGCCGGATCCTGTTCGATAAAAGCGATGTCACCGATCTGCCGCCAGACCAGCGCAACATCGCCCAGGTGTTTCAGTTTCCGGTGATCTACGACACGATGACGGTGCGTGAAAATCTGGCCTTTCCGCTGCGCAATCGCGGTGTTGATGAGGCACGTGTTGCGGCGCGCGTGGCCGAGATCGCCGCGATGCTCGAGGTCGAGCCGCTTCTGGATATTCGCGCCGCAAACCTGTCACCTGACAACAAGCAAAAGATCTCGATGGGGCGCGGCTTGGTGCGCGATGACGTCAATGTCATCATGTTCGACGAGCCGTTGACGGTGATCGACCCGCATTTGAAGTGGAAGCTGCGCTCCAAGCTCAAGGAATTGCACCAACGCGTGCGGGCCACGATGATCTACGTCACCCACGACCAAACCGAGGCGCTGACATTTGCTGATCAGGTGGTGGTGATGCAAGACGGCGAAGTGGTGCAGATGGGAACCCCGGTTGAGCTGTTTGACAGGCCGCAGCACACCTTTGTCGGCCACTTTATCGGCTCCCCGGGGATGAACATCCTGCCCGCTGAGTTGCGCCAAGGCGGGGCCTTCCTGGGGGGCGAGGCGGTGGCCCTCGAAGGGCCGTCGTCTGGCGGCGACGGTGCGGTGATGATCGGCGTGCGGCCCGAATTCGTGTCACTCTCCGACACAGGCTTGCCCGCACGGGTGGTGCGCGTCGCCGATGTGGGCCGCCACCAAGTGGTTGACGCGCGGATTGGCGATCTTGCGGTGAAGGCGGTGGTCGAGGGCGCGGTGCCTGAACAGGGCGCCGAGGTGCGGCTGGCATTCGATCCCAGCAAAACCCGCGCCTATCGCGACGGCTGGATCATCACGGAGGCGCAGGCATGAGCGTGCATGTCGTTGCAGAAATCAGTGCTGTGGAGACCCTCCTTTCAAACCCCGCCCCGGGCTTGATCCGGGGCCTCGGACCAACGCTCGCCCCACTCATATGTCTCCGATCAAGGCCCTTTGACGTTCGATTTGGGGCGCACGGCGTCGGAGGCCCCGGGTCAAGCCCGGGGCGGGTGGATCTGCTGACCCGGGCGCTCTGTACCCCCGATACAAGTAACTCACGACGGAGCACGGCATGAAAACCGTCAACCAACGCGCGTGGTTCTTTGTGCTGCCCGTGCTGTTGCTGGTGGCGTTCAACGCGCTGATCCCGCTGATGACGGTGGTCAATTATTCCGTCCAGGAAACCTTCGGCAACAATCAGTTCTTCTGGCACGGCATCGGCTGGTTTCAGGATATTCTGCGTTCCGAGCGCTTTCACGCCGCCCTTGGCCGACAGCTATTCTTTACCTTCACGATCCTCATCATCGAGGTGCCGCTCGGTGTCGCCATTGCGCTGACGATGCCGCGTAAAGGGGTGTGGGTGCCGGTGTGCCTCGTGCTCATGGCGCTGCCGCTGCTGATCCCTTGGAATGTGGTGGGCGCGATGTGGAACATCTTCACGCTGCCCGATATCGGCCTCGCCGGTTACACGCTCAACGCAGTTTTGGGTATCGATTACAACATGACGCAGAGCCCGGTTGCGGCCTGGATCACCGTCATCATCATGGATGTCTGGCATTGGACATCGCTCGTTGTGTTGCTCGCCTATGCCGGTCTGATCTCGATCCCCGATGCCTATTACCAAGCCGCCAAGATCGACGGCGCCTCCAACTGGTCAGTGTTCCGCTACATCCAATTGCCCAAAATGAAGCGCGTCCTAACCATCGCGATCCTGCTACGGTTCATGGACAGCTTTAACATCTATACCGAGCCGTTTGTGCTGACAGGCGGCGGGCCCGGCAATTCGACGACGCTTTTGTCCATTGACCTGGTCAAGGTGGCGCTAGGCCAGTTCGACCTGGGCCCGGCGGCGGCGATGTCGCTGATCTACTTCGCGATCACGCTAGCCGTGTCGTGGCTGTTCTACACCGTGATGACAAAGGACGAGCAATGAAGCCGCGCAGCCTAGTCCCCATCATCTACATTCTATTCCTGATGCTGCCGATTTATTGGTTGGTGGCGATGTCGTTCAAAACCACCAACGAGATCCTCGGGGGGTTTTCGCTGTTTCCGCAGGAATGGACGCTAGAGAATTACCGCGTCATTTTCACCGACCCCACATGGTATTGGGGCTATGTGAATTCGATCTTGTACGTGTCGCTCAACACGCTGATCTCGCTCGCGGTGGCGCTGCCAGCGGCCTATGCGTTTAGCCGATACCGATTTATGGGCGACAAGCACCTGTTCTTTTGGCTTTTGACCAATCGGATGGCGCCTGCGGCGGTGTTCGCGCTGCCGTTCTTTCAGCTCTATTCGGCTGTAGGCTTGTTTGACACGCATCTCGCCGTCGCTCTGGCGCATTGCCTCTTTAACATCCCGCTGGCGGTGTGGATCTTGGAGGGGTTCATGTCGGGCGTGCCCAAAGAGTTGGACGAGACCGCCTATGTCGACGGCTACTCGTTCCCGCGCTTTTTCATGACGATCTTTTTGCCTGCGATCAAAGCGGGCGTCGGGGTGGCGGCGTTCTTCTGCTTTATGTTCTCCTGGGTCGAGATGTTGCTCGCCAAGACGCTGACAGCCGTCGACGCAAAGCCCATCGTCGCCACGATGACGCGCACGGCCTCTAGCGCTGGCTATGAACTCGGGCTTCTGGCGGCGGCGGGCGTGCTCACGATCATCCCCGGCGCCATCGTGATTTATTTCGTGCGCAACTACATCGCCAAGGGTTTTGCCCTGGGTCGCGTCTAGGAGGCATCGATGCGGAAACTGATCTACCTCATCGCCACCCTCCCGGCTGTGGCCATGGCGCAAGGCTGGGGCAATGTCGGCAACCGCGAACCCGAGGTTGAGACCTGGGCTAAGTGGTGGACCGAGCCGCTTTTCCCGAGTTTTTGGATGGCGTGGACGCGGGCGACGACAGCCTTTTTTATCTTTGTCTTCGGGGCCATCGCGATCATGGCACTGCTCGAATGGCGCCGCCCCGGGGGCAATGAACGCCAGGGCGTCTTCCTTTTGCGCACCACGCGGGGGGATCGCTTGTTTATAGGGCTTTTGGGTTCCGTCTATATCTTTTTGGCTTGGCTAGGCTTGCTGGGCCCGCCGCTCTGGGTGCCCCTGGCGCTGGCGGCGCTGTGGCTCACGTTTTGCTTTTGGAAGGTGTGAACGGGCCGGTGCGCGTAATGGTAGTGTGAGATGAGACAGAAAAAGAACCCCACCCTGCTCACCGAGGTCGAGTTGGAATTCATGACGATCCTGTGGGATCTGCGGCAGGGTAGCGTGCGCGATGTTCTGGCCCAGATCGCACCCGAGCGCGGGCTTGCCTATACCTCCGCCGCGACGATTATGCGCATTTTGGATGAGAAAGGGTTTGTCACGAGCCAAAAGTCGGGGAAAACTCTGATCTATCGGCCCAGCATAGCGAAAGAGACGTATCAAACGCGGTCGCTGCAAAACTTGTCGGCAAAGTTGTTTGACAACGCGCCGGCGGCGCTGGTGGCCCGGTTGGTGAATGATGATGGGCTGTCGCAAGCGCATCTTGAGGAGATTCGAGCGCTTTTGGATAGGAGACTTGACGATGCCTCGGATTGAGACGCTCATCGATCTCTACATTGACGCCAATATCCTGTTAATCCTGGCTTTTGTGGTCTGGCGCGTCGCCATGGCGATCATGCGCCGTAGTCGGCTTAAACATGATTTCTCAGCGCAGTTGCGGCTCAGCGAAGGGGCGATGCTGGCGCTGATGCTATCGCCGCTAATCGCTCTGGCCCTAAGCCAGGGGCTTGGGATGGTGTTCCCCGGCCAATCGCTGAGCGCGGCGGATCTGGCTTTGGCGCATTTCCTGGACGGTCGCATCGCGATGGATGCCGAGCGTTTCGAGGGCCTGCTGGGGGCGCGGCAGAGCTTTGTCGCCGGTCTCGTCGGGCCGGGCAACACAGTGACCAAGGTGGGCGCCGCGCTGCTGCTATCTGGCGCGGTTCTTTCGGCGCTGTCGCTTGGGCGGGGCGCGCTGCGTCTGCGGCGTTTGCTGCGGCAAAGCTATCTCTGGCGGCGCCAGGGACGCGTCGATATCCGGCTGAGCGATGCGATTGCGGTGCCATTTTCCACCCGGAGCCTCTCGCGTCGTTACGTGGTGGTGCCGACTGATATGCTGGGGCGCGGCGATGAGTTGCGCATCGCGCTGGCCCATGAGTTTCAGCATCTGCGCCGCCCCGATCTAGAAAGCGAGGTGCTGACAGCGTTTTTACGGCCGCTGTTCTTCTGGAACCCGGTTTTCGTTCTGTGGCGGCGCGATTTGGCAGATTTGCGCGAATTGGCCTGTGACCAGCGTTTGTTGCGGGAACGGCGGGTATCGCCGCAGGCTTACGCAAAATGCCTGCTTCACGTCTGCCGTGACGCCATTGCGCGGCGCGAAGACTTGCATCCTGCCGCCCCGAATGTCGCGCTTTTGATGATCCGGCGGCGGCATAATCGAGCAGCGCTAAGGCGTCGGATCGAAACCATCGTGGCGGTCGACGCGCCGCCATCAGTGTCGCAGCGAACCCCTATCATTCTAGCGGGGTGTATTGCCTGCGCGATTGGGTTAGGTGCTGCCGCGATGCAAAAACCCGGCGATTGGAGCCAAGACCGGTTGATGCTGTCGACAATCGTCAATCTCGATCGGCTTGAAACCCGCAACATCGCGTTGCAGCGCCTCTCAGGCTTCTAGCGCGCCGCTCATAAAGGTGCGGATCGCGCGCACGTCCCGCCGCACCGCAAGACAGACCAGCGCTTCGGGCATCGCGATCGTAAGGTCGGCGATGTCAATCGCGCGCAAGGCCGGGTCGGGGCTGTATTCAGCGGCCGAGATAAACCCAATGCCGCCGCCCGAGAGCACCATCGCGCGTAAAGCCTCGCGCCCTTCAACCTCAATCGCAATGTCCGGGCTTAGGCCGCGCTCTGCCGCTGCCCGCTCCACCAGCGCGCGGGTCTCCGAGCCTTGCTCGCGCATCACCCAGGGATGCTTGGCCAGCGCGGCCAGCGGTATGCGCTCGGGCTGCGAGGGCAGGGATTTCCGGAGCCCGAAAGCGATGATCGGCGAGCTGCCCAGGTCTTGGGTCAGCAGATCGGGCTCAGCGGGAGCGGCGCCGATCACACCGATATCCGCATCATAGCTTCGCAGCCGGGCGAGCACGGTGGCGGTATTGCCGCTTTGGATTTCGATGCGCAGCCCCGGGTAGCGGGCGCGAAACCGGGTGATCCGGTCGGCGACGTGCTGCGCCGCGTCGGCCACGAGCCGCAACCGCCCGCTCAGCGCATCCGCCCGGTCGGTGAAATAGGCGTCGATCTCGGCTTCGACCGCGAAGTACCGCTTGGTCATCGCGTAAAGCGCCTCGCCGGCTTGTGTCAGGAGCACGGCCTTGCCTCGGCGCTCGAAGAGCAGCACATCGCGGCTCATCTCCAGCCGTCGAACCTGCTCTGAAATCGCCGGTTGCGTCAGGCCCAGTTCAACTGCCGCGCGCGAGAAACCGCCCTGGCGCGCGACATGGTGAAAGGCACGCAATTGCTTGTGGGTCACAGCCATCAGAAAATTCTATGCATTCATCATTCTTCTTAATTTTACATATGCACCTGCCCATGAGCAAGCAGGGCCCACGATTTGGAGTAAGCAATGGCTCAAATCCTGCCGCCGCATCACGGGGAGCCCTATCTGCTGACGCCCGGGCCGCTCACCACGAGCATCGGCGTCAAGCAGGCGATGCTGCGCGACTGGGGCAGTTGGGACGGTGATTTCCGCGCCATGACCAAGTCGTTACGCGACCGTCTATGCGCGATGATGGGGCCGGGCGGTGCGGCCTTTGAGTGTGTGCCGATGCAGGGCAGCGGGAGCTTTTGTGTTGAAGCGATGCTCGGCTCGCTGGTGCCCCGTGATGGCAAGGCGCTGGTGCTGGCCAATGGCGCGTATGGGCAGCGTGCCGCTAAAATCATGGCCTATCTCGGTCGCGCCTACGAGCTGCTGGACAAGGGCGATTATCAACCGCCGCGCGGTGCTGAGGTGGCGCAGATCTTGGCGCGTGATCCAGCGATTACCCATGTCATTGCGATCCATTGCGAGACCAGTTCCGGCATTCTGAACCCGATTGATGAGATTGCCGCGGCGGTGGCGTCGGCGGGGCGCAAGCTGTTGATCGATGCGATGTCATCGTTTGGCGCGGTGGCGCCAGACCCCTCCAAGACCCAGTTCGAGGCGCTTGTCTCGTCGGCCAACAAATGCATCGAAGGCGTGCCGGGTTTCGGTTTCGTTTTGGTGCGGCGTCAGGCCTTGGAAGCGGCGCGCGGGGTGAGCCATTCGCTCAGCCTCGATCTGCACGCGCAGTGGGAAACGATGGAGCGCAGCGGGCAGTGGCGCTTCACCCCGCCCACCCACGCCGTTGCGGCGTTTCTGTCGGCGCTCGATGCCCATGATGCCGAAGGTGGTGTGCCCGCGCGCGGTGCGCGATACGCGCAAAATCGCGACGTTTTGGTCAGCGGGATGCGCGATCTGGGGTTTGAGACGCTGCTAGCCGAGCGGTGGCTTTCACCGATTATCGTCACCTTCTTTTGCCCGGCAGATCCCCGTTTTGATTTCGCGCGCTTCTATGAGGTGATGAAATCCAAAGGTTTTATCATCTATCCAGGCAAGCTCACGGTCGTCGATAGCTTTCGCATCGGGTGCATCGGACAACTGGATAGCGCTGTGATGCGCGCGGTCGTCGAGGCCGCCAAGGAGGCGCTGCGCGAGATGGGTGTTGCCTCTGCCGCACCGCCGCGCGATGCCCTAGAAGAACGCGCCACCCTGGTGGCTGAGAAAGGATGATGTGATGAACCTGCACGCGCCGGTGACGGCCAATGCCCGCGCCTATCCGTTCCCTAAAGTACCCGCGATTGCGATCTGCCTGGACGGGTGCGAGCCGGAATACCTGGAGCGCGCCATAGCAGCGGGGCGCATGCCCACGCTGGCGCGGATCCGCGAAACCGGGACAGACCGGATCGCGCATGCTGCGATGCCGTCTTTCACCAATCCAAACAACCTGTCCATCGCCACCGGTTCGCCGCCGCGCGTCCATGGGATTAGCGGCAATTACCTGATCGATCCCGAAACGGGTGATGAAGTGATGATGAACGACGTGCGCTTTCTGCGCGCGCCCACGGTTTTCAGCCAGTTCTATGAGGCGGGCGCCCGTGTCGCTGTGGTGACGGCCAAGGATAAGCTTCGCGCCTTACTGGGGGCGGGGCTTCGCTTCGATGAGGGCCGGGCGATGGCGTTCTCGTCGGAACGCTCCGCCGAGACAACCCGCGCGGAACACGGGATCGACAATGCTGCTGATTGGCTCGGCCGCCCGGTGCCGGATGTGTATTCGGCCGATCTGTCGGAGTTCGTTTTCGCCGCAGGCGTGCGCCTGATGGCAGAGTGGAAGCCCGATATCCTCTATCTGTCCACCACCGATTACATCCAGCACAAGCACGCCCCCGATGATCCTGTGGCGATTGACTTCTACGCGATGTTCGACCGCTATCTGACCGCGCTCGATGCCACTGGTGCCGCAATCGTGGTTACTGCCGATCACGGGATGAAGCCCAAGCACCTCGCCGATGGCGCGCCTGCGGTCGTCTATGTGCAAGACCTATTGGATCAATGGTTTGGCGCCGGGCAGGCGCGCGTCATCCTGCCGATCACCGACCCTTACGTGGTGCATCACGGTGCCCTGGGGTCGTTCGCCACCGCCTATCTCCCGGCGGATGCTGATGCAGCGGCGACAGCCAAACGGCTGGCGGCGATTGATGGCATTACCCACGTGCTCACCAAAGCCGAGGCAGTGGCCCGCTTTGAATTGCCAGGCGACCGGATCGGTGACCTGGTTTTGGTGTCGGGCGAGAACATGACGATCGGCACATCGGCTGATCGCCACGATTTGGCCGCGCTCGACGTGCCCTTGCGCAGCCATGGCGGGCTCACCGAGCAGGAGGTGCCATTCATCGTCAATCGCGCGCTGGACCTGCCGAATGCGCCAGAGTTGCGCAACTTCGACGCCTTCTATTACGCAACCACAGCGGCGGCCCGTTGATATGAAAGATACCCCAGATTTTCGTGCGGAAGGCATGCGTATCGGCGGCGAGACCGTGTTCACGGATGCGGTCATCGAGGTGCGCTACCCCTATACCGATGCGGTGATCGGCACGGTGCCCGCCGGGAAGGCGGAACATGTTGCGCGCGCTTTTGAAATCGCGGCGGCCTATAAGCCCAAACTCACCCGGTTTGAGCGGCAAAAGATCTTACTCCGTACGGCCGAGCTGATCAGCGAGCGGCGCGATGACTTGGCCAAATGGCTGACTCTCGAGTTGGGGATTTGCCATCAACATGCGCTCTATGAGACGGGGCGCGCCTGCGATGTCTTCACCTTCGCGGGGCAGATGGCGCTGGTCGATGATGGGCAGATCTTCTCGTGCGATCTCACCCCGCAGGGCAAGGCGCGCAAGATCTATACCAAGCGCGAACCGGTGCGCGCGATCTCGGCTATCACCCCGTTCAATCATCCGCTCAACATGGTGTCGCACAAGATTGCGCCGTCGGTGGCCACCAACAATTGCATGGTGTGCAAACCGACCGAACTTACGCCGCTAACCGCCCTTAGCCTGGCCGATATCCTCTATGAGGCGGGCCTGCCGCATGAGATGTTTCAGGTGGTGACCGGCTGGCCCGACGACATCGGCGATGAAATGGTGACCAACCCCCACGCGGATATCGTCACTTTCACCGGCGGGGTGCGCGTCGGCAAAATCATTGCCGAGAAGGCGGGATATCGGCGTGCGGCGCTGGAATTGGGCGGCAATGACCCGCTGATCGTGCTGAATGATCTCAGCGATGACGATCTCGACCGCGCTGCCACCATCGCTGTGGCCGGGGCGACCGGCAATTCGGGGCAACGCTGCACGGCGGTCAAACGGATTATGGTGCAAGAGAGTGTGGCCGACGCTTTCGTGCCCAAAGTGCTGGAGAAGGCCAAGGCGCTCCGCCTCGGTGATCCGCAAGACCCTGCGACGCAGCTTGGATGCGTGATCCATGTCGAGGCCGCCGCTCTGTTTGAAAAGCGGGTTTACGATGCGGAGGCTGCTGGGGCGAAAGTGCTCTATGATCCGGGGCGACAAGGCGCGCTGCTGCCGCCTATCGTGGTCGATCACGTGCCGTATAGGGCTGAATTGGTGATGGAAGAGACGTTTGGCCCGATCGTCCCGATCATACGGGTGCCTGACGAGGACGCCGCGGTCATGACCATTTCCAACAGCACGCCCTTCGGTTTGTCGTCTGGTGTGTGCACCAATGATCTGACCCGTGCGATTGCCTTTATCGAGGGGCTTGATGTGGGCACCTGCAATATCTGGGAGCAGCCCGGCTACCGCATTGAGATGTCGCCCTTCGGTGGCATCAAGGACAGCGGCAACGGTGTCAAAGAGGGGGTGATCGAGGCGATGAAGTTCTTCACCAACGTCAAAACCTACTCGCTGCCCTGGCCGTGACCCGCACCCATACCGAAGGCGAGGGCAACACGAGCGCCGCACGCAAAGCCTGGTCTGAGCGCCGCGACGATGCTGCGGGCGACGCTTTATTGGCCCGCGACAGCGCTGCGTTCCTGCACCAATCGCTCTCCACGCCATGTGCGGCGGCCATCACCAAGGCGGAAGGGATTTGGATCGAGGATAGCACCGGCCGCCGTTACATGGATTTTCACGGCAATTCGGTGCACCATATCGGCTATGGGCACCCGCGCGTGGTGGCCGCGATCAAGGACCAGCTAGATGCGCTGCCGTTCTCGCCGCGCCGCTTTGCCAATGATGTCGCGGTGGATCTTGCCGAGCGGCTTGGGGCGCTGGCGCCTTGGCCTGCGAAAGTTCTGTTCACCACCGGCGGCTCAGATGCCAATGAGGTGGCGATGAAGATCGCCCGCGCCGCGACCGGGCGCTTCAAAACGCTCAGCTTTTGGGACAGTTACCACGGTGCTGGTTTCGGCGCCTGCAGCATCGGCGGTGAGGCGACCTTTCGCAGCGATATCGCGGGCCCGCTCCTGCCAGGTGCCGAGCATCTGGCACCGTTCCATCCGCTGCGGTGCCCCTACGGACATGACCAAAGCGTCGAGCGAAGCGCGGATGCCTGCGCGCGGATGGCCGAATACGTGTTGGGCCGTGATGGTGACTACGCGGCTTTCGTTGCTGAGGCGATGCGCGCGGTGCCAGTGGTGCCGCCGCCCGGGTTTTGGACAGCGATATCGCAGACCTGCAAGCGGCACGGGGCGCTGCTTATCTTGGATGAGATCCCCACGGGTCTCGGCAAAACCGGGCGCATGTTCGCGCATGAGCATGACGGGGTCGTGCCTGATATCATCACGCTGGGCAAAGCCTTGGGGGGCGGCATCCTACCCATCGCGGCGGTGCTCGCGCGGGCGGATTTGGATGTCGCCGGAGATTATGCGCTTGGGCACTACACCCATGAGAAAAACCCGGTCACGGCGCGGGCCGCTTTGGCTACGCTCGATGTCATCGAAGACGAGGGCCTGGTTGAGCGCGCCGCAGCGCTGGGAGAGCGTGCGCTCACCCGCCTGCGCGACCAGTTGGGCAGCCACCGCCATGTCGGCGATATACGGGGTCGCGGTGCGATGTTTGGGATCGAACTCGTGCAAAGCCGCGACGATATGGCCCCTGCCAACGCGCTCGCCGAGGCGGCGCTCTATCGCTGCTTGGATGCAGGGCTCAGCTTTAAGATCAGCGCGGGCAACGTGCTGACCTTATCGCCGCCGCTCACCCTGTCCGACACCGAGTTAGACAGCGCGCTCGACATCGTTGCGCAGGCACTTGCTGCCTAAGGGAACTTTTGATGCCCGCACAGCGTTAACCATTTGAGAGCTAGCGCGCCGTCGTCCGTAATGCGACAGCCAGCGCGCTCTCGATGCGACTTTTCGGACGTAAACTTCTCCTGGCGCCACGGGGCGCGATGTTCTGACGGAGCGGCTTACGATGCTATCGATCCGCGACCTATCGATCAAAATCGGCGATCGTTCGATCCTCGAAAACGTTTCTTTGGAACTGCCCGACGGGGAATTGCACGTCCTGCTCGGGCCGAACGGATCGGGTAAGTCCAGCCTTCTCGCGACGATTATGGGCCTGCCGCCCTTCGTTGTTGGCGGCGGCGACATTCTGTTCGAGGGTACAAGCCTCCTTGATCTCGACATCCGCGCGCGCGCCGCGATGGGCATTGGTCTCGGCTACCAACGCCCGCCCAGCATCGACGGTGTCAGTGTGTCAAGCTTCGCCAATGCGCTGAGTGCCGAGAGTAAGTTGGCGGCCGAGGCGGCTGCCCTCGATCTGACCGATTTCATCGAAAGAGATATGAATGTGGGTTTCTCCGGCGGTGAGATTAAACGCTGGGAAGTGCTCAAATTGATCCTACAAGACGCACGGCTCTTGCTGTTTGATGAGCCGGAAAGCGGCGTTGACCTTGAGCATGTGAGCTCGGTCGGTGCCGCGATCCAGCGGGTTGTGCGCAGCGCCGATACGCGAGGCGGTCGCCGCGCCGGTCTTGTGATCACGCATACCGGGCTGATCCTCAATCACGTCGAGGCCGATTGCGCGCATATCATCAATCACGGGCGGATCCTGCATTCCGGGCCGCCGCATGACGTCTTCGCCCATATCCAAGCAAACGGCTACACGGTGCCTGACGCAGCGTAGCGCCATTCAATCGAAGGAGGCGATCATGCCCGCGCAACAAGGAACCCTCACCAACGAAGAACGGGTAATCCTTCACGAGGTGGGCTTTGATAGCGAAAACACCCGCGCTGGAACCAGTGTTCTGATCGACCATGGTATGCGTCTGTTCCACAGCAATGACCCTGGTGTTGAGGTGCTGCCGCTCGCCGATGCCCTGCGCATGTATGATTTCGTCCAAGACCTTATGTTCGGTCTCGTCTCACCTGATGCTAACGACCATGTGTCGCTCGTGGCCGAGCATATGGATGAACCGCTGGGCCATTTTATTTGGGTCAAGTCGGGCGCACGGGTGCGACTACCGGTGCAGACCTTCACGATCCTGGAAACACCGCAAGCCCGCCAGTTTACCCATGACGTCACGCTGATTGATGCAGGCGCAGAGGTCGAGATGATTTCAGGGGCTGCGGTCCCGGGCTCGTTGCATCGCGGCCGGCATGTATCAATCAGCGAGACTTACCTGCGTCCTGGCGCGCGGTGCAGCTCTGTCTCTATCGACCATTGGGGCCCAGAGATGGAGGTGTTTTCCTACGGCTACACGGAGCTTGGCGTGGGCGCCCAAGAGCGCTCAACGGCAATCATGATGGCCCCGATAGCGCGCTGCGCGTCTTACAGCGACAGCATCCTGCACGAAGATGCCAACCAGTCGAACCAGGCGATCATCTTCGCGGCCGAAGGCACCGAGCGCGCGGTGAATACCCAGATCCGTCTGGCCGGTGCGGGAGCGCGTTGTGAAGATGTGGCGCGGATGGTCTCCGCCGGTGGCCGCATTCTCAACGATGCCCTGCTTATCGGCGATGCCGGGGATACCCACGGTTTTCTGGGGTGCGACGGTCTGAAACTCAAAGATTCCGGCGAGATACGGGCGATCCCCGCCTTGGTCGCCCATGCCGAGGCGTCGCATCTTTCCCACGAGGCATCTGTTGGGATGATCGACAGTGACAAGTTGAATTACCTGATGGCGGCCGGGCTCGACGAAGACACCGCCCGCAGCTTGATCGTTCAAGGGTTCCTCGCGCTTGATAATGCGCATATCCCCGCCGGTCTGCGCGCCTCCGTCACCGATATGATCGCGCAGGCCAAATCGGGCGGCATGTAGGCGTCGTTTTTGCTTCTGAGCGTGCGCGGCCCTAGCCACCAGCACTTTTCGCGCGCAGCCGGATCAACGCGAGCACCACATCGATTACCGGCCTCTCGCGATTGAGTTTGTGGCCTAGCTCTTGCACCGAACCGAGCAGCGCTTCGATCTCCATCGGTCGGCCGGCATCGAGATCTTGCAGCATCGATGTCCGGTGCGCGCCGACTGCCGCGGCCCCGTCGATGCGGCGGTCCACATCAATTGGGAAACGTACGCCAAGTGCCTCGGCGATGCCCTGAGCTTCGACCATCATCGCACGCGCGACTGAGCGCACACCGGTGTCAGCGCAGATGTCTTCAAGCGTGGCATGGGTGAGCGCCGAGATCGGGTTGAAGCTTAGATTGCCCCAGAGCTTGACCCAGATCTCATCGCGCAGCCGTGGGCGGACCGGCGCCTTAAGCCCGGCGGCTGTCAGCGCTTTAGACAGCGCTCGCGCGCGCTCGGATTTGCTGCCGTCCGGCTCGCCCAGCGAGAATCGATTGCCCTCGATATGCTGGACCACACCCGGCGCCACCACTTCCGCCGCCGGATAGACGACGCAGCCTAGCACCCGCTCAGGACCGAAGCCTGTCCACTGCGCATCGTTCGGGTCGACACTGGCTAGCCGTGTGCCCTCAAGCGGGCCGCCGAACTTGTGAAAGTACCACCAAGGCAAGCCATTCACGCCGTAGACGATTGTTGTGTGCGGGCCTATGAGCGGCTGCATCTTGGGGACCAGCGCGGGAACAGAGTGGGCCTTGAGCGTGACCACGACATAGTCTTGCGGCCCGTGCACGGCTGGGTCTTCAGCCGCGCGTACCGGCATGGTGGAGCGCCCGCCCTCCTCGATCAGCGTGAGCCCGTCGCGCTGCATCGCCGCAAGATGCGGGCCCCGCGCCACCAGGCTGACATCGGCGCCCGCTTGCGCCAGTTTGGCCCCCATAAAACCGCCAATAGCCCCGGCGCCGAAGATGCAGATCTTCACGACGCAACCAGCCCCAATTTCTCGGCCAGGCCGATCCGCTGCAGCTTGCCGGTGGCGCCTTTGGGGATTTCGTCGACGATCACTATCTTGCGCGGCACCTTAAACGCGGCGATGCGCTCGGCGGCAAAGGCGCGGACCTCGCTCTCGCTCGCCTCGGCGCCTTCTTTGAGCACGATTGCGGCGGCAACCTCTTCCCCCAGCTTTGGATGCGGCAGCGCGAAGGTGACGACCTGCGCCACCGCTGGATGCGCGCTCAGCACATTATCCACTTCCAGCGGGCTTACTTTCTCGCCGCCGCGATTGATGATCTCTTTCAGCCTTCCGGTTAGGGTCAGATATCCGTCGCTGTCGAATACGCCTTGATCGCCGGTGCGAAACCAGCGCGCGCCTTCAGCCTCAAAGAAGCTGCTGGCGTTGGCATCGGGGTTGTTCTCATAACCTGGCGTGACATTTGGACCTGAAATCACCACCTCGCCCACGCTATCGATCAGCCGATCTTCCACCTCATGTGCCAGGCGCATGGCAGGCCCGGCCGGAATGCCCACCGCGCCAGGCTTTTGCGCGCGGGGCGGCAGCGGGTTTGACGCCATCTGGTGGGCGGCTTCGGTCATCCCGTATGCCTCGATCACCGGCGCGCCGAAGGTTTCAGCCAGGGTTTCCATCACGGGGCCAGGCAGCGACGCCGATGAGGAGCGCAGAAAGCGCAGCGGCACAGCCTCGATCACATCGCGGTTGCGGGGTGCGCGGGCCAAGATCGCTTGGTGCATTGTCGGCACGGCGGTGTACCAGCTTGGTTGCGCCTCCTGCAGCCAGCCGAAAAACCGCAACGCGTCAAAGCCCGGCGCACACCATACCGACCCGCCCGCGCTGAGCGAGGCCGAAAGCGCAGCCACAAGCCCGTGGATGTGAAACAGCGGCATCACGTTAAGGCAGCGGTCTTGGTGACTGAGTGCGAGGTTCGTTGCGATGTGGCGCGCTGAGGCGGCGAGGTTGCGCTGTAGGAGCGGCACGATCTTGGGTCGCGATGTGGTGCCTGATGTGTGCAGGATCAGCGCCGTGTGGTCGCTCGATGGCGGGCTTGACTCGGACGGCGCCTTGTCGTCAGCGCCGTGGAGAACAAACGCGCCGGCGGCGCCGCCCAGATCGGGGGTAAGGTCCAGCACCGGGATGCCCAGTTCCGCCGCTGCTCCGCGGGCAGGGCCATTATCTTCGCTGTGCACGATCACCGCTTTCGCGTTCAAGTCACTGAGGTAAAACAATAACTCAGGCTTGCCATAGCTCGGGTTGAGCGGCGCGGTCACCGCACTTTGCGCCACGCATAGAAACGCGGCGGCCATCTCCGGCCCGTTTGGCAGGATCAGCGCGACGCGGTCATCGCGCCCGATACCGGCTTGGTGCAGGCGCGCGCGCGTTTGTCCGGCAAGAGCGCGCAACCCCCGATACGTCATCCATGGCCGGTCGGGGGCGCCGAGCGCTGGGTTGTCGTCATCATGCGGTGCGAGCAAGGCGGCGAGCTTGTCGGACATAACGATCCTCGATATGGCTGGCGCGCGGCTTGTCAGATTTGGCTGCGCTTGCCAAGGCGCGGCGCGCTAGACCACCTCGACCCGCATTGCGCCGAGCCCTGCGATCGCCACATCCAAGACATCGCCGCGTGCTACGGCACCGACACCTTCGGGGGTGCCGGTCAAGATCACATCGCCTGCGGCAAGCGCAAAGTACCCCGACAGCGTGGCGATGATTTCAGGCACTTTCCAAATCATCTGAGCCAGATCGCCGCTTTGCCGTATCTCGCCGTTGACGCTCAAGGTGATGCTGCCGGTCTCCGGGTGGCCGATCTCGGATGCTCGATGCACCGGCCCAATCGGGGCCGAGCGCTCGAACGCCTTAGCAATCTCCCACGGCCTGCCTGCCTTCTTCTGCGCTGACTGCAGATCGCGACGGGTCATATCGATGGCCAATGCGTAGCCAAACACGCGGCTCAAGGCAGCATCGACCGCGATATCGGTGCCGCCCGAGCCCAGCAAAACCGCCAACTCCACCTCGTGATGAACATCGTCGGTCATCGCTGGATAGGGAAAGTGACCCGACTGATCGAGATTGCTGGGGTTCTTTTGGAAGAAAAACGGCGCCTCGCGGTCCGGGTCATGGCCCATTTCGATGGCGTGAGCGGCATAATTACGACCGATACAATAGACCCGGTGGACCGGGAAGCACGCCGCCTCTCCAACAATCGCGAGCCGTGTTGGCGCGGGAATATCAAACGCCAGCGGCGCGTCTTTCATCGGATCCGCTCCTGGTTGATCCTGTTACAGACTGCGTCTTGAGCCTGATCGGGTGATGTGAACTTTTTTTTAGGGCGCTGCCAATAGGAAGCCGGAAAAGGAGCGAGCATGCCCATTGGCTGAAGGAGATAAGCAGCATGTCTCACGTCATGATTGTTGAGGATGATCAGGATTTAGGCGATTTCCTCGCTGTCGGTCTGCGTGCGTTCAAGCATCACGTGCGCCGATTTCCGTCCACCGCGCTTGCTTTACAAGACCTCACGCGTCGCCGCTACGATTTGGCCGTCGTCGATATGAGCTTTCAGGGTGATCCACGTGTGGCGGGCAGTGACGGATTTACCTTTCTGCGCGAGGTGCGCATCGCCGAACCTGGATCAGCGCTCTGGTCCGCCCATCGCATGCCAATCGTGGTCGTCACACCGGCCGAACGCCCCCATTGTGAACGGCGTAGCACTGTCAAAAGAGTGGCCCGTTCCTTTGGTGCCGATGTTTCGCTGACGCGATCTCAGTCGATTGAGGGTTTGCTCGGGGCTGTCCAAACGATGCTCTTGGAAGGAGCGTATTCGTAATCAGCTTGGCTCAACCAGCTTTCTTGAGCGGGGTGGTCACGGTGTTCTCGGTGTCATCGATCATCGCCGCGACACGCTGGAGCGCTGCCACCAGGAGCGATTGTTCCCAATCCTCCAGATGATCGAAGGCATCGGAAAACTGCTGCTGCAGCGCGTCGGGGCTTTTCGCAACCGCCTCGGCACCGCTGGAGGTGCTCATCACGTGGGTCTGACGGCGATCAACGCGCGACCGCTCGCGAGAGACCAGGTTCCGCGCGCTGAGTTTATCGACCAGGGCGGTAATCGTCGCCTGGCTGACACCCATTTGCGTGGCAAGCGCAGTGGGCGTCGTTCCTGGCGCGCCAGCAGCCACCACAATCTGCAGCACCCGCAACTGCGCCGGGGTCAGCCCGGTCGCTTGGGCCAAGGTACGCTCATGCTGCTCGGTCGCACGTAAAATGCGGCGCAGAGCCACCAGGCTATCGTCCTTTCGATCTCTCATTGCCTCTGTATGCCATGGCCATGAAGGGTGCTTCAACAGCGGAAGGATTGCACAGTTTGTTTCGATAATCACAACATTTTATCCGCTGAAAACCTCACCGGACAAAGTGGGTTCTGCTGTAATTACAAAGGCCCGTCGCCGTATTTGTTCAGCCTGATAGAGACCGGTGGTACAACACCCATAAAACCTGCTTGGCGCTGGAAATCACCGGTTTGAGTGCTCCTGCGTGTCGAGCCAAATCGTCACCGGGCCGTCATTGATCAGCGACACGTGCATATCCGCGCCGAAGCGCCCGGTAGCAACCGGGATGTTAAGCGCCGCCATTCGTGCCGCGAAATACTCATAGAGCCGCTGCCCCTCGTCGGGTGGCGCCGCGCTGGAAAACCCTGGCCGATTGCCGCGGGACGTGTCTGCCGCCAAGGTAAATTGGCTCACCACCAATGCGCTACCGCCGATATCGGCCACGGATCGGTTCATTTTGCCCGCGTCGTCCGCGAAAATGCGAAGCTTCGAGATTTTACTGGCCAGCTTGTCCGCCTCCGCCTCACTATCGCCGTGCATCGCGCAAACCAACACGAGAAGGCCGCGGTCGATCTCGCCAATCACAGCGCCATCAACGCGCACCGACGCCTGCGAAACCCGTTGCAGTACTGCCCTCAAAACTCATGCGCCCAAGGCGGGTTGGCCCCAGCGCGGCTTACCGTGATCGCGGCGGCATCGACGCCACGTTTCAGCACGGTCTCAATCCCTGCCGCATCCAAGTCACCGATTGCCTCTTTGGTGAGCGCGCTCATCTGACGAAGCGCGTCCAGCGCGCCGGCGTTGAATGTGTCTCCCGCCCCAATGGTATCGGCGACCCGCACCTGATTGGCTGGCACAAAGGCGCGCGCGTGAGCGGAATAGCCATGGGCGCCGCGCGCCCCCTCGGTCACCAAAACAAGACGGGGCCCCTTTTGCAAAATCCCATGGGCAAGCGCGCTAACCGTGCCCTCACCCTCAAGCCAGTGCAAATCCTCATCCGAGACTTTCACGATATCGGCCATCGCGATCATGCGTGACATCCGCGCGCGAAACGCGGTCTCATCGCTGATAAAGCTGGTGCGGATATTTGGATCGATCACCATAAGCCGCCTGCCTTCCTCGCGTTGCATCAACGCCTCGAAAGCACTGCCGCAGGGCTCCCCAACCAGACTGATACAGCCGAAGAACAGGCCTTCCACATCCGCTTCAAGCGCGGGCAGCGCATCGGGGGTCATCATTCGCAACGCGCTGCCCACATCGTAGAACAGGTAGTGCGCTTGCCCATCGACCAACTGGACAAAGGCGAGGGTGCAGGGCCGGTCCACCGCAGGCGCGTAGCGCAGATCGACCCGGCTCTCCTCCAGCACCTGGCGTAATTGCGCGCCGAACATATCGTCAGAGAGCGCACAGTAAAAACCCGCTGGCACGCCCAACCTCCCAAGCGCCACCGCGGTGTTGAAAACAGCGCCGCCCGCATGGGGGGCGTAGCTTGTCTGATCGCCCTCGCCAGTTTGCGGCAGCATATCGATAAGGGCTTCCCCGCAGCATAAGATCATCACGCACCTGTCACTGTGTCTGGTTATTGTGCCTGGGCCGCCACGTAGCCAATCGCGCCCGCGATGACGAGCCCGACCAAAACCGCAAAGGCAATTTTCCAAGCCGAATAGGGCCGCTCACCCTGAACCCGCCCGGTGCGGCCATTGACAACGAAACGGTAGCTTTTGCCCCGGTACTTATACGCCGCCAGCCAGATCGGCAGCAGCACATGCTTAAAGGTGATATCGCGCACCTGGGTGTCGATGCCGTGAATGCGCTGGCGGTCGCCGCCGATATCGAACCGCACGTCGCGCTCAATCACCCGGTCCATGATCCCACGCGCTTCGTCAAAGCCCGGACGCAGATCCACCTGATATCCTTCGGCGCGAAAACCCGCCAAGTAGTCGGGACTATACGGCACCATTTCCGCCAGATCCCACGGCTCTAGCGCGTCGGTATAGCGCTTTGGCAAAGTGCGCGACGCCAAGATCAACACATCATCGAAGAAGCGTTTGACCCGGCCCGATTTCGGTGTCCATCGGATACGCTGTTCGCGGACCTGGCGGCGTTTGCCATCGCGCACCACCGTCTTGGTGACGTAGTAAACCGTGCCGCGCTCGCCGCGATACTGTGACCGCGTGTCAGCATCGAACGTCCAGTAGGGCACATAGATACCGTTGAGGAGCCGACCTTTGCGGGCGTATTCCTGCAGACCGTTGGGCGCAAACCAAAGCCCGCCCAGCCAATCGTTCATCGCTTGTTTCGCCCCCCGTTCTTCCAACGCGAACGGCAGCACGCCGCCGGGCTTTATGTGGCGATGGGTGCCGGTATCGGTCACGACCGGCGTGGCGCAAAACGGACATTCCTTGGCATGAACATCGGCGTCGAATTGCACTTGCGCCGCGCAATTCGAACAAGTGAGAACCCGGGTTTCTTCGATCTCAGCCAGCGGGATCTTGGAATCGAGCGCCGCTTGGAAATCCAGCTCCTTAATGGCGCCGCCTTGGTAAGGTGTATCGATGGCGGTTTCGTTGCCGCAATGATCACAGACCAGATAACCCGCACCCGGCGCAAAGCGCATATCGGCGCCGCATTGGTCGCAGGGAAACCGATGTTCCTCAACCATGGGTGCCGTGCCTTTGCCGTTCTGCGTGTCGCGCGTGAGCCTACTGCTTTGCGCGCCAGTACGTAAGCCGAAAGTGCGCTGTTTGTCGCCGCGTCTGCCTTAAGCGTTGCAATAGCCCGAGCGAGAGATATGGTCCGCGCCAAAGAGCGGAGGAACGCGCGATGCGGTTGGCCTTTAGCGTCGTATTGTCATTGTGTTGCGCGCCGGTCGCGCTTGCCGCCGACAGCGTCGCATATCGGTTCGAATGGATCGGCGGGGGCGGGTTTGAGATGCGCGGGGCGCTGTCGTTTTCCGCCGACCTGATGGGCGCCCAGGTGGTGACCGAAGCCGATGTCCAGTGCTTCGTGATCGAAGGGTTTGAGGCGGGCGCGCCGATTGGCCGATGGGCGCTTGGGCAGCTCAGCGAGGAAACCACCTGGACCCTCACCTTCGATCCGGTCACCGAGGCATTCGTGGTGTTTGGTGATGGCGCGCCGATGCCGCAAGCGTGGAACATGGATGGCGGCGGCTTCAATTGCGGCGATGGCGGCTTTGGCTTCAATATCGGCAATGCCGCGCAAGATCTGTGCCTCGACGGGCAACTCCTCTATCAGAGCCAGGTGTCGCCGGGGCGGCCATTTCCGGCCACCCGCGATGACGGTTTCGCTTTTCCCGGCGATGCCTGCAGCGGGGTGATGATCCTGAGCCAGGCCGCGCGCTAAAGCCGTGTCTGTGTAGGCGCGCGCGGCTCGGCTGGTATCTGCGGCGCTACATCGGTGGTGGGGGCGGTAGGATGGTGAACAACTGCGCCAGCTCGCGCACTTCATCGGCCTTCAGCCAGCCATCTTGCCCCGCGGTCCAAACATACGTCTCGCGGGTCACCTCGCCGCTGCCCGCCATCCGCCCGAGCGCGGCGCGTGAGAACGGCCCTCTTGTCTCACCAGCTTCTGCGATATGCCAAACCCGCTCCGGTGCAGGGGGCGGGGGCGGCGCGGCCGCAATTGCTTGGTGCCCCTGACCGGCAGGAGCCGCCCGTGCCATCGGCTGTGCAGCGGCTGCGGTAGGCCCCCAAGGTCCGGCGTTCTGGCTCATCGCCATGCCAAGCCCCATGCCCATACCCGCACCGAGGCCCGCACCCATACCGCCCGACGGGTTCTGCGCCGCCGCCGTCATGGCTTCAGCAGCGGAGAACTGCGTGAACTTGCCCAAATCGCCGACCACGCCCATGGCCGTGCGCTTGTCCAAAACCTCTTCGACTGCTGGCGGCAGCGAGACATTCTCAATGTAGAATTCCGGGATCGACAGGCCGTATTCGCTGACGATCGGGGTGATCTCAGCAGCGATCATCTTGCCCAGATCAGCCGTGTTGGCGGCCATATCTAAAACCGGAATACCCGATCCGGCGATCACCCTTGAGAATTCCTGCACGATGATGTTGCGCACCTGAAACGAGATTTCGTCCATCGTGAATTCACCGTCGGTGCCCACTATCTCGGTCATGAAACGCGCCGGATCGCCCACGCGCACCGAATAGGTGCCAAAAGCGCGCAGCCGGGTCGGCCCAAATTCAGGATCGCGCAGCATGATCGGGTTTTTGGTGCCCCATTTCAGATCGGTGAAGCGGGTGGTGTTGACGAAGTAAATTTCTGATTTGAACGGGCTCTGAAAACCGTGATCCCAGTGCTGCAGCGTGGTCATGATCGGCATATTGTTGGTCTCCAACATATAGAGCCCCGGCGTGAACACGTCCGCCAATTGCCCTTCATGCACGAAAACCGCCGCCTGACCCTCTCGCACGGTGAGCTTGGCGCCGTATTTGATCTCATGACCATGCCGCTCAAACCGCCAAACCATCGTATCGCGGGTATCGTCGACCCAGTGAATAACGTCGATAAACTCGCCGCTCAAAAAGTCGAAAATGCCCATTATTTCTTTCTCTGTCCTTGAATTACCGACGAGTTTGTTTTGGGTAACGATGTCGGTTTCGCGGGTGCTTCCGCAGCGCCGGACTTACCCGCGCTGTAACCGCTGTATAGGGTGGTCGGTTTAGTCGTCATTCGGTCTCACCTACTTCATCGAGAAATTCAATTGAACGCAGTCCTCTCAAAGATACCAGGCCAGATCGACCCGGATGCGGAGCAGACCACTGCAAATCCTCATCAACGTTATATAAGCGCTCCAAGTAGATATCACTACGGTTTTGATCATTTGCAGCTAATGAATGCTGACCGAACCGGCCATGTACGCGTGTTCCATCTTCGTACGTGATAATCACAAAACAACCGTCGAGATGACGTTCGAACGCAAAGTCATAGGCACGATCGATTGGGTGTTCGATGGGCATTGCTAAGCGTCTGAGGAGCGCACTGTTCCAGCCTTTCATTAGATACCAACCGGCTATGACGCCGAGCGCGCTTGGCAGCACAACCGCTTCAATAATCAGTCCGACGCTGGGTGTTCCAAAGAGTGGAAAGCCCAAGCCACTCCATGCCGACGATATCGCATAAAAGATCGCTTGGTTTACGAGGCTTAGGACAACTGCCTCAAAAAAGCGCTCCGATGGCTGTGGTCGCTCTCCACGAATAAAGCCAGCGCGTACCGAAATTATCACAAAGCCTGCTAGCAAGTATCGAGCAAAGAACTCAAATGTATCAGGGCTTACAAGCTGCTGCATCACGTGCCGCCCAAAAGCTCAATCGCGATGGTTTCGGCGATGGGGCGGGCCTCGGCGGCGCGCATCCCAGTCCGCAGGCGTGGGTCGTAGAGGATACGCAGCAACAATTCGTCCTGGCCCGTGAGCAGCGCGAATTCTTCGTCATCGTTGAAGATCGATGGCCGCGCATTCGGGCTGTCGTTGGAGAGTCCCAGGCCTTGGGCCAGTTCCTCGTGGATGCAGGACAGCCGCAGCAATTCAGGATGCTCGCCGCGAATGATCGCCACCGCCTGCGTGTAGGAGCCATCGTTGCCGGGGTCGCGCGCAAACACCAAACAGAACGTGGTGCGGCGCATGTTTTCTACCGTATCAATCGCCGATTGGCTGATGTCGGGGATGATGGCGCGCAATTCGGGGCCGATGCTGCGTCGTTCATCTTCGTTGAGCACAAAGACATGGAAATTCGCCCGCGATGGCGCGCCCGTGAGCGAGATCGGCAAGCCGGTCAACCGGCCCAAGCGCGCGCCGTAGCTTCTGATCGCTTCCGTGTCCGCGCGTCGCTGGCCAAGCGGGATGCTGTCGCCGAACCGCACCGAGAGCCGGACGGGCCCCGCCCAGCGATGTACTTGGCTGGCGGTTTGTTGGGCGACGATAAAGCCCCCCACATTGGTGAATTCCTCAAACAGCGCGATGCGGATAAAGTTGTCGACCAATTGCTCACGAGAATACGGCGTATCGGGGCCGCCGCCATCGACCCGCAGCAGCCCGCGCGCTTTCAGGTCGGTTTGCACCCGTGCATAATAGGCTGCCAATTCGCGGCTTTCGGCAGATTGCTCAGCGACAACCGGGTCGGCCGGGCTGGTATCCACATTTGGGTTCGGCAGCGTAGTGTAGGCCGAGTTATCGCAGCCCATTAGCGCCGCCAAAGCCGCCAGCCCAACCCCCGCTCGTCTCCCGACCCGTCGTCTCAACCCTGCTCTACGCGGGCGGCACCGCACCCCCTGCCGTGTCGCCGGTTTTGTCACCGCGTGCCCGGGCAGAAGCCAAAGTGTCGCGCAACTCGCGCTCCATAGTTTGTAGTTCCGTCTCCGCTGCCGCACGCCGGGACTTGCCCTCATCAGCGATCGCAAGGCTCTCCTCGATGGTCGCGATAAGGTTGGCATTGGCTGATTTCACGGCCTCGATATCGAATATACCGCGCTCCATCTCCTCACGCACGACACGATTTGCATCACGGAGATTTTCCGCGTTTGCCGTCAGCAACTCATTGGTCAAATCGTTGGCTTGCTTAACCGCCTTCGCCGCCTCAGCGGATCGTTGGATCGTCACCGCCTGCGCCAGCTGGGTCTCCCAGAGCGGCACCGTGTTCACCAGCGTTGAGTTGATCTTACTGACAAGCGACTTGTCGTTCTCCTGCACAAGGCGGATTGAGGGCAGGGATTGCATCGTCACCTGTCGGGTGAGCTTCAGATCATGCACCCGCCGCTCCAGATCGTCGCGCGCGGCGCGCAGATCGCGCAGTTCTTGCGCTTTCATCACGCCTTGATCTTCGGGCGCCGCCTCTACCTCGGCTTCCTTGGCGGGGATGTCGGTGGTGTCCAATTCCTCCAGCTTCGCCTCGCCAGCGGCGATGTAAAGCGCCAATTCGTCGTAGAAATCGAGCGTCTTTTCGTAGAGGACATCGAGCGATTTGATGTCTTTGAGCAGCTTATGTTCGTGCTGGAGCAAATTGTCGGTAATGCCGTCGATCTGGCCCTGCACATCTTCGTAGCGGGCGACGAATTTGGCCATTGGCGCCAGCTTACCCGTCAGTTTCTCCCACCAGGTACGCTCGCGGCGGACGTCTAACTCGCTGACCGAAAAGCCACGGATCGCGCTGACGATGCCGCGCAAACTGTCGCCCGCGGGCCCAACATCTTTGTTGCGCACATCCGCCAGCATTGACTGGCTGATCTCTTGAAGCTCTGCCTGGGCGGTCGATCCAAACGCGATGATCGAGTTCGTGTCGGCCATGTCCAACTCTTGCATGCGCTTGCTGATCGCTTCCGCCTTGGCGGGTTCGGCTTGCGCCATCGGCACCAAATCGGTGCTCGGTTCTGGCAACACCACGGCCGTGACGGCCTCGACTTCCTTGAGCGCTTCTTCCGCGCGTTGGCGTATCGATTCTTGCATTCTAATCTCCCATGTCGTCCCGTTTTGGCCTAGTCAGGCCGTACCCCCTCGCGGGCGAGCCGGTCGCGCAGCACCTCGATTTCAATATCGAGATCGCTGCGGTTGTCGGTCAGTAGTTTCTCGGTTTGCGCGGTGAAATTGGCCTCCAAATCGCTGAGTAAGGCCTCGTAATCGGCGCGCGCCTTGGCGTCGCGGTCGCGGGCGTAGATATCGGCGAATTTGACCGTCGCGTCGCGGGCACCCAGCAGATACACCGAGAGGTACTTGCGTGCCCCGGTAAGATCGCGGGGATCGTCCTCAATGGTGCGCAGCATCTCGCGCACGGTGCCCTGAAAGGTTTCGACGCGTCGCTCGAGCCCGCGATCCTGCGCCCTGAGGATGGCGTCGGCCATCGCGTCTAGGTGTTTTTCCGCCTCAGTCACCGCACGCGCGACGCGGTCGGTTTGAAAGCTATCAATCCCTTCCGCGCCCTTGTCGCTCAGCGGGTCGGGCCCGAACGCCAGTTGATGCAATCCGATCCCAAGCAGCGCAAACACGACCGCCTCGATCACCCCGTGCCCAGCAAAGCCAACCAGAGCCAGGCCACCACCGATCACGATGGCGCCGAGGATTTTGCGCGGCAGGGCAGGGCGTTTGGCGATCTTGCGGGCGTTATAGGCGGCTTCTGCCTTGATGCCCTCCCGCGTCAGCAGCGCCCCAGCAAGTATCAGGCCGAGCGCCACCAGAAACAGCGCTAATTCCACCGGCTCCGATGAGAAAGCGCGCCAGATCAGCGGCAGCGGCGCCACGAATAGCAGGTTGGCCGGGCCGGTCTTGCGCGGCCCAAAGCTTGCCTTCGGCATCGGGCGCGCGGATTGGCTCGCCCCGTCCGGACTAAACTTGCCGCCGTAGCGTTGTGCCATCGATCATCCCCCGCTGGCGGTGAGCGTCGCATAGACGATCAGCGCCAACAGAATGCCGTATGCCAATTTGGGGATCATGCCATCACCGGCCATATCCAGCCCCTTTCCCTCGTCGACGCGTTGCACCGCCCGAACAAACCGAAAAAACAAAAACAGCATCGCCGCCACGACGACGCAAAAAATCAGTAGCACCACGATCACTCGTGCCATCGGTCGCTCTCCGCAGTACCGCAGGGCGAAAATAGGCGATTTCTCACGGTGCTACCAGCGCTTGCCGCGCGATTGGCGGGTTTTCCTGGCCTCATGCCTGCGCAGCCCGCGAACTTATGCCTGAACGGCCTCGTGGCGCTTAATGTGCAAGCCCCAGCCAACAAGGATTAAGGAGATGCCACAAGCCATTGTGCGCAATTGGTTAAATCGCTGCCAGCGCGGTGAGTAATCGGCCCAAACAGCTGCTGCTTCGGCTTCGTTCTGCGGGGTTTGCAGCGCCAGCGCCTCGTTCATTGGCACGTTCACGGCAAAGGTGAGCACGACGCCGCCGAAAAGACAGATCAGGCCGGCAAGACCAAACGCAGACGCGGTGCGGCGTTGGCCTGACATCAACGCTAAGAGCGCGGTCACCAACAGCGCGACGGGCGTGCCGAAGAACGCGGGCGCGAAGACGACGTTGCGCACCGAGGCATTCATCGCCTGCATCGCTTCAACAGCGACAAGAGCCGGCGCCGCATCGAGCCCCCAAATCGTCGAGCAGATCCAAGCATAGAAAAACCCAAACAGGGCTCCGTTCAGAACGAGGCTCACGAAACCCATAAGCGTAAACGCAGTTTTCATCGGCGGTCTCCAAAAAGCGTACAGATATGTACGGATTGATCGAGACGTACAGATGTGTACGACTGCAGTCAAGGAGGGCGCCGATGCGTGAAGAGACAAAGGCCGAACGCGAAGCGCAGATCGCCACCGCCGCCTATGAAGTTTTGGCCGAAAAAGGATATGGCGGTGCCTCGATGCTGCTGATTGCAAAGCGCGCAAACGCCTCAAACGAAACGCTTTATCGCTGGTATGGGGACAAGGCTGGGTTGTTTCGGCGTCTGATTACGCTCAACGCAGCATTCGTCCGCGATTTGCTGATCGATGCCGCGAACGCCGACGTGCCGCCGCTTGCTACCTTGCGCGCATTGGGTCCCGCGCTGCTTGGTTTGTTAACATCTGACCGGGCCATCGCGCTTAATCGCGCCGCCGCGGCCGACCCGAGCGGTGTGTTGGGCGCCACCCTCGCCGAGGAAGGCCGCGGTACGATTGCCCCGCTTATCGGTGATTTGCTTCAACGGCTCGATCCCACCTCAGGGGAGGACGCGCTGGGGCTCTACCTTGATCTTTTGGTGGGGGATTTGCAGATCCGCCGCGTGATCGGCGCTGCGCCCGTGCTGACCGATGAGGCATGCAATCGGCGTGCAGCAACCGCGCTTGAGCGTTATCTCAAACTCACATCGTAGGGTCGGGCAAGAGCGGCTTACACACGGCGTGATTTGGGGCCCTGACGGCGTGGTGTGGTCGTCTTGCCTGACTTCCCGGACTTTGCCCACTGAGCCGTTGGCTTTGGCGCCTCCAGCCCCAATTGGTCGCGCAGGATCTTTTGGCGCACTTCCTCCACCGATCCGGGCTTGAGGCTGCCCAGTTGGAAGGGGCCGAAACTGACGCGGATAAGCCGGTTCACAACCAGGCCAACCGCATCCATCGCGCGACGGATCTCGCGGTTCTTGCCCTCGCGCAAACCGATGGTCAGCCAAGCATTAGCGCCCTTCTGACGGTCAAGGGTCACGCTCATCGGCTGATAACGCACCTCCTCGATAGCAAGCCCGGTGCGTAACGGTTCGAGCATCGCGTCGTCCGGCACGCCGTTGACCCGGACGCGGTAGCGACGCAACCACCCGGTTGCAGGCAATTCTAACCGCCGTTTAATGCCACCGTCATTGGTGAGGAGGAGCAGCCCCTCTGAATTCAGATCCAACCGCCCCACGCTCATGACGCGGGGCATGGCGTCGGGCAGCGCATCGAAAACCGTCTTACGCCCCTTCTCGTCCCGCTCAGTGGTGACCAGACCGGCGGGTTTATGGAACAGCCAAAGCCGCGGCGGCTCTGCCTGGGCCAGGGGTTTGCCATCGACGCTGATGCGGTCTTTCGCGGTGACGTTGAGCGCCGGGCTATCGATCCGGTTGCCGTTGACGCTAACGCGGCCCGCCTCGATCATGCGCTCGGCATCGCGGCGCGAGGCGACCCCGGCGCGAGCCAGCACTTTCGCGATCCGGTCACCCGGGGGAGGCGTGGCGTTGTTCATAGCGCGGGCTTACTGGCTTCGCGCGCCCGCCACTACTGGAAAACGCGCGCCCAACCTGCCAAGGCTCGCGCTATGTTCAAAAGCCACATGGATCTGGCGCTCGATGAGGCGCGCAAAGCCGCGGCGCGCGGCGAGGTGCCTGTGGGCGCGGTTGTCGCCGATCAAAGCGGGCAGGTTCTGGCCTCGGCAGGCAATCGGACACGGGAGTGTCGCGATCCCACCGCCCATGCGGAGATGTTGGTGATCCGTGCCGCTGCCGCGTGCCTGGGCTCTGAGCGCCTGACCGGCTGCGCGCTTTATGTGACGCTAGAGCCCTGCGCAATGTGTGCTGCCGCCATTGGCCACGCCCGCATCGCCCGGCTTTACTATGGCGCCGCTGATCCGAAATCGGGGGGCGTCGCCCATGGCGCGAGAGTGTTTAGCCACAACCAAACCCACCACTGCCACGAGATTTATAGCGGCCTGGCCGAACGCGATGCCGAAGCCTTGCTCAAGACCTTCTTCGCCGGGCTTCGGTGATTGCCAGCGACCGCAAACGGCAAAAGGCGTTTCGTCACCCCGCTCGGCACCCTACAACACCGCAATGACCCAAGACCAAATCATCCTCTTCACGCTGTTCGGCCTGGTTTTCGCACTGCTGCTATGGGGCCGCTTCCGATATGATCTGGTGGCCTTCACCGCGCTTATGGTGGCGGTCGTGCTGGGCGTGGTGCCCACCGAAGCAGCGTTTTCGGGCTTTGGCCACCCGGCCACCTTGATCGTGGCGCTGGTCTTGGTGGTGTCGGCCGGGCTGGTGCGCTCAGGCGTGGTCTATCTCATCACCCGCACGATGGTGGACAGCGCCCGCGCCCTCGGCGCCCATATCGCGATCATGGGGGCGGTGGGCGGCGTGCTATCGGCGTTCATGAACAATGTGGCGGCCCTGGCGCTGTTGATGCCGGTCGACATTCAAACCGCGCGCAAGGCCAAGCGCGCGCCGGGCCTGAGCCTGATGCCGCTCTCTTTCGCCACCATCCTCGGCGGGATGGTCACGCTGATTGGCACGCCGCCCAATATCATCATCGCCGGCGTTCGCGGCGACGTCTTGGGTGAGCCGTTCTCCATGTTTGACTTCGCACCAGTCGGTGCGGTGACCGCGGCTTTCGGCTTGGCATTTGTGGCGCTGATCGGCTGGCGGTTGATCCCACAGCCAGAGCAAGCTGTGGGCGAGGGCGCGTTGGAGAGCGCAGCCTATGCCGCCGAACTGACGATACCCAAAAACTCCAAACTGATCGGCAAACGCCTCGACGACCTGAGCGAGGCCGCTGAAAAAGCCGATGTGGCTCTCGTCGGCCTGGTGCGCGGCGGCAAGCGTCTGGGAGGCAGGCAGCAAGCGGCGGTGCTGGAGGCGGGGGACGCGCTGGCGCTGTACGCCGAACCAGGCGCGCTTGATGAATTTCGCGCCGCCTTGTCGCTGGCTTTCGCCGAGCCCGAGCGAGAGGAACGCCTCAGAGCCGAGAGCGATGGTCTTTCAAAAATCGAAGTTGTGGTGCCGGAAGGGGCCCGCGTTGTGGGCAAAACGGCGAACTCAGTCGGCCTCAACTGGCGCAGACAATCGCTGCTCTTGGGCATCTCGCGGCGCGGCGCAGCAATAAGGCGTCGTGTCCGCTCAGTGGAGATCCGGCCCGGCGACATCCTTTTGTTGCTGGTCCCCGCCGGACAAGAAGCAGAGGTGAGCGAATGGTTGGGCTGCCTGCCGCTGGCCGAGCGCGGCCTCGCGGTGACCCAAAACAAAAAGGTCTGGCTCGCTGTCGGGCTCTTTGTCGCCGCGGTGGCAGCGGCGTCTTTCGGGCTGATCTACCTGCCAGTGGCGTTGGGCTTGGTGGTGGTGAGCTTCGTGCTGACCGGGATTGTGCCGCTCTCTGAACTCTACAGCCATATCGAATGGCCCGTGGTCGTGCTTCTCGGCTCGATGATCCCGCTCGGCGCGGCGCTTGAAAGCTCGGGCGGCACAGAGCTCTTGGCCACGGGGCTGGTTTCGCTGACCGAAGGCCTGCCTGCCTGGGCGATCCTAACGGTTTTGATGGTGGTGACGATGACGCTGTCGGACGTGCTCAATAACACCGCCACGGCGATTGTCGCGGCGCCTGTGGGCATCGGCATGGCGCAAACCTTGGGCGTCTCGCCCGACCCGTTTCTGATGGCGGTGGCCGTCGCCGCCTCCTGCGCTTTCCTCACGCCGATTGGACACAAGAACAACACCCTGATCCTGGGCCCGGGCGGCTATGGGTTTGGCGATTACTGGCGCATGGGCCTGCCGCTTGAAATCTTGGTGGTCGCCGTCTCGATCCCGGCGATCCTGGTGTTCTGGCCGCTCTAGCGCGATGTTTGCGCGAGAGGCTGCCGCATGGCTTATGATGCACCGGGGCGCCAAAAAAGATTTTGAGCCTCCGGCGAAGGTATTTAGGAAAAAGAGAAGGGGTAGAGGAGGTTAGGGCTGATACTTAATCCAGATGGTTTTGAGTGCGGTGTATTTGTCGAAGCTGTGCAGCGACAGATCCCGGCCAAAACCCGATTGCTTCATCCCACCGAAGGGCGTTTGCGCGGACAAAGCATCGACGGTGTTAACCGAAACCGTGCCAGCATGGAGCCGCTCGGAGACGCGGATCGCGCGGCTGAGATCATCGGTCCAGACCGAAGCGGCGAGGCCGTAGACGGTGTCATTGGCGAGCGCCACGGCCTCCTCTTCGGTATCAAAGGCGGTGACCGCCAGCACTGGCCCAAAGATCTCTTCCCGGGCCAGTGGGTCGCTTGGCGCCACATCGTCAAAGATCGTCGGCTGCACAAAGGCGCCTTTACCGTCAATGGTGACCCGCTCGCCACCGGTGACCAAATCAGCGCTCGCCTTCCCCGCATCGATAAAGCCCATGATCCCTTGAAGATGGGTTTCATCGACGATGGCGCCCATCTTTGACGCCGGGTTCAGCGGGTCACCGGGCTGCGCATCCATTGCGCGCGCCACCAGTTTTGCCACCACCGCGTCCTTGATGCTGCGCTCAACATAGAGCCGCGAATTGGCAGAACAGACCTCGCCTTGGTTAAAGAAGATCCCGAACGCTGCCATATCCGCCGCCGCGTCGAGATCGGCGCAATCGGCAAAGATCAGATTGGGGCTCTTGCCGCCGGTTTCAGGCCAAACCGGTTTCATGTTCGATTGGCCGGAATACTCCAGGAAGCGCTTGCCTGTTGCAGTAGACCCAGTGAAGGCCAGGCAATCGACATCCATGTGCAGGCCGAGCGCGCGCCCCGCTGTCGGCCCATATCCAGGCACCACGTTGAACACACCGTCCGGCACCCCGGCTTCCGCCGCCAGTTCGGCCAAGCGCAGCGCTGACAAGGGGGATTGCTCGGCGGGCTTGAGCACCACCGAATTGCCCGCAGCCAAGGCCGCCGCCGCTTTCCACGTGGCCATGTCGAGGGGGAAATTCCACGGCACCACCGCGCCCACGACGCCTAGAGGCACACGGCGCACCAGCGCGAGATCGCCGGGCCCGGTGGGTGCCACCTCGTCGTAGATCTTATCGATGGCCTCCGCGTACCACTGAAAGAAATGGGCCGCCCCGGGCGCGTCTACGCTCACCGCGTCCTGCACCAATTTGCCCATATCGAGGCTGTCGAGCAGCGCCATTTCATCGAGGTTGGCGCGGATCAGGTCAGCGAGCCGCAACAGCACCGCCTTGCGGTCACCCGGCGGCATGCGCGACCAGCGGCCATCGTCAAAGGCGCGCCGGGCCGCACCGACGGCGCGATCGATATCGGCGGCATCGCCCTCGGCCACATGCGCCAGAACGTCGCCGGTCGCGGGATTGATGCAGTCAAAGGTCTTGCCCGACACCGCATCGGTGAACGCGCCGTCGATAAAGGCCTTGCTGCGCGGTGCTAAGGCCGCTGCTTTGGCCTTCCAGGTTTCAAAACTGTGTCCGTCCATCGCCTCTTTCCCCGCTTGCTCGTCACGCGTCGCCCGGCACGCCATAAGAGGGTGCTGCCGCTGGATTAAGCGCGCGCGTGACGTAATCATCCATCTGTGGTTGGTAGCGCGACCAAAGCGCGGCGAGCGCATCGAGCGGCGCCGTCTCATGCCAGTCACAGCGCAGGTCCGCCACCGGCCAGGGCACCTGATCGACGAGCAAGAGCCCGGCTGAGTGGATCGGCCCTGCTTCACCGCCTGCATCGAGCCCGGCCTGCATCGCTTGTAGCAGACGATCCCCCAAATGCCCGGTGGCGTGCTCAAAAGCGCTGACAATCGCCCGTGGCACATCTGCTGTCGCCAACAAATTACCCCCCGATGCCACATCGCGACCGTGAGCATCGGCCCAGCAGCCGAGGCTTTCGCTACCGGAATGAATGCCGGTCTGGCCGTGCTGATCGATTGCCAGGATTTGGCGATAAGCGCTGAAATCCGCGGCCTCGCTGATCTGGCGCACCGTGTCGGTGGCGCTGCGGCCTTGTTCCATGACGTCGAGCGCCAGCGGCCCGAGCCGCGGATCGGTGACGTTCTGCGACGCAACTGCGCCCACACCCGCCCGCGCATAGGCGCAGCGTGCCGCGACAGCAGGGGACGACGAGGCGATAGCCACCCCGAACATCCCCGTCTCGGCACAGCGCGCCACCAGTGAAAACGTCATTGCGACCTAGATCCGTCGTCGGACCCTTCATCAGGGATGACAGCCGTTGCGTCGATTTCGACCAACCATTCCGGCCGCGCCAGCGCCTGCACCACGAGACCCGTGCAAACCGGGTGCACATTGCGGATGTATTGGCCCATAACGCGGTAAATCGCCTCGCGGTGTCGGACATCGGTGATGTAGACAACCAGCTTAACGATATGCGCCATCTCGCCCCCGGCCTCGCCGATGAGGGTCTCGATGTTTTGCATCACCTTATGGGTTTGCTCGGCGGGGTCATGGCTGTCGATATTGGCTGCATCATCCAGATTTTGCGGACATTGCCCGCGCATCCACACCGTACGGCCCCCCTCCGTGACGACCGCGTGGCACAGGTCGTTGTCGAGCGATTGCTCAGGATAGGTGTCTTTGGTGTTGAAGGGGCGGATGCGGCGGTGGACCATGGCGTTACTCAGCGGGCTCACTCGGCGGCACGGGGTTGAGCCGCGCCTTGATAGGCTTCGTAACCGCGCTGGATGACGATTTGATCGGCGAGATACTTGGCATCGTGCCACACACCCCAGATAAAAGACGAGCCGCGGCGGGACAGCCAGGGCAGGCCAAGAAAATAGATGCCGGGCTCGCGTGCGACGCCGCGTTGATGCTGCGGTTGTCCGGCGGGATCGAACGTGTCCACCTGCAACCAGCTGAAATCATTCTTGTATCCGGTTGCCCAAATGATCGTGCTGATCCCGGCTTCGACCAGATCCAGCGCGCGGATCGGATCGCGCATCTCAGGCGGATCTGGTAGCATAACGCGGGCCAGGGGCTCTTCGGGCAGGGCGAGGCCGCGCCGCGCCGCATAGGCGTCGGCCTCATCGAGGACGGAGAGGTAGTTGGCGTCGCCCGCGCGGATATTTTGCGCCAAGTCATCGGCGAAGTGGAGGCGCGTGCCATCGGCCCGCTCGGTCATCCCGACGAGGGTGATGCCCGAGGCCGCGAGCGCGCGAAAATCAACCGTGTGCCCGCCGTCGGCACCGCTCACCGCGATGGTCATATGGGCTGTTTTCGGATCGACAGTCGCGGCATCCCATTTGCCCAAAACGCCAAGCCACCAGCAATAATCGAGCCCGCGATAGCGCCGCGGCGGCCGATGATGCGGCCCGACTGACAGGGTGACTGTGAGTCCGGCTTTGGCTAGATCTGCCGCGATCTGCACACCCGACGAGCCGGACCCCACCACCAAGACAGCGCCCTCGGGCAGGGCGGCGGCGTTGCGGTAGGCGGCGGAGTGCAGCTGGGTGATCGCGGGCGTCTCAGGCACCAGCGGCGGGATCACCGGGGTTTGGAATGCGCCCGTTGCGGCGACAAGGCGGGTTGCATGGATTGTGCCCTGGGATGTCTCGACTGCAAATCCCGGTTGGCCCGCGCGCGGGGTGGCCCGGGTCACCTCGAGCTCACAGCGCACCGGCGCGTCTAAACTGCGCGCCATCTCCTCAAAGTATTGCGCGACTTGGTCTTTCGGAATGAAGCTTTCAGGCGCATGGCCTTCAAACGCGAAGCCGGGAAACCGGTCATGCCAGGCGGGACCGTTCGCGACGAGACTGTCCCAGCGCCGCGTGCGCCAGCTTTCGGCGATACGGTCGCGCTCCAGCACGACATGGTCGACACCGGCCGCCAACAGGTGCGCGCTCATCGCTAGGCCGGCCTGACCGCCGCCGACAATCACCGTGTCGAAAGACTCTCCCATCGCGCACCCTTAGCAATCCTTACCGCAACCTTAATCATGAGGCTCGGCACAAAGAAACTGCAAGATTTTCGCCGCGAGTGTGGGTTCCGTGCGACAGGCGGGTCTGTGGATAACTTTCGGGTCACGGCGCTCAGGGATGCCCGCTAGCAGAGGTAATTGTACAATTCGCACAGCCAAGTTTGACGGAATTGAAGGGCTTGGCAAACACGCTCGGCACGCGCGCAAAAACGGCCGCGAAGAAAGAAATGTTGAAGCCGGGGGTTAGGTGTTCATGAGCAGAGGGGAGCGCGGCGGAAAATCTCGGAATTGGTAAATTTCTGTGGAAGGGCTTCCGCCGATCCTGTTGTTTCAAGGCGTTAAGTCTGCTCGCGACGATTCGGGTGGCGCAACCGACCTGGGGGGTTGAGTATGCGATTTTGGGTGCGCGCGTTGCGCAGCTCGCAGGAGTCTGTTGGCTCTAAGATAGTGACTAAGGCACGCGCGGTAGCCCCGCCCAAGGCGTCCGCCAGACCCAGGCTCAAACAACCGTTCGACCAATCGCTGCTCTTGGCGCTGCTTCTTGGGTTGGCGTTCTCGATTTCCGCGGCGCAGAACGCTCAAGGGGAAAATATCGACGGGCTTTTGTCGATTGAAGACACCGGCTTTGACCCCAGCCTCGCCGGTGGCACGATCGAATATTTGGCCCTCATCGATAACGAAGGCGTCCACAAGTCGTCTGCGCCGCTTGATCGCGCAGCGAAGCGGGGATCCAAAGGCGTCACAAGCGGGGGTCCAACGCAATTAGCCTCGGCGGCGCGTCAAGCTGAGCGGGTCGATCAAACAGCAACGACGATGATCTCGAGTTTCTCGTCACCCGATCCTACCCCGGTTTTCGACGAGCCAGACGCCGACGAAGATACCTCGGGAGACGATTCTTCAGGAGGCGACACCGAGGATACCGACCCCGGGGCGCCCGATTCTAGCGCTGTCGTGGATGACGGGGATGACGCGGATGACGGCGATAGCGGCGGCGAAGATACGGGGGGCGAAGATACGGGGGGCGAAGACACTGGGGGCGACGCCGCTCAAGACGCCGACGCGACGTCTGATGACGCTGATGCTGCAAGCGCAGATAGCTCGAGCGCCGATAGCGCGGATGACAGCTCAGCCAGTGTCGATGCGAGTGTTGTGACTTCGTCGATTGCTGGCACAGTGTTTCGCGACTTTGCCGATGACGCGATCCAAAACGGCACCGACAGCGGCATCGCCGGCGTTGAGATGACGCTTACCGGCACCGATGTCGACGGCGATACGATCACGCCCATCGTCGTCAACACCGACGCAAACGGCGACTATATCTTCCCGTCTTTGGCCGAGGGCACGTATATTGTCACCCGCGGCGCGGTGAATGAGCCCTTTTTGGTGGAAGGGCAGAATAGTGTGGGCTCCGAGGGCGGTACGCTTACGTCTGGGTCGGTGATATCGGCGATCTCGTTGCCCGAAAATACGGCGGCGGTGGATTACGATTTCGCCGAGATCCCACAGGCGCGGATCGGGTTGGCCAAGGCCTTGGCGTCGCCAGCCACATCTAATGCCGACGGCACCTTCAACGCCACCTTCGAGCTGGCGGTTGAAAACTTTAGCCTCGAGCCGCTGATCAATATCGCGGTGACCGACCCGCTTGCTGGCGCCAACCCGCTGTTTGGTAATCTGGTCTCGCTTTCCGATCCTAGCAATGACCCGATGCTGCCGGGTAGCTACACGATCACGGGCCCGCCCTCGGGCACCTGCGGCGGTCTCAACGCCGGCTTCAACGGGGACGGTGACCAGACGGTCGCGAGCGGCTTCTCGCTCGGTGTCGGCGCCAACTGCTCGCTCGCTTTCAGCATTCGCGTCTCCCCCGAAATCCCCACGCCTTCAAGCTACGAAAACCAAGCCACGGTGACGGGCGAAGGCCAGGAATCCGGGCAAACCTCCAACACCAATCCGCTTCTGACCGACCTGTCCGATGACGGCACCAACCCGGATGCGGACGGTGACGATCAACCCGGTGAACCGGGAGAAGATGACGCCACCGCGCTGAGCGTGTCGGTAGCCGGACCGGCAATCGCGCTGATCAAATCGGCTGATACGACGGGCCTATCGAGCCCGCCGGTGCCGGGTGATCTGGTGCGCTACACGTTCGAGGTGCGCAATACCGGCGATGTCACGCTGAGCAATGTGACCATCATCGACACCTTGCCGGGTATCCAAATTGTCGGCTCGATCGCCAGCCTTGCGCCCGGCGCGACCGATGATACCTCGATCACCGCAACCTACCCGATCACCATCAACGACATTAACGCGGGCACCGTCACCAACACCGCGACGGTCACGGGCACCGACCCGTTCGGCACGGATGTCAGCGACGATAGCGGCACCACATTTAACGACAATAACCCGACGCTCGCCGCGGTGGTGCAATCGCCGTCAATCGCGCTGATCAAGACAGCCGATACGTCAGGGGTGAGCACCCCTGCGACTGTGGGCGACATCATCACCTATAATTTCCAGGTCACCAACACGGGCAATGTGACGCTCACCGATGTCACGCTGACCGACATCTTGCCTGGCATCGTCATCGTCGGCGACCCGATCCCGAGCCTTGCGCCCGGCGCTGTCGATAGCGCCACATTTGTCGGCGTTTACGCCATCGAGCAATCCGACATTGATGTGGGTGAGGTCACCAACCTGGCGACGATCACCGGCACGCCGCCGAGCGGGCCGGATGTGACCGACGATAGCGGCACAAGTAACAGCGATGACAGCCCCACCATTGTCTCGATCACGCAGGTGCCGTCGATTGAGTTGGACAAGATTGCCGATGACAGCCTGCTGTTGTCGGGCGCGGAGCCGGGTGACGTGCTGCCCTTCAGCTTCACGGTCACCAATACCGGCAACGTGCCGCTGACCAACGTGACCGTAACCGATGCGCTTCCCGGTGTGCGGCTTAGCGGCGGGCCAATTCCGCTTCTCAATCCTGGCGAAGTGGACACCACCACGTACACGGCCGAATACGACATCACGAGCACGGATATCAGCGCCGGAGAAGTGGTAAACGACGCGCGGGTGACGGGTACGCCGCCGACCGGCCCGGATGTAAGCGACGAAGATGTCGAGACTGTCATCATCGGTAATATCCAAGCGATACCCGAAGTGTTTCCGCCGTTCACCACCGATGGCGGCACGACCACATCGATGCTGGCCTCGGATCTGCTCAACAACCAACCGGCTACCCTCGCCACAGTGGAAATCACCGTGATCGGCGGCGATCCAGGCGTCACGCTTGACCCCAATACCGCGTTGATCACGTTGGAGCAGGGTTTCCCTGCGGGTGAGTACCAGGTCGAGTATCAGATCTGCTCTATCGCCCAGCCTACTTTGTGCGATTCGACCGTTGAGACAGTGACGCAGTCCGCGTTGCCGATGATCGAAGCCACAAAAACCCAGGTGTTCACCGATGACGGCGATGGCCAGGATGATCCGGGCGACGTGATCGACTACACCATCACCGTGCGCAACACCGGCAATGTCGCGCTCGACATGGTGCGCCTCGTGGACACTATCACCGACCTGAACGGCGCGCCGCTGACCCTCACCAGCGAGCCGGTGTTCCGAAATGCCAGCCTCAACTCACCCGAAGGCCGGTTGGAACTGGGCGAGTTTGCCACCTACACGGCGCAGTTCGTGATCGATTTGCAGGCGGTGAACGCCCGCGGCGTTTCCAACCAAGTCGAAGTGTTCGGCACGCCCGATATTCCTACAGGCGTTCCAGGCGACCCAACAGAAGTCAGCGATCTGTCGGATGACGGCGACGATTTCGACGGTGATACCGAGAGCGATCCGACGGTTCTGTTCCTCGATCCTGCCGTGGCTGACAACGGCATTACTATCAGCAAGAGCACGCCGAACGCGATCGTCGAGCGTGGCGCAATCGTGCCCTACACCATCACCGTGACCAACAATAACGCCTTCACCGTTGGCCCGGCTGATATCATCGACACGTTGCCTGCCTCGTTCGTCTACGTGCCCGGCAGTGCCACGCTTAACGGGGCGCCCATCGCAGTGAGCCAAGTCGGCCGCCGTATCTCCATCCAGGGCATCGACATTCCAGCCCAAGGCACTGTCGTCGCAACGCTGCAAGCCCGCGTTCTCAACGGAGCGCGAGCCGGTACGCATGAAAACACCGTCTCGCTTTTTGATACTGCCACGGGTGAGATCTTGGCCGGACCGGCCACCGCCATAGTGCGTATTCTGCCCGAAGCGGTGTTCGATTGCGGCGATGTGATCGGCAAAGTGTTCGAGGACCACAACGGCAACGGCTACCAGGACGCGCCCGGCGGCGGTGGTGGTGCGATTACCGATCAGACGTATCACGCCGACAAATTCGGCAAGTATGAGACTTACGTGGCGCCGCCCGCGGTAAAGATCGAAAAGGGCATTCCCGGCGTGCGTATTGTGTCGCCAGACGGCACGATCATCACGACAGATGCCAACGGCCTTTACTCGGTGCCGTGCGCAGCGCTGCCGCTTGACCGTGGCTCCAACTACATCCTGAAAGTGGATGAGCGGACGCTGCCCGCTGGCTTCCGGCCGACCACGGAAAACCCCCGCGTCGTGCGCCTAACCCCCGGCATGCTGAGCGAGGTCAATTTCGGCGCCGCGCCCGGCAAGGTGGTCAACATCGCCCTGAGCAAAGCCGCGTTCGTCGGCGCCGAGCCAAGCCCGGCTTTGACCGCGGGCATTAAACAGCTCGCGTCACAGCTCAACGGTGAGCCGGTGGTGATCCGCCTGGCCTGGCATGTGGGCTACGGGGCCAGTGCCGCGGAGGTGAGCGAAGGCCGTTCCCTCATGGCCAGGGTGGAAAAAGCGATCCGACGAGAATGGCGATGGAAATCTGGTGCGCCGGTGCGGATCGTGACCGCGATTGTGCGGGGTGGGGAGTAAGATGATGACCAAGACTGTCCCACTTTGCCGCACCCTCGCGCGTGCCGTTCTTCTCAGCAGCGCGGCGATGCTGGCTGTGCCCCACGCTATGGCCAATGATCTTGGTGCCACCGGGTTCTCGATCTCGATTGGCGACAACACCGTGGCGGGCACGCCGCTGACATCGGGTGAGGTGAAGCCCAGCGTTTTTCATGCGCCGCTACCGGACGTGGATCTGCGGTTCGATGGGTTGATCCCGGTGCGGCTGTTGAATGTGTCGACCGATGATTTGCGCGCCAGCTATCCAGGGGGCGAGGCGATCACGTTTCGGTCCTCAACCAACTATCCCGGCTATATTGAGCGGGCCGAAATTCGCATTCTCGACCTGTCCCGTTATGGCAGGCCGGTTCTGGCGACCGTGCCGACGCTGCCAAATGGCACCGCAAGCTGGGTGATGCCGAAAGGCGGTGAGGGCCGCTACGCCTATGTGTTGCGCGTGTTTGATCGCAACGGGCGCTTCGACGAGACGCTGCCGCTTACGCTGAGCCGCACCGATACCCGGTTCCCCAGCCACACGCCGCTTGGCGGCCCACAGATCGCCGCCGGAGAGGGAGAGGACCGCACCGCGATCCGCAAAATTCCGGTTCACGGCGGGATGATCACCGCCTTCGGCACTGGCGCCACGCCCAACAGCACTGTGACGTTCATGGGCGAGACGGTTCCCGTCGATGGCGAGGGCAAGTTTGTCATTAGCCGGATCGTCCCAGCAGGCGACCATGTGGTAACGGTCGATGTAAACGGTCGGCGGATGCGGCGTGACGTGTACGTGCCCGCCTCCGATTGGTTTCGCGTCGGCATCATCGACATCACCGCCGGACGCATCGAAAGCGATGATGACGGTGTGGGCGATGACAGCTACCTCGACGGCCGCGTCGCTTTCTACACCAAGGGCAAAACCCAAAGCGGCTGGACCATTACGGCGAGCGTCGACAGCCGCGAAGGCGAACTGGAAGACATCTTTGACCGCTTGAACGACAAAGATCCGCGCCGTGTGCTCGACCGGCTGCGCGAATCCGACGACCTGTATCCAACCTACGGCGATGACAGCATTTGGTACGACGACACGCCCACGGCGGGCGCGTTTTACCTGCGTGCTGAAAACGATACCGTCCGGTTCACCTGGGGTACCTTCAAGACGGTGATCGCGAGCCCCAAGCTCCTCAGCGCGACCCGTGATCTCTACGGCGCGGAACTGCGTTATCAATCGCCCAGCACGACCGTGCACGGCGACAATCGCGTGGTTGCGACTTTTTATGCGGCCCAGCCCGAGACAGCAGCGCAACGCGATATCCTGCGCGGTACCGGCGGTTCGGTGTATTTTCTGACCCGGCAGGACATCACCTCAGGCTCATCCACGGTGATCGTGCAATCGGTTGATCCTGACACAGGCCATGTCAAAGGCACCAAGGTGCTGGTTGAGGGGGTCGACTACACCATCGACCATTTGCAGGGCGTTTTGATCTTGGCCCGGCCACTGGCATCGAGCGGCAGCGACGGCGACCTGATCACCTCGGGCTCGGGTGATCTCGATCTCAACCTCGTGGTGCAGTACGAATATACCCCGACCGATTTCGACCCCGACGGTACTGCGTTCGGTGGCCGGGTCGAGGCTTGGGTGACCAACAATGTGCGCCTCGGCTTCACCGGGATGGAGGAAGAGACAGGCGGCGGCACGCAAACTGTCCTTGGCGTCGATGCACGGGTTCGGTTTGGCAATGCAAGCTTTGCCGAATTGGAGGTGGTGCGTACCGATGGGCCCGGTTTCGCGCGCTCCACGTCCACCGATGGCGGGCTTACCATTGTCTCCACCGGCGGCGGCCCCGGTGGCGAGGCGACGGCGTTCTCGTTTGCCTCGCATCTCGATCTGCAAGACCTGGGTATGGGCATGCCAGGCTATCTGGCGTTCTGGTACGAGGCTAAGGAAGAAGGCTTCTCCACCCTCACCGAGGATGTCGCCGAAGACTCCACGCTGATCGGCGTCGAAGCCCAGGTGGATCTGTCGCCGAACCTGACCTTCGGAGTGGATGCGGAGTATTTCGAAAAGGATGGCGGCGATGACAAGCTGACCCTTGGCGCGACAGTTGGGTATCGCTTCAACGAGATGTGGCTCCTCGAAGCGGGGGTCGAGTATCTCGATCAGACCACCCTTGGCGAGCCGACCGAAACCGGTGAGCGCACCGATATTGGTCTACGGCTCACCTATAGCCCCAATGACGATCTGTCACTCTACGCCTTCGGTCAGGCCACAGTCTCGAAATCTGGCGGCCTGCCCGCCAACAACCGCGGCGGTGTCGGGGCCGAAGTTCAGGTCACCGACGCGATCCGGATTGAGGGCGAGATTTCCGACGGCGACGGCGGTACTGGCGGGAAGGCCCGCATCAGTTACGCGCCGACCGCAAACAATGAGATCTATTTCGGCTACACGCTCGACCCGACCCGCGAGGATGTGATCGGCAACGACAACGGGACGCTGATCTTCGGCGGTCGCTACACCCACTCTGAACGGCTGTTCACCTGGACCGAGAACAAGTACGACATGCCTGGTGAACGCCGCTCCGTCACCAATGTGTTTGGGGTGAATTATACGCCCAACCCGATCTGGACACTCGCCGGTAGTGTTGAGACTGGGACTGTACGCGATGACATCAACGGCGATTTTGAGCGCTTCGCGTTGTCGCTCGGCGGCACCTGGAAGCCCGATGACGACCTTTTTGGCCGCTTGCGCTTGGAATATCGCACCGATGATGGGGCAGGCACCGCGCAAGACCGCGAAACCTATGGGTTTGCCGCCGGTTTCTCTAACCAGTTTAGCGCCGATTGGCGCATGCTTGCGGATATCGAGGCGCTGTTTTCCGATAGTGCGGAAGGTGATTTCCGGGACGGCGAATATGCCCGTGCGTCGCTCGGCTTTGCCTATCGGCCCATCGATAATGAGCGGCTCAACCTGTTGTTCCGGTACTCCTACCTCCACGATCTGCCGGGTGAGGATCAGGTCGATGCCAACGGCGACACCGATGGCCCGCAACAGCGCAGCCATGTCCTCTCCGCGAACGGGATTTATGACCTGAGCAAACGCCTCAGCGTCGGGGCCAAGCTCGGCTACCGGATGTCAGAGGTGGCGGACCGGGGCACGGATGTGTTCACGGCCAACACCGCAACCCTAGCGGCGCTGCGCTTTGATTGGCACGTGGTGCATCAATGGGACATCTTTGGCGAGGGCCGGGTGCTTTGGACCGAAGAGACCGACACGACCGAAACCGGCGCCGTGCTCGGGATCTATCGCCATGTCGGCGAGAACATAAAGATCGGCATTGGGTATGAATGGGGCAGCGTCTCGGACGACTTGACTGATATCGAATACGAAAATCAGGGCGTGTTCCTAAACGTGGTGGGTAAGTTCTAGGCGGGCTTGCTAGATCCGGACCAAGTGGTTGTCCCAGACCTTCGGGCCGCGCGTCACGACGTTCGGGGCGCCATGATCAATTGACAGCATCGCGCCGCCGCCGGTGGTTAGCAAAAAGCCATCACCCCGCGATGCAGCGCCCGAGACATCTTGCGCCTGGTAGGTCCGGATCGCGCTGTCGTCATCAGCAGCGATCGCGATAAAGCCGCCGCGTGGCCCGGTCAGAGCAATCTCGTGGCCGGCGCCTGAGAACGCGACGCTGCCCACATAGCCCTGCATATCGCGCCAAAGATCGCCGCCAGCGGTGGAAAAGTGCAGCGGACCCCCGCGGCGATGGGTGGCCAGAAGCGGCGGTGTATCGGCCAGATCGCCCTGCCACTGACAGCCCACAGCAACGAGCCCATCGGCGCGGGCAGCGATATGGCGCATCGAGGCGCGGTGCCACGCGCGCGGCGGCTCCACCTGATCGAGCAAGCTGCCGTCGCGGTCGAAATAGGCTAAGCTGGGCCGCATGATCGGCAGGTTCAGCTTGGCGCGCCCGGTCTCGGGATGGGTCTCGATCCCGCCATTGGCCACCAAAAGCGTGTCATCGGGCAGGCGCAGCATTTCGTGCGGGCCAACACCCTCAGACGAAAACGCCCCGATGCGGCGGTAGCCTGACCCGACATCCCAGATGCCCACTACGCCGCGGCCCTCATCGTAGAAGTTCTCGGCGGTGTAGAGCGTCTCGCCATCGGCAGAGTACGCCCCGTGCCCCGAAAAGTGGTGGCCAGGCGCCGCGGTAAGCTCCGCATCGACCCGGCCGGCCAGGCAGTCGATCACTAAGGCGAACGTGCCCGGGCGGCGCGCGAAAGCCACAGCGAGCGGCGCCTGCGGGTGCGCGGCAGCGGCGTGGCCGCGGGCCGGTAGCGGGATCTCAAAGGCGGCAGACCCATCGCCGCGCAGGCCTACTAGTGCAAACGCGCCGGAGGGTACTTTCGCGGCCGCGAGATAGTCGGGGTTGCCCGCATCCGCCCAGGTGGCCTTGGGGCACATCCCAGCGGCGAAGAGGCTGGCCAGGAACGCGCGGCGCCCCGGCATTCTCTAGTCTCCGTCAAGCGAATTGAACCCCGCCGCAATGCCCAGCATCGGACCCAACTGGGTGCCGACGATCTTGCGGATCTCGATAATGGCGAGGCGCAGCTCGATCACCGCCAAGCGACCTTGCGCGTTTTCGAGACTGGCAAAGACCGGGTCTTGCACCGCTTCTGTCGCGTCCAGCGCGGTGACGAAGGTGGCATCGATCTCGGCGTTGTTGCCTGACAGGTGAGCGGCGAGGGCGCGGGTGGCTTCGAGCGCGAGGATAACATGGCGCAGGGATCGGCCAGAGCGGCGCGCCTCGGCACGGCGCGGCTGAGGCCGCCCAACAGTGCCTAACGGACGGCCGAGCCGCGCATCGGTGAGAAACTCCAGCCCAGTCGACAGTGCCGTAAACACCTGTTGCAGCGCCTCGGCATCGGTGCGGTAGCGGTCGTTTTCACCCGCTTGCAGCATCAATTCCGCGTAGCCCGTCTGCCAATCCTCCAAGATTGCGTTGGACGTCACTGCGATATCGCTGGCCACCCGTTGGATCAGGACGCATCGATATTCTGGATTGTCGCTATTGATGAACTGATCATCGTAGAGCAGGAACTCCAGGCCATAAAAGCCCCGGGCGGCAACGGAAACCTCACGAAACTCCTCCGCGTCGTTGACCACCGGGTCGGCTTTGGCGATCAGCCCGGCCAGGCTTTTGGGCGTCGATCCGCGCGGGTCTGGCCAGAATGCCAGGGCAAAGCCGCGCTCGTCCACCTCAGAGGGCCCGAAACGCAGATGGCTCACGCTGACCCAAGCATCAAAAGCTGTGCCGTAGGCGCTACGAAGCGGCTCACTTGTCGGGGTGCAATCGGCTTGCGCGGCATCGGCGAGCGCCTCGGACGCGGTGGCCAGCGCCGTATATCCCGACAGGATGTGGTCATTCACGACCCGGTCGATCAGCGTATCTTCATCGCTTTGCGCGATCGCGGGGCTCGCGAGAATGACGCACAGGGAAAACAGTAGGGGGCGCATGTCTATAGGCTCTCCAGAAAGCGGATTAGGGCGGCGCGGTCTTCGGGCGCCATCGAGATGACAGCATCGCGGTGGGGCGCCGCTTCGCCCCCGTGCCACAGAACCGCTTCGAGAAGCGAGCGGGCCCGGCCGTCATGGAGAAAATAGGTGTGCCCCGAGACCTGTTTCGTCAGGCCGATGCCCCAAAGCGGCGGTGTGCGCCATTCGGTGCCGGTTGCGCGCGCTTCAGGTCGGTTGTCGGCAAGCCCCGGGCCCATATCGTGCAACAGAAAATCGCTATAGGGCCAGATAAGCTGAAAGCTGTGCTCTGGGCGGTTTTCCAGCCGATGGGTGACGAAAGAAGGCCGGTGGCATGAGACGCAACCGGTTTCGTAGAACACTTCCTTGCCGCGCAGAACCTCGGGGTGATCCACGTCGCGGCGGATCGGCACACCAAGATTGCTGCTGAAATAGGTGACCAGGTCGAGGCCCTGCTGATCGACCTCGAAAACCCGCGCATCCTGATCGCCATGCAGCGCCACGCGACACGCCTCTTGCACCTCGGTGCACTCGCCCCAGCCCGCGGGGAACAAGGGCGTGGAGATACCGATATCACCGGCGAAGGCATCGGCGTTCTGCTGTAGCATCGTCGGCATGCCCGCCTTCAGACCGAACCGCCCCAGCATCGGGCGGTTGAACTCCAATGACCAAACAATGTTAGGCCGCCCCGAGATGCCGTCGCCGTCGCTGTCATCGGCATCCGCCCAGGCCAGAATGTCATCGACCGGAATCGCCTCGATCAGACCAAGCCCGATCATCTGCGGCGCGATCCGCGGGCTCACCATCACATCTGGGTGCAAGGGGCCGTAGCCAAGATCCGCGGCATAGTAGGTGGGCTTGCGCAGATAGGCGACCTCGCCACCGGCCAGAGGCACCTCGATTTCGTCATAGGTCACATCGAGGCGGTACTCGGCCTTGTGCCCCGCCAGGCTGAAGTCTTGCAGTTGCTTGCCGTAAATTGGCTCGGGGCGCGTCGCGAGGTAGCCTTCGATCTCGGGGATCGCATCGTCGATAGAGCCGGGGATAGACACCCGCAAGAGCATCGAAATCGCGTTGTCGTCGGGTCCTTCAGGCGGATGCCCTCGGCCATTGCCCACATGACAGCGCGCGCATGACCGCGCATTGTAGAGCGGGCCAAGCCCATCGGAGGCCAGCGTCGAGGAAGGCGATGAGACCCACAGCTTTTTGAACAGGCCGTTGCCGACAGCGAAGTCCAGGCGATCCTCAAAGGCCATTGTGCGGTTTGGCTGCGAGAAGGCGGAGCTGTCCTGCGCGACGCCGACTGTCGCCGCCCCGGCGGACATCTCTTCAAACCTGTGCGGCGTATCGAATTGCTCGATCAGTGCTGTCACAGACGCAATCCGCGCGGCTTCTTCGGGCGTGCGCGGGACGATATCGAGATGCACATCTTCAAGCGAAGCCGCCATCGATGGCGCGACCGATCCGCCTATGACCAGCGCCGACACTGATAGAGCCTCGGCAAGTCTCGCCAGTCGCCTCGTCAGCTGCGTCGGTGGTTGCACTTGGGCCGCCCTATCTTGAAGCGTCTATCTCTTACTATTATAGTCGTGTTAGGCGGTGCGCCAGCGCTTTGCATGTCGCGCCCCTCGGAGGATCTTGCGGCATGGTGGCACGGAAATACGCGCTCTGGGACGGGAAGGCTGCGCCAAAGGCGCCGAGGCCCGAATGCCCCGCGCGTGTGCGCCCGTTCGTGGAACATCTGCGCAAGGTTAATCTCACTGCCCGCGCCGCTGCGCATGCCGATTTGTTTGAGGCCTGCGCGGTTCTTGCCTGTCATCCGAGCCGCGCCGATCAGGCCTACAGTGAGACTGTGATAAAGTGTTTCCAGCAGGCGACCGGCAAACGCGCGCAGCTATTCCGCCCGGGTGTGTCTGATTTCAGCTTTGATGAAGCGTGGCTTGGTGGTCTGGTTGCGGCATGCCTCGACGAGGACGATGACAGCTTTCGCTTTATGCTGTGCTCGCGCGTCGCCCGCCAACACCAACGCAATTTCGCGTTTTTGATCCGCTCGGTTTCCGAGAAGTTCGCTCTGAATTAGAATAATTCTAAAAAGTTCTTGCGCCCACCCCGAAGCCTCCTACATTACCGGGATCGCCGCGATCTGCGGCTGATTGAGATAACTT